>JBDRHG010000026.1:0-110953 GCA_043817075.1 archaeon | reverse complement strand
TTTCTGTGGTGACGGTGTGCGTCAGCCTGCTTACGAGCAGTGTGATGACGGTAATACTGTCAGCGGCGATGGTTGCTCTTCCGTTTGTGTGATTGAGGATCTTTCCTATTGCGGTGACGGCACGACTCAGTGGCCCAATGGTGATGGTCAGTATGAGCAGTGTGATGATGGTTCTCAGAACGGTGTTCCGTGCGATCCTGCGTACGACGATTCCTGTAACTATTGCTCCTCATCATGCCAGACCGTGACTCTTGATGGTCCTTTCTGTGGTGATAGCTCTGTCCAGTCTGCTTACGAGTCTTGTGATGATGGCAATTCCAACAATAATGATTACTGCCTCAATACGTGTGAGGACAATACTTGCGGCGATGGTTATCGCAATCCTTCAGAAGAGCAGTGCGATGACGGCAACAACCAGAACGGTGATGGGTGCTCTTCGACCTGCGAGACTGAAGATCTTTCCTATTGCGGTGACGGCACGACTCAGTGGCCTAATGGATACGGCCAGTATGAACAGTGCGACGACGGCTCCCAGAATGGTGCCCCCTGTACTCCTGGTTATGATGGCGCATGCGACTACTGTTCTGTCTCTTGTCAGATCGTGAACATCGATGGTCCCTATTGTGGTGATGATGTCCGCCAGCTTGGTTATGAGGAGTGTGACGATGGTTCTCAGAATGGTGCCCCCTGTACTCCTGGCTATGAGGGTTCCTGCGACTATTGCTCTTCCTCATGCGACGAGATAACTCTCGACGGTCCCTTCTGTGGAGACGACATCCGCCAATCGCAGTATGAGTCTTGTGATGATGGCAATTCCAATAATAATGATTACTGCCTCAATACCTGTGAGGACAATGTGTGCGGTGATGGTTATCGCAATCCTTCTGAGGAGCAGTGTGATGACGGCAACAACCAGAACGGCGACGGCTGCTCATCCACCTGCGAGACCGAGTCCATCCCTGAATGCGGCGACGGTGTCGTAGAGGGAGACGAACAGTGCGATGACGGCAATGATGAGAGCGGCGATGGCTGCTACGAATGCCGAACCACCGGTTGGTCTTTCGAATGCGGTTACTATGAGCTCGCTGCTGCAGGCGTCGGCATGAAAGACGGCCAGCCCAACAGCATCAATCTCGAGCTTGATGAGGATCCTGACTTCGGTCTCCTCGTCTGGGCGATGCGCTCGGCCAAGGACGACACCATCAAACTCGATGGCGTCAACCTCCAGGGCTATGCGACAGGTCCCTCTGTGTCCGGCAACAACAACTGGGCATTCCAGAAGGTCGTGACCTCGCATCTCGACGATTCCGACGAGCACTATTCCATCTCAGGCATCCCTGAGCCCCAGTCCGAAGGCGCTGGCCTGCTGGCTGTGGTAGCTGATCCCGACATGGAGAACTTCATCGAGATCCGCACAGACAACAATTACTATTATCATGGCACCAGTCTTCCGGCTGGTCAGAACTCTAAGGTCGTGGTCTTCGAATTCGGTTCCGAAGGCTTCGAGCGGTCCGCTGACATCGTTTTGATGGTCGGCGACACCGACGACGATCGTGGAGACGGTATCTGGGTCAAGACCGGCTCCGGCAATCCGCCGAGCAAGGTCATCGATGTCGGCACTGAGATCGGACATGACATCCTCGATGCCAACGACGGTCCCCAGTGGGACACTTTCCGTGCCACAGTGACCATCCCCGCGAACCATGACTATCTCGCGGTCCAAGTCGAATCCCCGGCTGAGCGAAGCGGCGAGAGCGCGATCCTTGTCGCGTCCGCCATCCAGCTCGAATGTCTCCCGCCCGAGCCCGTCTGCGGCAATGGCGATCAGGAGACAGGAGAGGAATGCGACTGGGGTCCGCTCAACGGCATCCCTTGCGAACCCGGCTATGACGATTCATGCAATTACTGCACCGACTCATGCGATTGGGAGATAGTCGATGGTCCCTTCTGCGGAGACGACATCGTCCAACAGCAGTATGAGCAATGCGACGACGGCGCCAACGGCAACCCTGTCGATGATTGCACTGACGTCTGTACCCTTACATTCTGCGGTGACGGTTATATCCAGTCCCCTAACGGCCTCGGCTTGCATGAGCAATGCGACGACGGCAATGTGTGGGACGACGACGGCTGCGACCAGCGCTGCCAGGTCGAGGTCCATGACCTCGCAATCGTCGACCCTTCCTTCCCCATCGAGGCCACCGGAGGCGAGATCATCACCTTCTCCGGCCGCGTGGAGAACCAGGGTACTCGCCCTGAGTCAAGCGTCGTGCGCTTCCTGGTCGACGGCCAGGAGATCACCACTTGTCAAGTGGGTATCTATCTCATGCCCGGTCATACGACCCAGCCCTTCTCCTGCGATTGGGATGCCCAGTATGGACAGCATGTGCTGACCATCGCGGTGGACCCTGTCTTCCTGGAGACTGATCTGTATGATAACAAGGCGGATTACGGCCTTTTCGTTGGCCCCTGTCCGGTGCATGACCTCGCTTTGGTCGAGACCTCATTCCCTACCCAGGCGATCGAGGGAGAGGAGATCCAGTTCTCCACCCGTGTGCGAAACGAAGGCAACCAGCCTGAGACGAGCACGCTCCGATTCATGTATGACGGAAGCGAGATTAATACCTGCAGGCGCATCGTGAGCCTGCCCAATCCAAATACCCATACGCCGGTCTATGCCTGCGACCTCGATGCAGAGGTCGGTGTGCACGAGCTGACCATCATGGTCGATCCTGTGCTCGGCGAGATCGACATCTCAGACAATATAGCGTCGATGACCATCTCGGTCTCCGACAACGTGCCTGATGTGTCCATCATCGCGGTGCCGACTTCCGGCTTCGCTCCGCTCGACGTCTCGCTGCAATGCGTGATCACCGGCGGCAATGCGCCCTTCGATGTCATCATCGTGCCCGGCGACGGCTCACCCGCCATCCGCGGCAGCCGTGCGACCCACACCTATCTGTTCCCTGGCCGCTTCAATGCTGAATGCGAGGTGCTTGACGCCGATGGCGACTCAGCGAACGCATCCGTGCGCATCTCTGTCGACCAGCCCTTCGAGTGCAATGACGGCATCGACAACGACGGCGACGGCGACATCGACTATCCGGCTGATCCGGACTGCGACGATCCTTACGACGACATGGAGAACGGTCCGCCTGTGGCAGACTTCGTGTATGTCCCGGTCAACCCCAACATCTTCGACATGCTGGACTTCACTTCCACCGCGACCGACAAGGAGGACAACATCGTCAGCTATTCCTGGATCATAGAAGGCCAGGCCTTCTCCGGCGAACTCGCTGAATACAATTTCACACAGCCCGGTCAGTATCCGGTGACCCATACCGTGGTCGATTCCTACGGACTCTCTGATTCCATCACCAAGATCGTCGATGTGACCGCAGAGCTTCGGATAGACAGCATCGTCTGCTTCGACCATGTCGTGCTCGACGCCGAACAGAGCTGCTCAGTGATGGTCTCATCGCATGGCAGACCGGTCGACAACGCTGACGTCACCATCCGTTATTTGGATGGCTCGGTCTTTTCCGCCTGTTCCACTGACCACATCACGGGCGGTTGCGAAGGCAAGGACGTCCAGGATAATGTCGGCATCTTCACGGTCTACGCGACCGCGCAGAAGTCCGGCTTCATCAGCGACATGGACACGTATCCGCGCTTCACCTATGAGGTGCTCGACCACCGCTATGACATCGTCAGTCTCATGACGTACAACGATTCGTTGTACCTGCAGCCCGACGATGACTTTTTCCGGGGCGAGGACCTCTTCGTCAAGTTCAAGATCATCGACAGGAACGACAATGACCGCGTCATCGAGGATATCGTGACCGCGACCACGCTCGTGAGCCCGCCCGGCGGCCGTGCTGATCTCTCTGAGTTCATCACGTTGCATGACGGCTGGTACTATTATTGGCTGAATCCGATCCCGCTCTCCCATCTATTCTATGGGCAGAGCCAGGTGTTCGGATTCGCCTTGAACTACACGGACGGAAGCGCAGGCCAGGCACAGGTTTCCCTGACCATCAGGAATAACCTGCCCATCATCCTCGAGCCCCTGCCTCAGGTCATCTTCCCTGAGACCCAGACCGGCTTCATCGATCTGACACCCTTCGAGTTCGACCTCGAGGACCATGATACCAATCTGACCTGGACAGCGACGCCGACAGGCAGCCTCGTGACCGTATCTGTCGATCCGGTCACCGACATGCTGACCATCGACGCCGTCCATGAGGGCCAGACAGACATCGTGCTGCGCCTGTACGACCTCGACAACGATTATGACGAGGCTGTGCTGCATGTGGTCGTGGAGAACGTCAACGATGGTCCTATCGCAGATGCCGGGCCTGACCAGACCGTCCACCGCACCCAGAATGTGGGATTCGACGGCTCTGGATCGAGCGATTCCGATGGTTACATCGTGTCGTACGATTGGGATTTCGGCGACGGCCAGTCCGCTTCCGGTGTGACTGTCACACATGCCTACACAGCGACAGGCACTTATACGGTGACCCTGACCGTGACTGATGATGACGGCGATTCCGACAGCGACTTCGCTTTTGTGACGGTCGAGGACCTGCCGGTGACAGCGCAGATCATCGCGAATCCGATCTCTGGCTCCGCGCCTCTGGACGTCTCGTTCAAGGGCATCGGCACCGGGGACGCTCCCTTGACCTACACCTGGTATTTCGGCGACGGTACGAGCCCGCTCCCCACGCCTTTCATCCACCATGTGTTCCAGAAGGGAGGTATCTATACCGTCCGCCTGGTGGTCGAGGATGCTGATGGCGACACTGCTGAGGCCTATGCGACGATCACGGTCGGATCTTCCACCGCTGATGAGAACCTGCCTCGCAGAAAGCTTAGCTGGACCCGCCTCGAGCTGCTCAATGCAGACGGCATCAAGCCCGGAGATGACATGATACTAGTCTTGGAGTTCACCAACGACGGTAAACAGAAATTGGAAGACTTGGCCATCATGGCCAATGTCTATGGCCTTGACCTTCACAGGAAGATGTCCCGTATCGATGTGGATCCGGGAGAGACCATCGACCGTGTGATGTACATCACGCTGCCTGAGGACGCTACGCCGGGCCTGCATGATGTGCGGGTCACGCTGAGCAACGATGATATGAGGCGTGTCAAGGTCCGAGAGTTCCTGGTGAACTGAGGCGAGAAATGACAGAAAACAAACGATTTGAGCACTTAAGGAACATGACTGCTCCAGAACACAAATATTTAAATAGACAGTTTAGTTACTGGACAATGAAAAATATCGGTAGTCACGGACCAATGGTGTTTTTATCGAAACTTTTAAATACCGTCTGTGATTCCCGATAAAGTACCTATACCACTAAACCTATGGTCGATGAACAGACTGGGGGTAAAAGAAAATGAGTTACGGAAAAAACAAAATGAGCATCCTGCTGCTCGCGGTCGTCGGCATCTTTGCCCTGATGGCTTTCTCAACGGTCGCTTTGCCCGTCGAGATGGTCAAGGTCGAAGTTGACGACACTACGGTGCAACAGACCCTGAACAACTTCGTGCTCGCCAAGGAAAAGGGCGATGAGATCGAAGTCCAGATTGTCTTCAAATCAACCGAAGATCTGTCCAATGTGCAGATTGAGGCTGTGATGAGAGGTTACGACCATGACGATCTGATTGAAGACATCACAGACGCTTTCGATATGAAGGCCAATGTGACTTACGATAAAAAGCTGAACCTGAAGCTGCCCATTCGCATGGACAAGGACAGGTACACCCTGCGCATCAGGGTCGAAGACAGAGGCGGCGAGACCTCACAGTTCGAGTATCATCTGCAGATCGAGGCAGAGAACCATGAGCTGTATCTCAAGGACGTCGTCTTCAACCCCGAAGGGTATGTCAAGGCTGGCCGAGCGCTTCTCTCCACCGTCCGCGTGAAAAACGTGGGTGAACAGGATGAGGAGGGCATCAAGGTCCGTGTTGCTATCCCTGCGCTCGGCGTGAGTGCGTCTGACTATATCGATGAGATAGAGGAAGGCGAGTCAACCACGTCAGAGGAGCTGTACATGCGAATCCCGCCCTGCGCTGATGCTGGCGAGTATGACGTGAAGGTCACTGTTGAATATGATGACGGCGATGAGACCATCACTAAGCTCGCACAGATCACCGTGCTTGAAGGCGATGCTTGCGAGGTTCCTGGCAAGCAGGATCAGAAGGACGACGAGCCCGCGGTCGAGAAGACTGTGATGGCGGTCGGCGTCTCTGGTCAGGATGTCGTGGCTGGTGCTGGCGGTACCGTTTTCCCGGTCGCTGTTACCAATCAGGGCTCTTCAGCTAGGACGTACGCGCTGAGCGTCGACGTTCCCGGTGCCTGGGCTTCGTACCAGGTGTCACCCAGCAATGTGGCTGTTGTCAAGAGCGGCGAGACCGTGACGATGTTCGTCTATCTCTCTGCTAAGGACGACGCGCCGGCTGGCGAGAACATGTTCTCGCTGACCCTGTCTTCGGACGGACAGATCCTCAAGCAGGTTCCCCTGAAGGTGAGCGTGTCTGAGGGTGCTGAGGAGAGCTCCGAGTTCTCCTGGGACAACGTGACTAAGGCGTTACAGATCGGCCTCATCGTGCTGGTCGTGCTGCTTGTGATCCTGGGCCTGATTATCGGGTTCCAGAAGCTCAAGGGCGGCGACGACGAAGACGGCGACGAGTCCGAGAAGACCTATTATTAGGTCTTCCTTTTTTCTCTTTTTTTTTGTCTGTTCAACTTCCATTTTTCTTTTTTTCTTCTTTTCCTGCCTGATAGCGGAAGCGCCCCGACAGGTGTTTTGAGAGGGTTCCTCGTCGATGACGAGCGAAAGTTATTTAAATACTTATTAATTCCTGAGTAGCAAACGGAAGGCATCCAAAATGAGTGACAATCGACTCGTCAACAGTCTCTTTTTCATCACGGTCGCGGTCATGTTCATATTGTCCGCGCTTCCTGTCCTCTCTGTCAACGATTTCTCTGCCTATGTCCCGGCTGGCGATATCAGCGCCTGCTCTTGCAGGGGAAACGAGCTTTCGCTCACGCTGCAGAACACAGGCACGTTCGCGGAGAAATACATCATCCGTGTCTCGGGTGACGAGGCCGAATGGGCCACACCGCTGGACAATGGGTTCTTCCTTTCGCCCGGCGAGTCAAGGCGCGTCCCGATCATGATCCGACCTCGCTGTGGTTACGAAGGGACAGGCCATCTCAAGCTTCTCATCGAGAGTTCAGCTGGCCTCGAGAAGACTATCCCGCTTTCAGTGCGTTCTTCAGTCTGCCGCAATGTAGGGGTCATCCCTATGACGCTCCCTCAGCCTGCTTGCCCTTGTGAGGCCCAGGAGTTCGCGGTCGAGATATCCAATATCAATGGCTTTCCTGAGACCTATTATCTACAGGTACAGGACCATCCTGAATGGTTCGCCTTCTCCAATAATCCGGTCATCCTGGATTCTGGTCAGAAGATGGTGGTGCGCGGCTTCATCCGGGCTCCTTGCGGCATCTACGGGTCCCTGGAAGACACCGTCGAGGTCATCGCCGGCGCGACCGGCCATGTCGGGTCCTTCTCAATCCCTTTCACGATCAACGCATGTTATGACTATTCTACATATGTGGGCAAGTACCAGCCCATCATCCTCGGGAATCAGAGCCTCTTGCAGGTCGTCCCTCCGGATTCCGCGGAATTCCTGGTATGCGCCGAGAGCGCTGAATATTTCCCTTTCGTCATCGGCAACTTCGCCAAGTTCGACAATGCTTTCAATCTCGCGATCGAGGGTCCTGAATGGGCATGGTTAGAAGCGGACGCCATCGCGGTCAAGCCTGGCCAGACCGGCGTGGTCAATGTCTTCGTGGCACCTCCCGTAGGCAGTGAGAACCAATATCCTATTCGGGTATATTCCACATCTCAGATGGGGGACATCACCCAGGCCAGCTCTTTCGTCGCGTCAGTGGGCACTTGCTTCGACTATTCGGTGGACTTCGAGAGCGATGAGATATCCACTTGTTGCCATACATATGATATCACCGCTAAGATCACGAACGACGGTGATCGCGACCTTCCGTTGCAGCTCGGACTATCTGGCGAGCTCGCGCCCTACGCATCGGTCCCTGCCGAATATGTGACCGTTCCTGCGGCCGGTAACCTGACTATCCCGATAACGATATCGCCTGTCTGTCAAGAGGGCAGATACAACAGCACCTCGCTTTCGCTAAACGCGATCGTCAATTACGAACAGGCGAGAACAGAGAGGAGTGACAGCATCGCTATCGAATTCGCTCCTCCTGATCGCTGCTACGATCTCGAGGTCACCAATCTCGGGTCGTTGTTCAATTCCAATCGCATCAACACCGATCATCAGCCGACTTCGGCGAGCATCGAGGTCATCAATCTCGGTCTGCTGCCCGTCAGCTATACGGTAGCGGTCGACGGTCCCATCTGGATATCCTCTTCGACCAATGAGGTCGTGCTCGGTCCTGGCGATTCTACCAATCTCACAGTATCGCTCGAGCCTTTCGAGGATCTCGAGTCCGGCGACTATCCCTTCAGCCTGCTCTTCGCAGGCTACGGTGTCGACATCACTTTCGCCTTCGACTTTGTCGCAGGCGTAGGGACCAGCGGATTCCTGGGCTCCTGGTGGTTCTACATCCTCTTCGCGCTCATCCTCTTGCTCATCATCCTAGCAATCCTTGTCTGGGTAAAGCGCAGTAAGAAGGGCGAGAAGAAAGAAGAGGTCAGAACCGACGCTCCTAAACCTGTCGCAGTCGCGGTGGCAAAGGAGCAGAAAGAGGCCGAGGCCCGTGCCCGCATCGCAGCCAAGGAAGTCGAGGCCAAGAAGGCCAAAGAGAAGCGCGCAGCTGAAAGGGTCAAACAGGAGAAGAAGCGTCCTTCACGGAACGCCATCCTTGTCGCTGCGCTCATCGTACTGTTGCTCCTCTTGGGAGTGCTCGTCCTGGGTTATATGGGATTCTTCTCGGCATGGTCCGCAGACGGCGGTCAGGAAGAGGAAGGCGCGTTCAATATGACGCCATCGCCTCCGCTGACCGGAAACGAGACGACGCCATCGGGCCCGTTCTTCAACATCGTGCCGACCAATGAAACGGGCAATGAATCCGGCGATGGAACCGGTTCAGAAGCCGATATGAACGTCACCCTACCGGAAGAGAACCAGACCGCGCCGGTCATAATCGGAGGCAACGAGACCACAGCTCCCGAAGGCGAGACGGCAGAGAACGCATCGCCCGAACCCGCCCCTGAAGAGCAGCTCGAAGAGGGATTCCTCTACCAGGTCTGGGACCAAGGAACAGTCCGGGAGATCGACCTCACTGAGGCCTTCAAGGATCCCGACAACGACACGCTCCAATTCAATCACACACCGGTCGAGAACATCTCGGTCGAGATCAGCGAGGAAGGCATCGCCAGCCTCACGCCCGATCCCTTCTTCCTGGGTCGCCGCGAAATCACATTCACGGCTTCGGACGGCAAGAGCCCGGTCATCGTCAGTCCCCCCATGGTGCTGGAGGTGCGCGAGCCCGAGCTGAGCGTCTTCGACACCAATCCGATGCTCAGTCTGCTCCGCGACTATGCTTGGTATCTTCTTGCCGGTATCATCATCCTCATCGTCATCATCCTGGTCCTCCAGGGCCAGGAGAAGGACGACAAGCCCCAGAAAGTCGTGGTCCGCAAGAAGAAGAAATAATTTTTTCTTTCATGCTTTTTCTTTCACGCTTTTTGTACAGTTTTTTCTTTCATGCTCTCGCGAGCGATGTCTGTCCGCTGATCTCTTTCTTTCCGTACACCGAATGCGATAGGCGGTAGAAGTAGTTCGCGATGCCGCCGCCGATGAGTTGGTATTGCCTTGGCACAAGCACCCAGTTGGCGGCCACGAACAATGCACCCCGTTTGTAGAAGCTCTTCATCCTATCGATGTAGTTCGGGATGATCTCGTCCTTGATGATCCGATAAGGGAGCAGCAGGGCCTTGAGCGTGATCACATCCTTGAGCAGCTTCTTCGGTGAATAATGGGATACGGTGTATAGGATCGCAGAGTACAGCAGGGAAAAGAGGGGCGCGGTGAATCCGAGTCCTAACAGGAGGGTATCGAACACACCGCTCGCTCCAGCGAGCATATCGAAGATCGGGTCGACCACGAATTGGCTGATGTTGGCGGCATTGATCTGGTCCCGGACGTCCTCTTCCTCCAGCTCCTTCGAGCCCTTGGTGGTGAGGTAGGCCGCAAGATACGCGCCTGTCCAGACTATCGCACCTAGCCAACCGAATGCCGTGACCGCGGCCATGGTAGTCGCGGCCAGCGTGCCGGCGCTCACCATCTCCTCAAGGAGGCTTGGCCTTCCGGCTGCAGGGAGCCATGCTTGGTCCGCAGCCCCTTCGAGGCTTTCCGCTGCCATGGATGAACAAATGTCGTTGGGATTGATAATAAACTGTAGTCTTAATCAAGACGACAACAATAGTATTATATACTTCAATTCATCAATCGTTTCATGGATGTCAGGAGCGTTCTGGAGGATATGGGGCTTACGCCGGCAGAGACCAGCGTCTATCTGACCCTGCTCGATGTCGGAGAGACATTGGCAGGTCCTATCATCAAGAAGACCGGGCTCCATCGCGGCACCGCTTACCAGGTCCTTCAGCGTCTCATGGAAAAAGGGCTCGTCTCATCTGTGGTCCGCGATAAGAAGAGGCATTTCTCGCCTGTCGATCCCAAACATTTCCTCGAGATCCTAAAGCAGAAGGAAGAGGACATGCAAGACGTCCTACCGAATCTTTTGGCCAGGGTCTCGGCAAGCAAGCATAAGCAGGAAGTGACCGTCTTCTCCGGTGCGAAGGGCATCCGGACCGCGCTCGAACGGATGCTTGCCGAGCTGAACCCAAGCGGACGCTATGATGATTTCGGTGTCTCAGGATTATTCAAGAAGGTGCTTCCGGCGTATTGGGGCACATGGCAACGCCAGAAGAAGAAGGCCGGGATTGTCTCTCGGATAATCATCAATGCGGACTTCATCGGCAAGACCCCAACTTTCCTGAAAGATTACGTCGGTGAGGCCAGGCTCCATCCACCTGAGTACCGGAGCATCACCGACACCATGATATTCAACGACACGGTCATGCTGCTCATCTGGACCGCTAATCCATCGCTTGCCGTCGTCATAACAAACGCGGACAACGCCCAGAGCTACCGCAACCAGTTCGAATTGATGTGGAAGCAGTCGAAAGCAGTGAAATAGAAAAGTGGGGACACTGGGATTCGAACCCAGATTTGCTGGTGTCTTCAAGGCGCTTCGTCATCGCTCGAATGAGCTCCGCGCTCCATTACTGGAGCCAGCCGTTCTACCAGGTTATACTATGCCCCCGATGGGTGTGTGTTAAGAATCCGAATTCATTTATAAACCTTTAGTCCCCAGTTCTACCAAGACAACAGGTCGTCTTCCCTGATCCCTGCTTTCTCCACCGTCCCTGCCGGCAGCTCGATGAGATGCATCGACTTGACCTTCGGCCGCACATACGGTGAGAACGGCCGGACGCCTTTGATGATGTCCACCACCTTCCTCCTCTTGTCCAGCCATACGCAATCGATGGAGAAGAACACAAATAGCATGTGGATGGACACAATCCGTTCCGAAGAGAACGAAAACACCCATCCCTCGTCGTGTAGACGTCGTCGGAACATCAGGCCAAATCCTTGGGATACTGCATCGAGAAGCACTCTGCTCCTCGAGCATACCTCTTTTCCCGTCCTCTGATTCGTTATCGCACCAGCCATACTATATCCTCTTTCTCCTCGGAGGATTCCGAAATATTTAAATATGTTATTTCTCGCGTGTGGATTATGCGCCCATCCAGCATGGGCATCATCGAAAAGAGGGGTGTTACGAGCATGGATAAGGATTCCGAATCATATTCAACAGCCAGGCATATTAAAGCCGATCCATTCGTCCGTATCATCGTCCTCGCATTGGTCGTCTTCTCCGCCGTCGTCCTGGCCACAGATCAGGCGGCAGCCCAGAACATATACAATCTCACGTTCTCCAATCTCACCCTGATGAACGCCACCAGGCCCCAGGGCGGTCAGGCAGGCTTCAACATCTCCATATTCAATGAGGAGAACCTCAGCCGGGACTACAATCTTTCTATCAACTTCATCGGTTCCTCAGCCACCGCGACCCTCAACTCCACCGATCCGGTCAATATCACCAATGGCAGTCTCATCCACATCAACGTGCTGCTAAACTCGACGGCCGTCGGTGTATTCCCTTTCGAGCTTGTAGCCACGCTCTCCAACGACACCTCTGTCGTGCTCAATTCGACAGAGGACCTTTTCGGCGTGTTCTATTTCATCGTCTCGGATAGCTCTCTGCCCTGGTTCATCCAGGTCCCCACGGACCAAGTTGTGGAGTACGGACAGCCGTTCGCCTACAAGATCAATGCCAGCGACAATGTCGCCGTAGACCGTTTCGAGGTCAACAACAGCGCGTTCTCCATCGACACCACGGGCAACCTCACAAACGGTTCCCTTCTCACACTCGGCATCCATTCGCTCAATATCAGCGTCAACGACACGAGCGGCAACCGCAACCACACGCTCTTCTCGGTCACGGTGCAGGACACCACTGATCCGACATGGAACGAGAGCCCGAACAACATCACACTCGAGCTCAGCGATCCGCTCTCCTATGATCTCAACGCCAGCGATCTCGCGGGTCTCGGCGCATATGCGGTCAGCGACATCCAGAATTTCTCCATCGACGCGTCCACCGGTGTGCTGGCCGACGCGGTCACGCTTTCGGTATACAATTACACCCTCGTCGTCACGGTCAATGACACCTCTGGCAATACCATCAACGAACAGGTCGTCGTCACGGTCACCGATACTAGACCGCCAGCTACGATTACCGGCCTGACCAACCTCTCGCGGAGCAGCAGCTGGCTGTACTGGAACTGGACTAATCCTTCCGACGGCGACTTCAATGGCACGATGGTCTACATCGACGGCGCGCTCAATGCGACTCTAGGATCGTCGATCAACTACTTCAACCATACAGGCCTTCCCAATGTGACCAGCTACACCATCACGGTGCATACCTTGGATACTCATGGTCTTTTCAACACCACGGACGTCAACACCACATGGTCGACCACTGAGAACAACCGGGCGCCGACCGTCACGCTCACCGATCCGAACTCCCAGCGAAACATCACCGGCGTGTTCTCGATCAACGCCACCGTGTCCGATGAGGACGGCAACGATACCATACAGGCGGTCTGGTTCTGGTTGAGCCTTGATGGTGGGGGCACATGGGACTTCCTCGGAAACGACACCTACGACGGCGACGTCAATTACATCGTACTGTACAACTCGACCAACGTCACGTACAACTCGAACGTCACATTCTTCGTCAACGCCACGGACGGTTTCGAGATCGGATCCGACATGGCCGACGCCAACGTCACCCTGGACAATTATGCTCCCTCGGTAGGTTTGGTCCAGATCGAGCTCGGCGTGTCTTTCACCACGAACTCGACTCTCGATTTCTCCTGGGTCACCGGTAGCGATATCGGATCAGGGATCAAATACTACTATTTCAACATCACCGATTATTCCGGCAGACGGAACGGCACTCCTGTCGCCGTCGGTACCACGACCAGTCAGCTCATCGGTGCGCCTGAAGGCGACGTCTACATCTATGTCTGGGCCGAGGATTATGCCGGCAACATAGGTGTTGCACAGTCCGACAGCATCCTGGTCGACACCGTCTCTCCGGTAGTCTCCATCTTATGGCCGGCGGATGGTCAGTTGATCAATGACGCGACCCCCACGATCCAGCTCAACTTCTCAGATGCACGGCTCAACACTAGCAGCCTCTCTGTCACGGTGAACAACACCGGCTATGACGAGACTAACATGACCTGCAGTGGGACACTCAGCTCATACCTGTGCAACCTTACGATTTCCGCGGATATGGAGGACAATATCAACATCAGTTTGCAGATATCTGCCTATGACGACGTGCTGCTCAGCAACTCCACATCGTCTCTCTTCTCCCTTAACACCTATGCGCCGTTCTATAACTTCAGCACGACGGCGGCGACATCCGCAACGATAACCGCTTCGAACCTGGAGACCTACACCTTCAATGGTTCCGGGCCGGCCTCGTCCGCCAATATGACCGGTACGGTGCAGGAGAATTACACTTTCTACAATTACAGCAGCTACAACACGCTACGCGGCGGTGCGGTCTCGCTGCTCGGTCCTGCGGTGGCCGCCAACGGCACGACGGATGCGGTGACCTGGACGTCTGCCTCGACCGGGACGGCCGGTAACAGCATCGCGATAACCTTGACGAATCTCACTACCTATGTCAATGTCACGATCACAAACGGGACGCTCACCGAATCATGGCGGTACTACAATGATTCCGCGGGTCTGAACATCACCACCTGGCAGCACGTGGTATGGGCCGTGTCCGGAAGCGAGAACACGAGCGCAAGCGTCATGGTCACGGCTTCCCTGACCGGAAGCGACGCTGACGCTCCGACGGATTCTGCGACGCTTTCAGGCGGCCTTGAGTCAAACACGTATCTCGGCGCTGGTTATATCATGCTCAACGGCCAGAACATATCCTGGGCAGCCAACATGACCTCCGATCCCCAGAGCACCGGGACCGCAAGGGCACAGATCATCAACGCGATCTCTGCGACAAGCGCCCAGAGCAATGTGACGGGCGTAGTGCCGTCAGGCGATGGCATCCTCCTCAACTCGACCCAGCCAGGTGCATCGTATCCGGTGACGGTGACCCACGCCGACACCCAGAGTGGTCTGTCTGTCGCATCCAACGCCACGGCCGTGGCGAGGAACAACCGTTTCGCCATGTCTTTCGACGGCGATTCAGCGGTCTACTTCAACCTCACATCAGGCATCAACCGCACCGGCACAGAGGTCGCTGCGGAGATAGATGCCGCGATAGGCAACAACACCGCCTCGGCGGTGGGCGGATACATCTTCATCCAGGCCAACTCGACGAACACCTCATCCTCAATCGAGGTTGTGGCGGTCAACCAGAGCGCATATGATGTCCTCGGATTCGTCGCCGGGACCGTCACCAACGGCTCTGATTCCATCACCGCGCGCAACATCTTCAATTTCACAGTGGACGGCGCTGCCTATACGGTCTATTTTGAGCCCGTAGGCATATCGCTCTCCGCTTCCAACCTATCGCTCCAGATCGACTCGACGGTCGCAGGCGTCGCGTCTGACGCTTCTGGCCGTCTCCGACTCACCAGCCCGACCGCGGCCGGGAACTCGTCCATCCTCATCTTCGATGGGACAGCCAACCTGGAGCTCGGTTTCTCTGACTATGCCGTGGCCAACGGGACTCCTCTGACCTATGATTTCGTCGGCGTCTCTGAGACTGAGATGTTCACCGGGAACACCATCTATGTCTGGGGTAACGTCTCGGACGATTCAGATGTGGGCCTCGCGTTCGCATGGCTGGAGAAGAACACGTCCTCGACGCGATATGACATCACCGCATTGTCGGGCAGCAACGATTTCATCAACATCTCTTACATCGTGCAGGAAGAGGATGTCGGGTCGTTCAATCTGACGCTTCATTTCAACGACACCTATGGGAACGAGAACACTTCGCCTGCCTTCTCGCTCTTCGCGGTAGATGCCGGCGCCCCCCTCATCCTGATGACATCGCCGTCGAACAACTCTCTTCAGAATAACAGCTATATCTCGCTCATATTCAATGCGTCAGAGGCCACTCCTTTGGCGAGGTTCTGCGTCTATAATCTCACGAACTCAAGCGGGGGCCAGGCTTCATCGGGCGTATACACCTCTGCTGACGCGTCGCTCCTCAGCGGAGTCACCTACCATTACGAGAGCAACATCCTCAACATCCCGAACGGAGAGTATGTCCTCTGGATGAACTGTACCGACAACGCTTCCCGCACACGGACTGTCTGGCATAATCTCACACTCAACGATAGCACACCCCCTGCGGGTGCGGTGACTTCCGAGTCCTCGGGGACGACGACGGTCAACTTCCTCATCACCGTGACCACAGACGAGGATGCCACCTGTAAATACCACAATTTCGACGTGAATTTCTCGAGCATGCCCTCATACATGTCCGGGAACGGCACATCCCATACCTTGGCTGTGGAATTCCAGAGCGATGCCTCAGGCACGTATTATTTCCTCTGCAACGACTCAGCAGGAAATGTCATGCCTTCCTCGCTGACCAAGGCCTATTCCATCACGGTCGCATCCTCAAACGGCACCACGACTGCTGCTGGTGGCGGTGGCGGTGGCGGCGGTGGCGGACCGCCGTCCATCGAGGGGATGTCCGTCTCCAAGGTCTGGAATGAGCTCACAGTCGCCGACGGCGCGAGCATGACAATCGAATCAGAGACCATCCCTATCACCAGCTTGGCGGTCACCCTCAACAATGATATTGACGCTCAGGTCGAAATCAAGGTCATCCACCTGACTGCAGCTCCAGACCTGCAATTCCCCTTCGAAGGGACGGTCTACAAGTTCATCAAGATCGAAGAGAGCGGCATCAGCGAGACCGACATCGATTCGGTCCTCTTCGCCTTCAAGGTCGAGAAGGCATACCTGGAGAATAAGAGCTGGAAACAAGAGGATGTCGTCCTGTGGCGATACGAGATCGGCGACGGCTGGAAAGCGCTCGACACGAAGGCTGCCAGCGAAGATTCGGCCTATATCCACTTCGAGGCCACAAGTCCTGGACTGTCCTTCTTCCTGATCTCCACAAAGGAATCCACTGACCAAGGGATCGGCACAGGAGATGACTCAGATTCTGCCGATGCTGCGGATGACGGAACCGCGGATGACGGTACTGATGGTGTCGGCGATGACGAGGCCGATCGACCAGAACTGGTGGATGGAGGAGGCGACCAGCCGACTCCTGAGGTCACTTCGGGGCTTAAAGATGCCTCGAAGTCCGGGTCAGCGGTCCTCTGGATAGTCATCGTGGTGTTGGTCTTCGTGGCCTTAGGTCTCTTCGTCGTCTACTTCCGGCGCCCCAAGCCCATCGAGTTCTCCGAAGAAGAGAGGCTCAAGATCGACCAGGAACTGGATCGGCATGGTGTGCATGTCGTCCATGGCGAGCTGGACAAACTAGAGGACTACATAGCGAGCGGGTTGAAATCAGGCCGTTCGAAAGAGGAGGTCCGTTCCATCCTCCTCAATACCGGATGGAAGGCCGATGTCATCGACAAGCTGCTTGAGAAGCGGTGAATATTCCTTTCATTCCTGAATTTTTTTTTATCTGTCATTCCTTTTCTCCTTTTCTCCTTTTCTTCACTTTTACCCCTCACCTCTTCTTTGGCTCTTTTTAAGGTACTCTCGTCACCGTGAACCTTGAGTGGGTAAACTATTAATATAAGAAGTCCGAAGGATCAGGTATGGACGAAAAGAGGGGTGGACATAGTGTTGAGGCTGTGGCTCGGCAGCGGACGCTACCGCAATTCTTTCTCGTCTTTCTCTTCTTGTCGATATTCCTCCTCCTCGCTTTCGTCGGCGCGGCTGTCCGTTCTACCGATCAGACTCAGACCTATCGTATCGTCGTCTTCGTGCCTGAGCTTGATGACGGAAGCGTCCCTGTTGACATCGACGATTCGGCTGCGTATCCACAAGACCACGATGCCCTCGGCAGGAAGACCGGAGGAGCAGGGATAGTGCCCAGGATTACCCGTCGTGAGGCGATCGGTTCGATTGACAGGAATGGACAGATCGGAGCGGCCTATCGCGCCTATAAGGTCCAGGAAAGCCTGACCAAGTCATTGCCTATAGGCATCAAGTCTAGGCTGCGGCATGTCAAGGATTTCTCTGCTCTCAGAGGATTCTCGGCCGAGGCGACCGAACAGGACATTGAACGCCTCAGAGCAGAGCCGGGCATCCTGGTCTTCGAGGATCGGATATTCAATATCGACCCCGACCCTCCTGGCGTCCCATTCCATCAGACATTGTCCATGGACAATGAGTTCGACGTGATCGGGGTGGCCGATGTCCGAGGAAGGCTCAACCTCACCGGGGCAGGGATCACGGTCGCGGTTCTGGACACCGGCGTGGACTATACTCATGCTGATTTCGGAGCATGCGAATCGCCGGGTGGCGACTGTCGCGTCACTGTGGGACGTGATCTCGCGAACGATGATACTGATCCTCAGGACGACAATGGTCATGGCACCCATGTCGCTGGCATCGTCGGAGGGGCGGGTGCGCATGGCGGCGTCGCTCCCAATGCGTCGATCATCGCGATCAAGGTATGCAGCGGCGGCGGGAGCTGTCCATCGACCGCCATGATCGACGGTGTCGATTTCGCATTGGGCCAAGGGGCAGACATCATCCATATGTCGCTGGGCGGTGCGGCCTATCCTAATTCCCCTTATGCCGACGCGGTGAGCATGGTTGTCGCGGCGGTCGCGGATATGGGCATTCCGGTAGTCATCGCGGCCGGTAATGTGGGGCCAGGGGTCGAGACCGTGAGCGCGCCAGGGTCGGCGCGGAACATCATCACGGTCGGTGCCGCCCATACACAAGGCACCGCTTCGTTGGATGACGATTATGTGGTTGGATTCTCTTCACGAGGACCATCGGCCTTCGGCAGATTGGATCCTGACATCCTCGCTCCTGGCGTGTCGATCTGCTCGGCCAAAGCGTCTGCCGGCGGAGGCACCCTCTGTGGGGACTCGACCCATGTGTACAGCAGCGGCACTTCAATGGCCGCTCCCTTCGTGTCTGGCGCGCTCGCGCTCATGCTTGAGCACAACAGCTCATGGCGGTTCTCAGATCTCAAGAAGCGGCTTTTCTCGTCGGCCTCCGCCCTCTCAGAAGGCGTCTTTGATCAGGGCGCAGGCATGATCAATGTCTCAGCCGCTATCAGGAGCACATTCCTATTCTCGGTCGACGACCGTCCCTTCATCGAGACATGGGCAGAGCCCGGCGCCAATGTGTCGATTCCGATAACCCTCGAGAACCTGGCCGGCACCCTGCTATCGATCAATTTCACAGCTGACAATCTTAGCGACCAGCAGGGGATAAACATCTTGCCGGTGAGCCGTTTCTCTCTTCCGGATTCGGCTGCCATCCCTGCCTACAGCCAATCCACCGCCACATTGGTCGTATCGGTCCCGCCCGAGCAAGAACCGGGCACCTACGGCGGATATCTACTCATGGAGAACGGTGGACAAGGGTCCTGGCGCATGCCGTTGGTGGTCACGGTCCCGGTGATGGAAGCGGACGACGTGCTCCTCACGGTCGATCACTACTGCTCCGGATGCTGGTCATCCATCACCGCTTTCGGCGATTGGGTGTACTATCCCTTCGTCACGCGGAACGGCACAGGGATAGACATCAACCTCTCGTGGGGAGACTCTGCCCAGGACCTGGACCTCTACATGTTCGCGCCCTCCTCTGATCTCATCACTGTCTCAGGGGCCGGGGGCACCACTTCAGAACGCATCATTCAGCAAGGCCTCAGATATGATAGGTATTGGCTGGCCATCCATACCTACACCCTGACCATGGCGACCCAGTTCAATCTCTCGTTCCGGTATCTCTCGAATCTCAGCGTGTCACCATCCTCACCGTCAGCCACTGTCTTTTCGGACACCACTCAAGAACTGCAGCTTACCGTCACGAACGACCCTACGCCCCGCAACGTATCGGTCCGCGTGATGTTCGATCAGGAGACAGAAGGATGCTCTGTTTCTGTGCCGATCACCGACACCTTCGGTTCGGTCGTCCATTATCTCAATTTCTCGTCGTTCTGCCCCCATCTCCTCGGAGAGAACATCGTCAACATCACCGCGAGCTGGGAGGATTCGACGCTCGATGCCAATCTCTATATCGATTACCGTATTGGCGGATCGTGGAGCCTGGCCGGAGTCTATTCCCGTCATAACAACACCCTCTCAGGGGTATCGAGCGAGTCCATCATCGGCTACGACCTCTCACATGGTTATCAGGCCTATGACGATGTCGGTATCGGCTTCCTCGCTAATGGAGCAGGGACCATCAATGTGACAGTCATGCCGGTGACCTATTGGAATGCTTCGACAGCGCTCGTCCCCCGCAATAGCACCCTTGTGTTCGACGGCGCCTCAGCGGTCGGACTGACGCTCGACATCAACACCTCTGGTCTGTCCCTCGGCAGCCATGCCTTCTCTCTGAAACTCGACGATGGCAGCTCACCGCTCGCCACCATCCCCATACCTGTCGTCGTGCTCAGCAATTCCCCGCCGATCATCTCCTGGTATGAACCAAATCTCTCCCTCTCGGTTCCAGAGAACTCGACGACATTGTTCAACCAGACCTCCTCCGATGCCGATGGCCACCAGCTATCCGTCTATTGGCTCCTCGACGCCGTCCTAGTCTCCACCGATGGGAACTTCACCTTCTCGCCAGGATTCGGCCAGAGCGGCAATCTCACTCTTCAGCTCATCATCTCTGACGCGGTCGAGAACACATCAATCATATGGAACATCACGGTCACCGACGTCAATCGTGCGCCGGTCTTCCTCTCAACTCCGGGGAATGTATCGATCAACGAGACCGATCTGTTCTCGGTGTCCTCGTTAAATTTATCCTACAGCGATCCGGACAACGATTCCATCTCGGTCAACTACACATGGCCTCTCAATACATCTGGCGAATGGCAGACTGACATCTCCTCATCAGGATCGTATCCTGTCAACATCACCCTATCGGATGGATTGGAGGAAGAATTGGCGTCATTCGTCATAACCGTGTCCGGACTGTCAGATGCCGACGATGACGGTCTGCCAGATGATTCCGATCCTGATGACGACAACGATGGCCTGAACGATTCCATCGACCAGATATTGGGCAATGCGTCCTGGATCAACACCACAACGATCACTGCGACCCTGTTCGTGGGCAATTCCACGAACATCACCCGTGTCCTCAACGGTACCCTTAAGGTGGAGGTGAAGGACAACGGTACGGTCATCCTGTCTTTCCCTTTCAATTTCTCCGCGGCAAACCTCTCCTTGGCAGCGCTCAGGATCGAGCGGGAGACCGATGTCACAAGCTCGATAATCGTGGCAGGCCTGACCCTTCCTGAAGGGCAGACCAAGAATGTGACTCTTTCCAAGCTCAATTCCTCGGTCGATGCCGTCTGCATCCGGGATGTGGAACCAGGGGTCGCCTTGAACATTACCGGAAGTTGCACAGGGGAGAATGAGACATTCGTAGCATGCGACGGGAATGTGGTGGGATCGTATACGTGCTCGCTCGTGGAAGTCTCCCTGTTCCAGGTCACCGGATTGATCCATTCAGAGGTGCGGCAGCAATGCGCTGACCAGGACCTGGATGGATACGGACTGCTTGGATGTGGCACAGGCACTGATTGCGATGACAGCGACGCGGCCATCAACCCCGGCGCAGACGAGGTATGCGGCGATGATACCGACAATGATTGCGATGGGGATGAGAATGAGGGTTGCGCCACGGTACAGAGCAATCCAGGCGGCGGCGGAGGTGGCGGAGGTTTCAGGCCGGCCACTACATCCACCAACACGACTAATTCGTCTGCGGACAACAGCACTGTCGGACAACCGTCTCAGGATGCCGATAGTACAGATACTGATGGTCATCCTTTCGAGGAGCAGTCCCCGCAAGGGACCTCACCGACCGGTTTCGTAGGTCGGGGAACGGGTGATTCTGATACCCTCGGGCTTGCGAGGACAGGAGGCCGATCGGCGCCAGCTATCGAATCCCCGGGGTCGATACCCATCGATGACGATGCGTCGGCCGGCTCCTCTGCATTGGTTTCGGATTCGTCTGGAGTGTTCATGCTCTACCTTCTCCAGATTCTCCTGCTGTTCTCCCTCATCACATTCGCCGTGTTCCGTCCTGCTCCCTCGGAACGTCCGATCATGATCGGTGGTCATGGATGGCGGGTTGGAAAAGTCTTCGAGCACGGACACGGTCCTCGTCAGTGGAAACGTCCTGAACTCCCCATAAAACGGCCAGTAAGAGACAGGGTAAAGACTGCGGACAGCCCAAAGACTGCAGGACAAAGACAAAGGACTCAAAAGCAGAAGAAGGTCCGTGCTCATCCGCGATAGAACGCGATGCTGGCATAGCTTACCGAATTCTCTCTGTCGCCGATGATGTCGGCTGACGTGAAATATTTCAACAGTGTTGCCCTGCCATCAGCAATTGTTGTCAGCAGTAAAGCGATGGGCATCCTGCCGCAGATGGTCGCTCCTGTCTTCTCCACGTAACCAGAGAATCCTTTGCTGTCGAGTTTGAGGATGTGTTCGATCGCGCCCATGTCCAATTCCTTTATCTTCTCCTGGACATCCTTCGTGAACGGAACGTAGCCATACGGATGTCCATGGTGGGTGAAATCCGTCGAGCAGATCAGGCAAATCCTCTTGTCGGATTCTGTGATCATCTGTCGCAACACATCGGCCATCCTGTCTGCATCATTGAGATCAGATACGACCATCGGTACGATGGAGAACGGAGTGCGAAGTACATCGTGATGGATGACCTGCAAGAAAGGCAGTTGCACCTCCAAGGAATGCTCGAACATGTGTGCCTCATCGCTCTCAAGGATTACGCCGTCTTTTAGGAGCGTTGCACAAAGCGTCTTGTCGGTCTCGGCCTTCCCGAACGGTGTCTCGAAGTCCTCCTGTGATATGCCTGTCCTGCCCATCCCGGTGTGGTTGGGCCCGAGCAGGACGTAAGTGTCGAATCCTCCTGCCTCGATGATGGCTCTATACGACCATGCGGCGCAAGGACCGCTGATGGAGATGCCAGCATGGGGCACGATGACCGCGGAAAGGTTGCCATGGTCCGGGGGACTGTCGGATGGATCACCTTCATGCTCGTGAAGTTCAGGAGGACCATCCAAGCTGCCCGGTCCGAGCGGATGGAAGAAGCAGGCAATGATGAGCTTTCTCAAATCCTCTGGCGCATCCGGATAGAATTGTCCTGACACGCTCGGTTTGCGGGTCATGTCTGCTTAACTGTCAGGGGTCTTCTTAAGTGTTATGGAAAAGCGCCGATGTCCCATTCGCCCGGTAACAGCGTCTAGACGCGCTAAATGCAAATATTTTTATACAAGTGGTCTCCTGTGATTCTTGGCTGGTTCGGGGAGAACGGAGGGGTGTGAATCGTGGTAAACAAATCGCGGAAAGACATCATCAATAAGGATCTTGACGGTTATCTCGAGGACATCAAGGCGAACGAGGATTCTCCATCTCCTAAGCCCATGACCACCAAGAAGCCTTCTCATGACGATACTGAATATGTCGACATCTCTGAAGCAGGCGTCATGGACTATGAAGATGATGACATCCCAGAAAAACGTTCGTTCTTCAGCCAATTCCTGGATCTTTTCTCCTTCTCCAAGACCAAAGGAGAGGTCGAAGAGGACGTCGAGGAGCTCAAGGAAGAGTATGATCAGGAATACGTCGAGCTCGAGCACGAAGAGGAGAAGATCGAACAGGAGCACGATGATATCGAACGGCGGAAGACCGGTCTCATCAGGTCCTTCCTCATGCGTCTGAATTTCTTGAGGAAAGATCACCCTGAAGGATTCGACGGGGAGGACGAAAGCGAGGAATACGAAGAGGTCACGTCGAAGGATAGGCTCGAGGAGATCAGGGCAGACATGAAAGAGCTAGGCAAGCTATCGGTCTATTTTCTCAACCGTCTCCCGCCTCCGCATATGAAGAAGATCAAGGATTCGGATGAGCTTGTCCGTTTCAAGGCGTTGCTCAAGAAACACAATCTTGTCAAGGAGTCTCGAACCTAGATCCTCTTGCTTTTTTTTCCTGCCTCTTCCCTTCTTCTATGTCTTGTAGGGTGCATTCTGTTCTCTCTGTTATTGTTGATACTTAGGGAACAGATGGAAGAAAAATAAAAAGAAGAAATAAAAAATTAATCTCAGTTCACACCACGGCCTCTGATGCTCACACCACCTTTCTGCACGAGTCCTGTCTCGAGGCTCTCGTATTCGACGGTGAATTCGGCCTTGACGCGTCCTTCAGGGACTTCGGAGTCTCCTATGCCGCATTCGATGGTTATGACGACGGGGTCGGAATTGTCCACTCGAGCCTCGGCCTGCGCGGTCGCGCCGGTCGTGATATTGTACGTCGTTCCGCCGACAACAGCATAGGCTGCGGATATCACGTCACAGTCCGTGTCGTCGGTCGTCCCTTTGGCCACGGTGGTGATGTTGATGTCGATGCCCAGATTGTTCTTCAAGGCAAATGAGATGCTCTTCGCGCCTGAATCGACGCTCGCCTTCTCCACGCAGTCTAATCCTGCGGGACCGGTGCACCGTTCAGGAAGGACCTTTTCGGGGCTGAGGATGCCGAAGTAGGCCAACGCGCCAATAGCAGCGAGGACTACAAGGATGGCCCAGCCATAGGTCATAAGGAATTCCATAGCGGCCTGCCCTTTTTTCATCATGTGTATTCACCTCTGAGTGTTTTTGATAGTGATTATGCTATCAACACGTACTCATTCGAAGAACTCATATTTAAAACTTTTGGAAAATCTATATTGATATACGAAAAAGCACACTGAGTTATCTTCATCTCTTCTTGGCCGGATTCGCTATGATGGTGAGCATCTCGCGCATCTCTCTCGTCTCCTTGAGCTGCTCATGTGCGATTTCCTTAAGCAATCTCGTCTCCTCGACATGTTCATTGAGGATGCGTACCAGCTCTTCTTTGACGTCGGCATTCAGTGACGAGACGACGAAGAGGATGAGCACCGTGAGCCAAGAGAAGATGGTCAGGAGCATGAGCCATGTCAAGCCCTTCTCGCTCATGTATGCGGCCCTGATAAGGAAGAATCCGACGATGGTGACGCCCAAGCCTACGATGAGAAGCACTTTCTCGAAGAAATTGATCTTCCTTTTTGCCTGGAACATATGCATCAATACCTTCAACTCATATTTAAAACTTTCTTCCCCCTCTCGGGCGGTACTCAGGGGATTTCTTGACGATGAGGCTTCTCCTCTCAGAACATGCCTGACATCATCGATTTGAAAACGGCAGAGATGACGAAGTAGATGGCAAGCGAGCTTAATATGAAGGCGGGCAGGAAGCGGACGCTCTCTTTGACATCCCCTTTCCGGATGGTCGCGACGATCAACGAGGAGAATGTCGTGGTCACGATGATGTTGGCCATGGCGAAGATGGTGAAATCCCTCTGGTTGATGCCGACTGTCTGGAACATGAAGTTGATGTTGACATTGGCCGGCACCGTGATGGTCGATGTGATGGTCCTGATGATCTCAAGGAGCTGGCCGGCCAGCGCGAGCAGGATGGGGGCGGCGACGACGGACGCGAATGTGATGAAGATGGCGTAATTGGTGATATTTGCTGCCATCTCCTTCCTGAGAAGCTGGGAGTCTTTGATATTGGTGGCGATCTTGTACAGGAGCGGTCCGATCGCTCCACCAGCATCGATACCTTCTGAGAGGAGATTGATCGATCGCAACAGGAGGTCGGAGTCGTATTTCTTGGCGAAATCCCTCAGCGCATCGGTGAGCTCGACTCCGCTCATAGTCTGCTTGGCCACGGTCTCGATCTCCCGGGAGAGCACGCCGAATCGCGGCCGCACCGCATACCACAATGCCTTGTCGATGGTCATCCCTGCGTTGATATTGGCGCTTGTCAGCTCCAGGAAATCAGGGAGAACCTCCTCGATGGCCTTCCGCCTCCGGTACATGATGATGTCGATGACGACATAGAAGATGAGCCACAGGACGATGAGGGTGGGCACGAAAAGCACCGCGCCCAGGGTGAGTCCGTAGCCGACGGCGGAGAGCGCATTGTAGTCCTTGGCGGACATGAGATATGATGAGGTGGCGACCGCCAGGATGGCGGCGAGGACCGCAGCCACGCGCATGACAGAAAACGCAATCGCTTTTGGTCCTGAACGAAAACCTGCCTTCTCCAGCATCTCGCTCATGTGTTTCTTTCGCTTCCTTGAGCTGGAGTACCTGCGATGATGATAGGGTCTTGGCAGTCTGGGTAGGTGGAGACGGAATCGCGGTTTCTTCTTCTCCGGTTCTTCGCTGCTTGATTTCTGGGACGCGATGTCGTCTGCTATCTTTCGCATCTCGGCCTCTTCCTTCTCTATGATGCCTTTCTTTTGGAAAGGGCTCTTGAACCGGAACTTGAGCTTCGACGTCATGCTATATCTCCACCGCTGGTCTGGATGATTTGATGATGGCCAGGAACATGAATTGAACGAATGCGAGCAATCCTACGATGGTGAGCAGCACAGCCAAGTCGAGCTTGAGCGCCATGAATGACGCGACCACGATGATGGCGGTGGACCCGATCGAAGGAAGGATGACGGCCATGATCATGTAGAACATGGCCAGTGGAGATAGCTTCTTGCCGTATTGCTTGACCTCGATCATCTGTTCACGCACGATTTGTTCGATGACCCCTGAGAGCGAACGGGAGATATCTGCGCCTGTCTTCATCACATTGAGGATCTGCCAGAGGATCTTGGCCAGTTCTGGGCTGGGGGTATTCTGGGTGGTCTCATTGATCGCATCCTCCATCGCTGTGCCGAGATCGACCCGGTCGATGATCTCCTTGAAGGCCTTTCCGGTGGTCTCGAAGCTGTTGGAGATGTTGGTCATGGCATTATATAAAGTCACGCCTGATTCCAGTTCGACGATAAGGAATCGTCCGGCGAACACGATCTCCCTCTCGATGAGACGGCGTTGTTTGTTTATCCTGACATCAGGGATACGCATGAAATAATTCAGCAGCATGAAGAACATGATGAGCCCTGTGATGATGAAGATGTGGGGGCCGACCCGCAATCGTGATAATGTCATCCACACGAACAAAATGATGCCTAAGGTCACATAGAGGGACGAGAAGAAGGTGTTGCGGATGAAGTCCTCTTTGTTTATCGTCATGCCTGCTTGGATAAGCTTGAGCTGCAGGCCCGGGATGGATGCCGCGATCTTCTTGAACAGCGCTCTCATTTTCTTGGCATGGTCTGGAGTTTATCTATCGAGGGTGAACGGCCGGTTACGGTCGACATATCGCATCAGGCGGTCCTTGTCTTTGTAGAACTCGGCGATGATCCTTCCGACCTCGTCGACATGGTCGATATCCTGCTTGACAAGATACTTCAGGATGCGTTCTCTCTCTCCCACCGAATTTGTGATCTCTTGGCGGGTATAACCGGTATACAGACGCAACGTGTCCATCAATGTCTTGGATTCACCTACCTTTTGCAGGATGTCTCGTTTCGGATCGTATTGCTGCAGGATGTTGCATTTGGCGTCAGGCGTGATCTCTGCGATCTGAAACGTCCTCCGTAGTCCGGTACGTCGGTTACGGAACTGGGTGATGAGCATGTTGATTGCGGGGAGCACACTTTCCGGGACATTGACCGGCGGGTTCGTCAGCCTCTTGATGGTCTCGTCGGCGTTGTTGGCGTGGAATGTCGCGTAGCAGCTGTGGCCTGTATGGATGGCCTCGAACAGCGTCTCGGCCTCACGCTGCCGCCTCACTTCGCCGACCAGGATGCGGTCGGGGCGCATACGCAATGAGTTGATGAGCAGGTCGGCCATGCTGATGCCTCCTTTCCCTTCCGGATTCGGCAGGCGGGTGCTCATGGGCACCCAATGGAGGAACTTCGGCAGCCTGAGTTCTCTCGTGTCCTCGATGGAGAGGATACGTTGGTTGGGTGGGATGAAGCTGGCCAGCACATTGAGCGTGGCCGTCTTTCCTGACGCGGTACCGCCGGCGATGATGGCGCTCAATTCATACTGGATACCCAACCATATGAACGCGGCGGCAGAAGTGTTGATGGTGTTGTGACGCAGGAAATGCGTGATGGTGAAGGGGTCGCGGGAGTACTTCCTCAGCGTCAAGGTGTTGCCGTGGGTCGAGATCGGCATCAGTGTCGCGTTGGCGCGGTCACCCTCGTTGAGATAGGCGTCGAGAAGCGGCTCGAGCACGGATATCTGGCGGCCGATCCTCCGGCCGATGGTCGCTGCGTAGTGTCTCGTCGTCTCTTCGCTGTCGATGACCACATTGGTCCTGAGCCAACCATGTTTCCGATGATAGACCCATACCGGGTCGTCCGAAGAGTTGATGGCGACCTCCTCGAGTTTCTCGTCGCTCATGAGGATCTCGACATTCCCCATGCCCAGAGATCGCTGGATCAGGTAAGACACGAGGAATGCGGTCGTGCTTTCATCGGCATCAGGGAAATGCTTTCGGACAAGGATCTCGATGGCATCCCGGAACTTCTCTTCCACATGATCGGTTTCTTTGGATTGGGTGATGTCGGCGATGCCGAGCGATACCTGGCTGATGAGCTCATATCTTATCTTCTCGAGGATGATCTCTGTGTTGCGGGAGATCGACGAGATGGAAACCGCATAGGTGGGCACGAAGTCGCCATGTTTGTTGTAGATACGGACAGAAATCGGGATCTTGTTGGAGATGAAATCATAGGTGTCGATGAGCTGCTTCTCGTCCTCGGGCTTGCCTTCTGTGTTGGCCACCGATGTTTTTGGTATCGCCCCTCCCGAAGGAGGCGCAGCCTGTGGTTTGATTCTGGCCTCTTTTTTTTCCATATATACCCCCCGCACCCCTTGAGTAGGGGCCATCGGTCGCAGCCCTGCCTAGTCTTTCTTGTGCAGGATGCGATAGAGCTCCATGACTTCGCTTTCGAAGGAGCTCTTCTTCTTGACGATATCTAAAAATTTCTTCTCGAGCGACGATACATGCTCTTTTGCGCTCTTGGATCTTGAATGGAAGTCGAGAACCAATGCCTCCTCGCGGAGCGCTCCCAGATCTTTTTCGATACGGACAACATCGCTGTTGATCTTGTCCACGAGGATGTCGACCTTGACCTTCCTGTCGAAGAACTCCTCGAACTTCTTCTTTGCGGACTGCGCAGAGACCTGCTCGGGCCCCTGTTTCTTCTGTTCCTCGAGTGAGTCGATGATCTTCTGTTGCATGGCCAGGATCGCGTTCTCGTGCTCGATGCTGTCTTTCATCAGGGCCTGCAGCACCTTCTGCTTGCCATCGAAATCTTCCTGGATGTCCCTCGCATCGTCTTTGAGTTTTGAGAGATGCTCCTCGTCTCGGGTGAGGACTTCGTCCTCTTCCTTGAGGCCGTTCTCGATGGCGAAGATCGCTTTCTTAAGCGCCTCGATCCGTCTCTCAACCTCCTGTTCGGTGTGCTTGAGCCGGTCGGTTCGTTGGAGATCCTTCTCGATCTGTTCCTCTTCTTTCCTCATCTGCTCTGCGATGGTGGCATATCGGCTTTTCTTGTCTCCGATCTCCTTGTTGAGCTGGTCGAGACGGGCGTGGAATTCGCCGCGTTGCTGGGATATCTCGCGGTCGATGTCTCGTTTGAGGTCCTCGAACCGTTCCAGCTGATCGAGGTTGGTCTTGACCTTCTTTACCTGCCCCTCGATCTGGTCACCAAGGTTCTGGAAGTCCTCTCGGAGCGATGAGAGTCCGGTCGTCTCATTCTCGATGAGCGCTATCGTCGCCTCGATCTTTCGGACGAATCCCTCCTTGTGGCCTTCGAGCTCTCTCCTCTTCTCTGTCAGTTCCACCTTGGAGAGTTCCTTCTTCATCAGGACCGTGCTCGTGAGCTTGTCCTCGGTCTCGATGATCTCCTTCTCCTCAAGGAAACTGGCCCATTCTTCGATCACGCTTTTGGGCACTGCGAGTTGCTTAGCGGCATCGGCTATCGATATCTTCTTATTCTGCTCGATAAGGTCGACGAGCCGGTCGACTCCCGTCTTGATTACAGACTCCTTAGGCATATGATTCTTCTCCAGTCTTCCTTTTTAAATAGTTTGTGATTGATACCATATGAAGCCTTCCTGCATAATAATCTTTCTCTTCGTCGGTATCTCGTTCTGGCACGTATCAGGTGATGAGCTGATCGCAATCATACCGGTATGTGGCATTGAGGTCGAGGACGAACCAGGTATAGCCTGTCTGGTCCGAGACGCCTTCGATCTGGTATGTTGTGTCGTTGATTCCGCGGAAATACATCCAGTCCACGACACTGAACTCCTCGATCTCTACGTCCTGGATGAGGAATTCCTGCAGGTTGAGCAGCCGCTCGATGCCGTGGGGCGACGCGGAGAGATTGCCTTCCATGCGGTCGAGGAACGACGGGCCCTGGCTGTTGTTCCTGTAATAGGAGCCATTGATGAACCATAGCAGATTGGTGGTGTCATTGGTCGCCGGATCCACATACGGGCTGAGGTTGCCTCTGGTGATCTGGGACGAGACCCGGCCCAGGGTATTGAGCGCGATCGTCGGGTCTTCGAAACCCTCGATCGGGACGACGACCGAGAATATGTTGTCCACATCCCAGCTCGCAGCACCCTTGTCGTCGTCGATCTCCGTGCTGATGTTGAAATGCGCCTCGACATTCCAGGGATCGATGTGGTTGAGGGTGATCGTCCGGATGTGGACCCTGACCGACGCGTCCATGCGTGAGGCTTCTCGGCTCAGCTTGCTGGTCCAGTTGGTCAACGTGGAGTTCTCCATGAGCGAGACGATCGTGTTGTTGACCGAGCCGTTTAGCATGAGCTCTGCGAACCGTAGCTCGACGTCATCGAGCGGGATTCCTGCCTCGACGATGTACTGTTCCAGGCTGAGGATGGTACGGAAGCTGATGATTTCGGTAGCGCGGATGAGGTCTTCCTGCGTATTCTTGACGAATTCGTTCATGATCTCAATACGCACACCAGCCCTGTCTGCCTGGGCTTTGTACATCACTCTCTCCCTGTAAGCCACTGATGCGATGAGCAATCCTACGACGATGATAGCCATGAGCGTGAACGCAAATCCCTTCTTCCCTCGGATGGGCGTATCCCTCATTCCCATATGCGCACCTCTGTTATGACAGGGCCCCAGAGGGATGGGACGTCACCTATCGATATGACGTTGGACGACACTTCCAATGCGTCGGCGAAACCGGCGAGGGTGGCATTGAGCCGTCCGATCGCGTCCTGCACCGCATCCTCTGAGGTCGGGAATGTCTCGCCGTATGGGGTGATGCTCGGCACGAGCGCGGTGAATGAGACCAGTGAGGTGAGGGGATTGACCGAATAGCCGTTCGAGAACTCGATGCGATAGCTGTTCTCCCCTCCGCTGATATTGCCGCTCTCACCGGAGAAGCCGAAACGGGCGAACTCCTCGATGAGGGGGCTTGGCGGATGGTCGTACATGGTCAGGCCGTTGGAGTATGCGGTCTGGTCAGGATCGGTCGATGACCAGTATAGCCATGCCAGTTGCGAGTCCATCATCAATGGCACAGTCATATTGGAGCTATTGTACAGCCATTCGATGTCCCTATAGAAATCACCCCAGTCCTGATCGCTGTAAGTATGCGGATCGACCGTACGGGTGATGTCGATGTAGCCGTAGAGCTGTTCAGGCATCTCCGCATCGATGGATATGTACGAGCCGTTCTTGATCTGGCGGAGACTGCCGTAGTCCTCCCTGTCATTATAGGTGTCGATGTCTATCTCGAACCAGACGTACTTGTTCTCGAGGTCGGCATAGGTGTATCCGTCGCCGATCACCGCTGCGAGGATCTCGGCGTCGTTCCAGGAGGTCCGGTTGTCGGTAAGCACCTTTGTGGAGATGGAGTTCCGGTCGCCGTCCAGGATATAGCGCAATGTCGCGTCCGGGCCGTAGGCATGCAGGTCGATGTCGATAGACGAAAGCGTGCCGAAGACGAAGACGGGTTTGCGGTAACGGATCGAACAATGGGATGAGACGCTGGCAAGCATTTTCCTCTGTCCTCTATCGAGAGTATCAGGGCTCTGCGTCTCGTACTCTAGGACGAAATGGGATGATCCGTCCTCTCCTGCCTCACGTCCGCTTCCGCCGTACCATCCCAGGATGCCGAGCGTGTTGGTGCCTTCATTGAGGTAGCCTTCTAGAGATGGTATGGAGGCATAGCCGACATACGGCCCGTCGGGTAGCATATCGCCGTTGATATATGTATTGATCCGGTTGTCTGTCCATGCCGTCTGGATGAACCAGTACGCATCGCCCAAAGTGGAATTCGGGGGAACATCGAAGAGGTAGGTGATGTTGACCTGGTTCCCATTGTCCCCGCTCCCGGGTCGACGGACCGAAGATGTGATGACGTCACCCATGAGGACCTTGGTGTTGTTCTTCTTGGTCTTGGTCGCTATTGCCCGGGCATTGAATCCGAGCCGGGTCTTGTTCGATTCGATGCCGGATATGGTGCGTTTGGCTGAATACAGCCGATGCGTCCCGCTTTTGTCTTTGACATAGATTGGTTCGTCGTCTATGTAGAGCCCGATGCCTCTCGCGCCGTTCCCGATATCTTTGAGATACTCTTCGGATAGGTCCGTCGCGAGCCCGATCTCTCCGGCAGCCCAGAACTCCCCGATCTGCTCCATGATGGAGTTGTTGAGATTGGTGATGTTGCCTTTGGCCACCATGTCCTGCAAGGTGGTGCTGTTGGCCTCGGCGATCGTAAGTACGGAGAGGGACTGGAGGATATCGAAGGCCTCGATGGCATGGCTCGGCGTGATCGGAGGTTGTGTCGTTGCCATGCTATGCGTGAGGAGCACGCCTGTCACGATGAGTATCGTGGCCAGGATGCCGTCGATGATGATGGCGATCGCCTTCTTGCGGTTCATGGCGTCCCCTCCCAGACAAGTACGCGCAGAGTGATGAGCTTACCACGATAGACCACGATTCGTTCGGTCTGTATCGCGCCTGTGACCCCTTCCATCGTGAGCACAAAATCCGGGGTCATGCCAGGCATCCCGATGGTGTCATTCTCCGCATAAGGGATGGGGATGGGCGTACCGTCGGTCTCCTCAATGGTCACGACGAAATCGTAGCTCGCGCCGAGGGAGAATCTCGCATCCTCATAGGTGATGTTGGCGAACTGTTCGAGCTTGGTGGTGTTGAGCCTGTTCTCACCATCGGTCAGACCTATGCGCTCCACATCCATCAGCGTCCATCCCACCGGATGTCCGCGGGATATCAATGAGTCGGATATGAGCCTTGCCTCGCGGGTGAGGTCTGCTATGTTGGAATGTCCGTTCTCATGCGGGCCATAGGCGTAGTAGATCGAGATTGCCGCGGCGAAGAGCAGCGCCGCTATCATCAATTCGAGGAACATCATCTGTCCTGTTTTCCTTTCGCCCCTTCTGGCCGGCTTCCCAGTCTGTGTTGTCATGTGTCAGTCCTATTATGCTATGATCGTGATGTTCCGCTCAAACGAACTGCCGACGTTCGCCGCGATGTCCCAGCAGGAGACCTGCCAGGTGTGGTTGCCTACCGTCATGTTCGCCGACAGGGTCTGGTTGATGTCCCGCGTCACGCTGGTCGAAAGATTTTCTTCGGTCACGTCTACGAGGAGACTGCAGTTTTGGATGGTCGACTCGTCGGACACCATGAAAGTGAAATTGTGCAAAGATTGGTTAGACAACATCCCTTCGTCGGGAGACACCTGACTCACTATGGGTGGATCGTTGTCGGGGAGGTCGATGATGAACGCCACCACCACGGATACATTCATGTCGTTGCCTGCCGGATCCTTACATCGGATGAAGTAGGTGTAGCTGCCTTCCGGCAGTGTGAGGTCTATGGTGTGGGTAAGGTCGTTCCCTTCGAAGAAATCCCTCATGGAGAAGTATCCTAGGTCTGTCTCGCTGTATTTGCAGTCGGCGGGCTCGTCCGTGGTGGCGGAAAGCGTCAATATCGGCACAGCGAATGTGCCGTTCGTCCCGGCCGCGGTGATGATCGGGTCGATCTCGTCCTCGCAGGTGATGTTGCTCAGGCATACGAGCCCGTTCATGGAGCGTATGAGATTGATTCCTTTTCCCAGCGAGCCTTTGACTTCGGGTATGGTCAGGGCGAAATCGAAATTGTCGCTACGAACGATGACCTTTTTCCTGCTGTTCTCTATAGTGTAGGGATGTCCGAGAAGGGTCTCTGGGATATCGAACTCACGCGTGTAGGCGGTTTCGACCTTGCTTGCCATCAGCACCTCTTTTTGCACCATGTATGCCAGGTCCTTGACCAATGCCTGCTCTTGCCTGACCACGAGACCCTGGAAATTCTCCTGGAAGCTGGCGACGAATATCACCAGGAGAAGGAAGGCGACTCCGACGACTATGATATACTCTGTCGCGATCTGTCCCTCTTTTTTCTGCGCCATGTTGCGCTCACACTTCTGTGATATTGACGGTGTTGCCGGTGGCCTGGAGACGGAGGGTGCGTTTGCCCGAATGCGGGAGGATGTCACCGGTGAGATTGACCGTCCCGATCGAGAACACATCGGTGAGGCCCGCCTGTGTATCGACCTCGAATGTGACCTGTCTCCCTATCAGTGAGATGTTGTTGATTTTTTCCGGCACTCGGATCTGCAATTCTATCATTGAAGGGCTCCCGAGATAATACACCAGTTCGGCGTGCTCGATGATCTCCTGCGTCGCGTCTCGCGCGATGTTCATGTTCACGCTGTCTGCCAAGTCATTCGTCTGCATATAGAATGCTATGAGGATCGGGATGAGCAGCATGAGCGAGAAACCGATTACCACCATGTATTCCATGCTGACTTGTGCTTTCCCCCTCGACGCCATGCCATTGGTGCCGCACGGCTGCAGGTATTTAAATGTTCTCGTCTGTCGTCAGGGACCAGGGGCGAAAGAAGCCGGATGGGTGGAGGGCAAGAGGCAGAGAAGAAGAAGTGGATAAGAAGAAAAATGTGGGGGGATCTATGTCTCCTCGTCCCATGCATGCCGAACAGGGAAGCAAGAACATCGCGTTTTCTGAGATGAGCATGGGAAGCCGAGTCTCTCGGCACCTCCATTGACACGCTGACACTGAGCAGGAGAAACACCTCAATGCTCGATGTCCTTGACTTCGTAATCACCCCTTGTCCATGATATCGCCTATACGCCTATAGTTCTTAATCTGGTGGTGGAAATATGGAAAAATTTATAGATTTACTCCTTTTTTCTGGAAAATATCCAATGTATTGCTCGATTATATGGATGAATCACAATAATGTTTAAATACTTCCTGGATAATTAATAGATTACGTGCGTGGTGAAGGCGGGCCTTCCAGCTTCCCCCAACCTACGAAGCAGACGAAAGCGATTCTTCCTTTCTCTGGAGGGTCCATCACCTTCTATTCCCCTCGCACGATCCAGATAGAGTACCCGGGAAGAGAGGTAAATACCGGAGAGGGCCTCCCGGGCCTTCTCCGTCCACATGACGGCGATGACACTGACCGCGGGTAATCTGAAATGAGGCTCGACACCAAAGATATCTCCATTCTCGCCCAGCTCTCCGATGATGGTCGCGCATCCATCAAAGAGGTCGCGAAAGCCGCTGGTATGCGTCCTAGTACTGTCCATGCCCGCATCCAGCGTCTTGTCAGCGACGGCGTCATCCAACGTTTCACGCTAAAGCTCGACCACGAGAGATTCGGCGATAATTTCGTCGCGTTCATGCTGCTCAACACCAAGAAAGAGCTTGATCCCGCATTCATGGCAAGGCCGTTCGTCCGCGAGGTCTTTGGGGTGACAGGAGAGTTCGACCTCCTGGTCAAGCTCCGCTTCAAGGATGTCTCAGAGTTCAATGACTACATCGTCTCGGTGCGTAAGCATCCGTCGATCGTCAAGACCCTGACGATGGTCGCGACAGACGCGATAAAAGAAGAATCCTGATGACTTGGAGCTTACCGATTCTTTACTCGTTTCTTGACAGGCTATTATGTTCTTGCTCTCATCTTTGGTGTATACAACGTGTATGCATACCTCACCCCTTCTCCTGATATTCGGGTGGCTGTCTATATGGGAACCCAATGGTACGACTACCTCATCATTCCCGTAGGAGGTATTCTCTTTGTTGCTAGTCTGGTTCTTATCCCGCTCATTCTGCGCTATAAAATGCCGCATATGCATCTTATCTACCCAATCTGTTATCCTGCGGCATTCAGTCTCCTTATCGTCCTACATATAGTCCTCATCTTCGGTTTTCACATGGAGATTGAGCAATTCTTCCTTTTCAATGATGTCATCAAGAAATATTTCATACTCCTCTTCTTATTCGATGTGTTCATTCCTTCAATGATGATGCTGAAGCTGCATTCGGACCTGAAACAGAAGCTTATTGGCTTCATGAAGAAATTGGTATGGATGGATTAGGACCGGTCACTCTTCGTCTGTTTTCAGGATGCGGTCGATCTCCTCGCGGATGGGGTCGTCAAGCCGGGCTCCCACTTTTTCGACGATCTTGGCGGCTGAGAACGATCCGAGTTTTCCGCAGGTCTCAGGGCTTGCTCCTCGTGCGAATCCATAGAGGAACCCTGCTGCGAACATGTCTCCTGCGCCGGTCGTATCCACCGGACTGGCAGGATATGCATCGACAGACCATTCGTCTTCGCCTTGTCGTATGATGGATCCTCTCTTGCCGAGTTTGACCACCGCGATCTTCGTCCGCTTAGAAAGCGATTCTGCGGCCGCCGACTCTTCCACACCGGTGAGCGCTTTGGCCTCCTCTTCGTTGCAGAAAACGATATCGACGAATTCGTCGATGATTCGTTGCATGTCTGCATTGGTGCGTTTGATGAGGTATGGGTCCGAGACATCGAACGATACGAGCACACCGGCTTTCTTCGCGATCGCCATGGCGTGCAGGACCGCTTCCCTGGTGCGGGGGCCTTCGAGCTGATACCCTTCGAAGTGGGCGATCCTGCTCTTGAGGATATCCTCCTCGAGCACATGTTCCTTGCCCACATTGATGGCGACGCCGAAATGTGTGGCGAATGTCCTTTCAGAATCAGGAGTGATGAATGTGATCGCTCTGCCGGTGAGCCCTTGCTCATGGCCGAGCCGGGAAGCGATCCCTTTCTCTATGGTCTTCCGCTCATAGATCAGGCCATGCTCGTCGTCGCCGATAAGCCCGCAGAACACCGCGCTGCCGCCGATATGCGCCACGCCAGCGACCGTATTGGCCGCAGAGCCGCCTGGTATCATCACAGGCTGATAAGGTCTGATGCGTTTGTCCAGCTCGAGCACGGTCTCCTCATCGACCAGGGTCATTCCCCCTTTGGTGAGGTCGAACGAGGCCAGCGTGTGGTCATCTACCTGGATGAGGATATCCATGATGGCGCTTCCGAGACCGAAGATGTCGAATTCTTTCTCCATGTCGACGAGAGTCGGAAGACGGCATATATATGCTTTTCCACTGCCAGGATAGCGATATCGTGGAAAAGATTATTAATGCGGTCCCACCAATCGTCGCGTATGGCGGCCGACATGATGGACAAGGTCCTCGAACACCAGAGGAGAAGGCTCTCCCCCAATGCGAGTGCGATCGAGGCAGAGGCTGCAAGGATCGTCGACCGAATCAATACGCTTCTCGATAAGGCCGGCCTCAAGGCCACGGCAATCACCGGCGGATCCGTGGCGAAGGGCACCTTCCTCGCCGATGACCATGACATCGATATCTTCGTGTGTTTCGACCCCGCATATGGTACGGAGGACATATCTGAATTGCTCGGAAAGGCCATCTCATCCCTCAAGCCCATGCGTGTCCACGGTTCGCGGGACTATTTCCAGATCGACGGGGACTACATGATTGAGATCGTTCCGGTCATCAATATTACCAGACCGGAAGACGCGCTCAACGTCACCGACATGAGCCCGCTCCATGTCGATTGGGTGCGACGCCATCTCAAGGAACGGCCAGGACTCGCCGTAGAGATCAGGCTGGCCAAGCAGTTCTGCAAGGCCCAAGGCGTCTACGGTGCAGAGAGTTTCATCAAAGGATTCTCCGGTCATGTGCTCGACATCCTCATCGTCCATTACGGCGGTTTCATCCCTCTTCTTGAGGCTGTCGCCGGATGGGGTGGCAAACAAGTCATCGACATCGCTGATGCACATAAGGGAAAAGCGCTCGAGGCGCTCAACGAGGCCAAGCTCAGCGGTCCTCTTGTCGTCATCGACCCTGTGTTGTCCGACCGCAATGCCGCAGCCGCGCTCTCCCGGGAGAAGGTCGAGCGTTTCCGGGAATGCGCTGCCGCATTCCTCAAGAAACCCGCCGAACCGTTCTTCGAGAAGAGGCCTCTCTCCATCGATGAGGTCAAGGCAGCGCACAAGGGCAAGCGTGTGCTCACACTCGTCGTTGTTCCGACCAAGGGAAAGGTCGATGTGGTGGGATCGAAGATCCTCAAGATACTCGAGCATGTGGAACGTCAATTGAAGGCGAATGATTTCATCCCTGAAGACCTGGGGTGGGAATGGGATAAACGCGGCGATGCCTTGCTCTATGTGGTCGTGCCGCAAGGCAAGCTCTCTGAAGAGAAGATCGTGGACGGCCCGCCGACAGACCAGAAAGAGCATATCGCGCAGTTCTCCAAGAAACACGATGATGTATACAGCAAAGATGGGAGGTTCTATGCCCGGATCCCGCGCAAGTTCCGCGACCCTATCACGTTCATCGAATCGGTCGTCACCGATTCCTATGTCAAGCCTCGCGCCGTGTCGGTCAAGGTCCAGGAGGCCTGAGCTCATTTCTCGGCCAGCGACAGTTTTTTATACCTCATCCTTCTCTGCCGCCCCATGAGCATCTTCGCCGACCTGATGGTGTGGACAACCAATACCTTCGGCCCTATGGGCATGTGGGGTCTGTTCATACTCTCTTTCATCGAGTCGTCGTTCTTCCCCATCCCTCCTGATGTGCTGCTCATCATCCTCACGCTCGAACAGCCTCATATGTGGTGGCTCCTGGCGATCGTCTGCACGATCGGCTCCATGCTCGGCGGCATGTTCGGTTACCTCATCGGCTATCTTGGAGAGGAGGCATTGCTGCGTCGGCTGGTCAAGCCAAAACGTATCGAGAAAGTGCACAAGCTCTTCAACCGATACGAGGCATGGGCCATCTTCATCGCAGGGTTCACACCTATTCCCTACAAGGTCTTCTCGGTGTCGGCTGGCGTGTTCTATATAGATTTCAAACGTTTCGTCCTCGCCACATTCTTCTCCCGTGGTCTCCGGTTCTTCATCGTGGCCCTGGTCATCCGTCTCTTCGGCCCCCCGGTCGTCGGGTTCATCGAGAAATATTTCAACATCCTTTCCCTTGTCGGCGTGGTCGTCGTCGTCCTTGGGTACGTGGGGTACAGATGGTACAAGAAAAGAAAGAACAGCAAAGGGAAGAAGCCCGACGGCAGCGACAAGAGCAAGCGCAAGCGGACCTCGAAGGAGCGCAAGCCAAGAACGGGCCGCTGAGCTTGCGTGAACATATGCTGCGGGGCGGTCTCATCATATCGGTATTCCTTGTCCTGGCCGTCTCGTCCTTCGCGCTGGATCCTGCGGTCCATTCGCTCGCGTCTATCCTCAGATCGCCGGCCCTCACATTCATCATGGGCATCGCCTCCTATCCTCTCACTCTCCTATTGGTCCCTTATGGGCTGATGTCCTTTCTCCTCCTTGATATGGGGCGCCGTCGTCATGCGGTGTTGGTATGGGTCATCTTCATCCTCACGATCATTGTCTCATACCTGATCAAGCTCTCGGCGATGCGTGTGCGTCCCGACGGTCTCGTGATGGACGTCCCGTTGCTCGGGCTGCCTGATTACTCCTTTCCGAGCACCCATGCTGCCTTGTCATTCGCCCCGATCCCGCTCCTGGGAAAGGATTTCCCGTCGTTGCGTTGGTTCTGGGTCCTCTTCGGTCTCATTGTCATCATGAGCAGGATCTATCTGGGGTATCATTTCTTCTCCGATGTGGTCTGCGGGGCGGGACTCGGCATCATCATCGGGATGCTGACCATGAGCTATGGTCCCAGAATCATCGATGCGATCCGCAAAGCATTTGATCGCCGAGCAGAGGGATCGGCATGATCACAGCGCTCGAGGCCAGGCGACAGGTCTTCCACATGCTGCTCGGCATGGCTTGCGCGTTCGGTCTATTCTGGGGTATTTTTTCTCCTTTCCTCTTCGGTGCCGGACTGGTCGTGGGCTTGGTCGTCTATCTGATAAACATCTCTCGGCCTATCGGCCTGCTTCAGCCTTTACTCAAAGGCTTCGAGCGCGAGGAGGACTACAAGACACGTCCTGGATTCGGTGCCCTGATGTTGGTCAGCGGCGTCTTCCTCTCATCATTGTTCTTCGAACGCGCGATCGCTTCGGCAGCCATCATGGTGCTCGCTCTCGGCGATTCCGTCGCTCCTCTTGTCGGTCATATGGGTAAGCTCCGGCATCCGTTGAGCAATGATCCGAAGAAGCTGCTCGAAGGCGCATTGGCAGGACTCATCGCTGCCTTCCTCGGCTGTCTCCTCTTCGTCTCCTGGCCTCTTGCGGCCGTCGGTTCGATTGTTGGGATGATCCTTGAGGCTATCGATCTGCGTCTCCATCGCGAGATCGATGACAACATCATGATCCCTCTCGGTGCGGGTCTGGCCATGCTCCTCCTCTCATTTATCATGTGACAGGGACAGAGACTCCAGGACGTTACCGTCGAGAGCGCTAACTATATATATGATGGATATACCTTGCGCTTTATGAGAGCTCCCTCTGCTCTTGGCGTGTTGCTTCTTTGTTTCCTCGTGACTGGATGCTCCCTGACTCTGCCTCCCTTGCCTCAATCTCCGCCTGTCGGGTCGACCGCTCTTCCCATCGTCAAGCAGATCGAATTGGTCCCGTCGAGTATCGCAGAAGGGGAGATAGAACTCTTGTTGAACCTGACTCCGCCTGATGATTCTATCTACGCGGTATACCGGGTGATCTACATCGATGATGCGCCGACAGGCCTGAGGGTCGGCAACTCCTTCCCTGATCCCACAGACCACTTCACTGCCATCGTGCCTTCGAAGTTCACCCAGCAATTCCCGTCTGTGCAAAGTAGGGTCGATTTCGGCCTGCTGACACCCGGCATCCACAATCTCTCTGTTCTGGCCTATCGTCTGGATGAGGTCCGTAAGGAATGGGACTATTCCCGTTTCTATGTGTTCACCCAGACTTTCGAGATCGAGCCGGCCCTTTGTGAGGCAGGTTCTTCCAGATGCGATGGAAATACCCGTATCTATTGTCAGGATGGTATGGAGCAAGAGGAGCACTGCTCTTTCCTCTGTGTCGGCAACACCTGCGTGCCTTGGCTGGTCTGCGATGACGGGGTCTGCGATTCTGATGTCGATTGCGGCTGCCTCGCTTTCGGCGACTGCGACAAGGACATCTGCCTTGACGGGAACGACACCGACACCGACACCGACATGGAATACGGCGGGTATCCTGACGATTGCGGGACGAGCACGACTATGGATGAGTTGCTGGCCGCAGAAGATGTGGATGTCGAGCAGGATAGGGCGCTCGTCTGCATGGGGCACCATATCCTCGCCGGGTGCGATCCTGCCTTCACATTGATCGAGACAAATGTTTCTGGCCTTCTCCGTTATCAGGTGGCTGACAAGGATGGCTTCTGCGTGGTCCATGTCCAGTACGGCTCGGAGGACCAGATCCTCTCGGAGGAGCAGAAGCCGTACGCGGGTAGGTTCGTCGATTGTGAGGTAGAGCTCAGTGAGCTGTTCGGGCTCGACCGATCGACCTATAACGACCAGCCTGGAGTGGTGGGCTCTTCGCTCTATATCTACACTGCCTTGCTCATCCTGAGCGAGGATACGGGATGTACAGGTACCCTTTTCGACGGAGAACTTGCCTGATAATCTCACTCTCTATACCTGACCTTTGCCTTCTTAGTCATCTATCGGTATTGCCTCTGTCATGGGCCATTATATTTATAAGGCCCTTCTCATTCCCGGTCTTTGATGAGAAAGCTCCTCCCATTCGAGAAGATCAAGCGTGACGTGTTCGTCCGCCAGGAGGCCGAGACCAGTCCAAAATTCGGCCATGATTTCGAGGCCCTTCCCATAGACCAATTACTGCAGTATTGCGTCATCAACGTCGACAAGTCTGCTGGGCCTACATCGCATCAGGTCTCGGCCTATGTGCAGAAGATCCTGGGTGTATCGAAAGGCGGTCATTCCGGCACTCTCGATCCCAAGGTGACCGGTGTCTTGCCGGTGGCCATCGGTAGGGCTACCCGTATTGTGCAGGCCCTTCTCGTGGCTGGCAAGGAGTACATCTGTCTTATGCATCTGCATAAGGAGGTCGACAAGGAACGTCTTCTCAAGACCTTCGAGAAGTTCACGGGCAAGATCGCCCAGCTCCCGCCGATCAAGAGCGCAGTCAAGCGCCGCGTCCGTTTCCGCAAGATCTACTATATCGAATTGCTCGACATGATAGACAAGGATGTGCTTTTCCGTGTAGGCACCCAGGCCGGTACCTATATCCGCAAACTGGTCCACGACATGGGCGTATCCCTCGGCACAGGTGCCCACATGCATCAGCTCCGGCGGAGCAAGGCAGGGCCGTTCGCAGAGGATTCATTGTGCACACTCCATGAGCTCACTGATGCCTTCCATTACTACAAGGCCGATGGCAACGAGAAGCCGCTGCGAAAGGTGCTCCAGCCGATCGAGAACGCCGTTGGCCATCTGCCCAAGGTCTGGATCACCGACATGACGGTCGATCCTCTTTGCCATGGTGCTAACCTTGCGGTCCCTGGCATCGCTAAGGTGCATACCGACATCCAGGTCGGCGAGCTGGTCGCGTTGATGACCTTGAAGAACGAGCTGGTGGCGATCGGCGATACGCGGATGATATCGAAAGAGATGGTCAAAGAGGACAAAGGCATCGCCATCGACGTCCACAAGGTCTTCATGGCTCCAGGCACCTATCCGCGGTATGAGAAGCCCGCGTCTGTATGAGCTCACTGATTCTCAGATACGTCCTCGGATGGGTTCTCCGTCGCATTCTTCCCCTTCAGCATCTCCCTGTATGCGGGCATCCATGTCTCGTAGATCATGATGAGGTGCTCGTAGTTACGGATCACGTGGGGGAAGCGCTTGCGCAGGTCGTTGATGATGCGGTTGAAGTGCTGGTAGTTCTCTGCCGCGAACTCGAATTCCACTTCCCATGGCGCGAGGCTGCGGATGTAGTAGAGTGAGTCAGGATTCGTTCGCATCCATTCGAAGAGCGCACGTTCGTCTTCAGGCGAGAGCGTCCGGAAATAGATGATGGCCTTGAAGAACTCTAGTCCCAATTTATTGAAGTCGACAGCGACGCGATAGGACAGTATGATACCGAGCCTTTCGAGGCGGCGCATCCTTGTCCGGACACCCTCCACAGACACCTCGACTTTCCGGGCGAGCTGCACGACCGGTACGCGAGCGTCGTTGGCCAGCACTGTGAGGATCTTGTAGTCGGTGTCGTCCACCTGGTTGTCCACGACGTCGCCGCCGAAGACTTGGGATACGCCATCGTGGTCATCGGTGAAGAATTTCTTGTTGTATTGGTGGGTGTCGACCATGGTGCCGAGCACCTTGCTGACGATGATGTGCCGCCATGTGGAGAGAAGGCTGTTGATCATCTCGAAGTAGCCGGTGATGCTCTTGGCAAGGATGGCGAACACACAGTCGAAGACTCCGTCAGAGATGCCGAACCAGTAGATATCTTTATTCTTGCCTAACTCCTCGAAGAATTTCTCTCGTTCGTCTGGGATGTTCTCCAGCTTGAGATAAACCTTGAACATGTAGTAGCCGAGTTTGTTTGGATTGATGGATGTGATGAAGCCCTGCAATATCCCTTTGTTCTGCAGCTGTTGGATGCGGTATTTGACCGCCTCACGCGATTTCCCCACTTTGCGGGCCAGCACGCTGTTCGGGGTGCGGCAGTTCTTGTCGAGTTCAGCGAGGATCTTCCTGTCCTTGACATCAAGAATTGAGGGTTTCATTTTGACCAATTCAGTTATCTCATCGCTAATTTATCTATTTTTCGGTCAAAATCTTGGCGGAAGTTTAATATCTATGTTTCGACTATTTAGTGGTGTATTTGTGGGTTTTTTTTGTGGATATATCCATTGGGTGTATCGTGATGTATCATGGCGAAGAAAAAAGAGCGTGCGTCAAGGGGCGGCGGGGCTGCCGAGGTCAGAGAGCGGCCGACAGGCCCGGCCTTCGAGCAGGGCGGGCTGGAGAAGGTCGTCAACAAGGTCGTCGACTGCGCGTTCATCGGTCTGGCCGCGAAATACTATCTCACGTCTTCGGCTATCACCTTCACGGGTTTCTTCATCGCGGACATGATCACCAAGAAGAAGAAAGGGGAGAGCGTCGGATTGGGTGGCTTGGTCAAATCGCTGTTCAACAATGCGGCCGACGCGGCCCTGAACGGACCTGTCCAAGAAGAGATGTATGATCGTGTCGATGTGTTGGAGAACAAGACCTTCTTGCAGAAGCTTGTCAAGACCGCTATCTTCACGACGTCTGTCGCGACCGGCTACCAGTTCTACTACCAGGCCCAGCAATATATCCGGAAGGAGATCGGCTACTGCAGGGCGGTCGCGGCGGTGTTCTCCAAGCATCTTCGCAAGACCTACTTCCAGGATTTCTACGAACGGAGGATCAAAGGGCAGTATTGGAGTAAGGTGAGGAAGGTGATGAAGTGGGTATCACTCTTCCATTTCGCTTCCATCAATTATGTTGATGAGGTCGCGGAGAAGATCGGTGTCGATGGCATGCCGATAAAGATGGGCATCGCCGCGAACAATGATGTCATATTCGCATCGGTGTCGAATCCTGATGCGGCGCCGGCGAAGAAGTACGGGATGCCGTCGGAGCTCGAGGGGCAGCGTTATCCTGACAACTATGGTCGGCGCGACAACCAGTCATATCGACAGGCAGCATGATGAGAAACACGACATGAAACGTATGACATGAAAAGCACGACATGGGATGCATGACGTGAGAAACACGACGGGTGAAGAATGATGAATAGAAAGACGATCGATTGGACAGTGAGCACACATAGGAAGAATGACGGGACGCAATGGTTGGACACCTATGCGGGTAACATCACCCAGGCTGGTCTTGATATGGAGTATGCCATCAATTTCAAGAAACCATATCTTGAACTCGCGCAGCTTACGGAACAAGACGAATTCTGCGAGAACGTGGGGCTTGATGTTAAAATCGACGGCAAGTCCGTCGACGCGACCGACGAACTCAAGGTATTCGTCGTCAGCCTTATCTACCCGCACATCGGTCAGCTGCAGGAGCGGTTCGGACCAGGTGGGACGCCCTATGAGGGATATCTCGACGGATCATATTTCGATCCGGAAACCGGCGCGGTGATGGGTTCGGGGGATATGGCATCGATGGTCGAGGACCTTGGAATCATGGTTGCGGCGGCGGAGAATCCCAATCACTTCGCGAGGGTCATAAGTAACCTATGGTCGGATATGCATCTGGCTCTTCAGGATACGTATGCGGTGCCGCAATCACCTGAGATGGATGCGATATTGAAACTATATGCGACATGATACCATCACAATCCAACCGCCTTTAATGCGGTGATGGTGGAGCCGAGCCCTGACGGCAATTTATACTTCCCGAACGGCCAATAATCGGTAATGGCTTCCTTGCAATTGCCCCAAAAATGTTCCAAATAATTGCCAGGATGCCTGATGAAGCGCGCAGTCATCTTCGCGCCGATGCCGACGGTCTTGACGACCCCGTATGTGATGCCGGCCGCTCCCAAGACCGCGAGCAGTGTATATCCAGCGGCGGACGCGGTCAACGCGGCCTGCAGTCCTGACCCTGAGGAATACGCCGATACCAGGTAGTCCCAGAACGGTGCTTTCTTCTTCGAGGGCTCGTCTGAGATCATTTGTTCGAGGTCGCCGTCAGCCATACTCTTACTATTGACTCTCCAGGATATATAGATTATCTCCCCCTTGGGGGGTAGAAATAGAAAGGTTTTTCAATATGTGACCCGTTGGACGTCTCATGGACACGAAGATACTTGAGGAGATCGGCCTCACAAAAGGCGAAATCGCCGTATATCTCGCTCTTCTGGGCCTCGGCAGCTCATCTGTGGGCCCGATCGTGAGAAAAGCCAAGGTGAGCTCGTCAAAGATCTATCCTATCCTTGACCGTCTCGTCGACAAGGGCCTGGTCAGCTTCGTCATCAAGGAGAGCACAAGATATTTCGAATCCGCAGCGCCATCCCGTCTGCTCGACTATATGCAGGAGAAGCTCGGCAGGCTTAAAGAGCAGGAGAAGGCGCTCGAGGGCATCCTCCCTGAGCTCGAGCTCGAGCAGAAGCTCACGGAGCTCAAGTCCCAGGCACATGTGTTCAAGGGCATCAAAGGATTCCAGACCGCATTCCGCGACATCATCACTTCGCTCTCTGCGGATGACGAGCTCCAGGTGATGGGCATCTTCGATTTCGACGACGACTTCCAGCGATCCATCACCCGCTTCCATCGCGATCGCGCGAAGAAGGGCATCCCTGCGAGAATCCTTCTGAACCGTCAGGCAGACGCTATGGGAAAAGCGCTATCCGCCATAGACAAGACCACGATACGATTCATGCAGGGCAATCTTTTCACCCCTGCCGTCTTCCTCATCTATGGCGATAAGACATTGATCAGCATCCCAAAGGAACGCACCTTCTTCCGCATCGATAATGAGCGTGCGACCGAGGCATTCCGTGCCTATTTCGAATCCTTGTGGGACCAGAAGGTCGTGGTGTATGAAGGATGGGAGCAGGTGACAGCCTTCTTCTCGGGCATCCTCGACGACCTCGGACCGGGTGATGAGTATTTCGTCATCAATGCCAACCAGGGGATCGAAGCCATCCCCCAATTGGCAGGTTTCTTCAAGGATTTCCATGAGCGGCGGCAGGAGAAAGGTGTCAAGATCAATGTTCTGTTCAATCAGAACATGCGACCTTGGATAGGTGATATCGCTCGTGGTCCTGCCGAAGTCCGCTACCTGCCGCCGGACTTCAGGTCACCCTTGCAGATGACCTTCTACAAGGACAAGCTTTACATCTCATTATGGTCAAAGGACGCGATAGGTTTTCTCATCACCCGAAAGGACATCGTGTCGGCGGTCAAGGTCTACTTTGATACCCTCTGGAACCAGGACGTCAGGACGCTGCGTGGGCATGATGGCATCATCGCGCTCTGCGAAGAGGTGATCAAGGAAGGGAAGGACCTTCACCTCTTGGGCGCGAATGCCTCGATCGCGGCGACGCATGCGGACTATTTCGCGGATTTCGACAAGCGGCGGGTGGCGGCCGGCATCACACGCCATCATCTCAGCGTCGAGAAGACGAGGGGGAAGGCGTTCAACAAACTGCCAGATACTCTGGTCCGCTATCTGCCGTCAGAATTCTCGAGTCCATTGGTCATCTGGGCCTTCGGCGACAAGGTCGCGCACGTGCTCTGGGAGCGCGACGAGATCGTCACTCTCATCGACAATCCGCGTATCGCAGACGACTACCGTCACTACTTCTCGCTCTTATGGCGGACTGCCATGCGATGATCGTCCAGATGCATAGCCCCGATCAGGAAGAACGGTCCGCTGATGATGGCCAGAAGCCAGGGATCCCTGTAGGTATGGTAAAAGAACACTGTCACGACGCCGAGCAAAACGAAGACGATACCGCCGACATTGGGATGTCTCCATCCGATGAGCACGCTGATGATGATCACTGCAGAAGGGATCGAATGCATCAGGAAGCCGACGAAGGATCCGGTGTCGAAGGCGAACAGCTCGAGGAGGAGCGCGAGCAGGATACCGAGGATGCGCGGGGCCCAACGGAAAAATGCATGCAGTCTCTCGCAGTGCTTGCCTGGTTTCTTTTTCTGATGGGCTTTCTCGTCTGACTTTCCGGTCTTTGCTTCTTTTTTTTTGGTCATGTGGGACCTCCATATCATCGTCCAAGGAATGAATCGATCTCGAGCGACATCCGTCTGATGAACAGCGCGGCGAATCCCCAGAGGAACGGAAGCCAATAGGGGATGCCAAGCAGGTTGGGAAAGGCGTACTGCCAGGCGCCGGACCAGATGGCCATCATCTCAGCGATCGCACCGGATAGGCCCGCGATGGCGAACAGATAGATGTCATGCTTCTCCCGGGATGCGAACATCATGACAGCTGAGAGCATGATGAGCGCCAGAGTCAGGATCAAGGGATTGTCCCAGAGCAATGATACTCCGATCAGAGAGACGAATGCGAGCACGCATGCATACAAGAATGCCTTGAGCAACCGTTTCATCAAGGGAACCAAGAATCTGGAAGCATAAATACCTTACGGTTCCTCATCAGGATCGACGGTGAACAGCACATTGTCCCCGCCGACGTCGAAAAGCCCCAGACGCGCCCCGGCGTCGAGCCAGCCATGGGCATAGTTGAGCGCCGCGAATGCCACGACCACCTCCCCTTTGCCTGCGAAATGCTTGGCATCCGAGTAATAACGCTTTGCCATATCCAGGAAATCCTTGGCCTTCTCATCCCAGTCGAAGTCCTTGCGCGCACAGATCTTGACCTTCTCTATGGCCCTGCCGGTGACGTCGAAGTACTTCTCAAGCTTCTTAGGGGTCACGCGGTCCATGGTGCATCAGAAACGGATATGGATAAAGAAAAGAAAAAAACAGCATCACCGCTCATGGGGGAGCGGGCGCTTGACGGTTATGGGGACCACACCCTGTTCTAGTTCGACCTTGGCGATCTCGATAGGGTTGAAATGGAGACGCTCGAGGTCCTTGTCATTGAGTTTGACAAGGAACGGAGCTCCCATCGCGATCTGCAACGCGCGGCTCCCGAGGATGCGGGCGTGCTCGAATTTTGTTAGGCGTTCTTCGTCCATTTTTTTCACCTACAGCTTGCTCCTGAGCTCTTGCGTCTTGCTGATGGCTATGTCGACCATCTTGTGCACTTCGTCGGCCTGCAGCGTGAAATCGCCGCCTTTCTGCATGGCGCAGATCTTGTTATCTTCGGTTACTGCGACGGTGACACGTGCGTCGAGGACCTTCTCCTCATCGGTCGTGGGATCGACGATGTAATGTTCGCCGATCTTGAGGACCGTGACCTCGATGGGCTCTTTGAGCAGAGGCACTTTCTTGTCGGTCTTCTTCTTGTAATTGGCGGTCTTACCGTCGAATTCAGGGAACACCGCGTCCTGGATGGCCGCGAGCGTCGCTAGAGACGATGCGTCGAGGAGATTTCCCTCGTCGTTCATGGAACAGATGTCTACTGACACCATCCACACTTTTTCGCCGGCCTCGATACAGAGAGCCTTGGTGTCGATGGCATTGGATTCCCTGATGCCTCGGTCGACCACACGGGCGATCTCGATGGCCTTTATGCCAGGCGGTCCCATCTCGAATTCGGGATTCGATAGCGGCAGGAGCTCGACGCCGATCATCATGGACCCTGCATCCGGTCGGTCCGGATACGGTCTCTCGACGAGCATCTTGACACCTGCCACGACCTCGGTGTGTCCGATCTTGACGCGAGCTGATCCCTCGGCATTGGCTGAGACGCCTTTCTCTACCGTCACCGGGCGGAATTCGTCGTGCTTACGTCCATCGATTCGTTGGCCCTTGTTCAGGGCCTTGAGGATGTTTTGTCTTATATCAGCGATCATATTATTCACCACCTTTGGACACGTACCTGTCCTTCAATGCCTTGCGTTGGATCACATTGATCTCTTCGCATTTGGCTTTGGCGAGGACGATCGCGGCCTTGAGTTCATCGTGGGACACGCTGCCGTCCATCTGTAGGAGCGATATCTCGCCCGTTCCAGGAAGCATCGCCACAGGGATGTCGGCCACATCGCCTTCGGGGTACGCCTCTTCGTCATAGCTGAGATCTGCGACCACAGATCCGTCGACCAATCCGACGCCGATCGCGGAGACCAGGTCCCGCATCTCGATGCCCGCATCGGCCAACGCGATTGAAGCCGCACAGATGCCTGCGCATCTCGTGCCCGCGTCGGTCTGGATCAATTCGATGAAGATGTCCACGACAGCGTTAGGGTAGTCCTGCAGGTTGACCGCAGGGAGCAGCGCCTTCTCGGTGACGTAAGAGATCTCTTTGCTTCTCCTTCCGCCGCCGGGGCGAACACGCTCACCAGCGGATGAGAATGGCATCATGTTGTAGTTGACGCGAAGGATACCCTGCTTGGGGTCCTGCTTGAATCTCGGGAACAGGTTGCGGGGTCCGTACACTGCGCAATAGGCCTCTGACTTGCCGATCTTGAAATAGCCTGAGCCGTCTGCCCGCCGGATCACTCCGGCCTTGGCGACGATCGGGCGCATCTCGTCGAACTTGCGGCCGTCCAATCTTTTTTCATAAGTCATCATGCATCACCTCTGGGGTGCTGGGGGGGCTGCGCTGCCGGTCGCTGGGGTGGTGCCTGTCTGGGCGCCTCCTTGTCCAGAAGTGCCTTGACCTTGTCGGTCACACCGGAGGTATGCGCATTCTCTTCGATGAACGATACGATTTTCTCCACAAGACGTTCCATCTCGGGCTCCCCTGATACCCAGATAAGGCCGTTCTGTCCGACCGTGATGCGGGTGTGTGTGGCGTTCTTGATCATGGTGACCATAGAACCGCCCTTGCCGATGACGCGCGGTATCTTGTTGGGGCTGATCTTGATGATCCTTCCCTCGCCAAGCTTTCCGAGGCCTTCGTCCTTCAGGCTCATGTCGATGAGCTTCTGGCTGGTCACATTGATGATCTGGGCTACGACGACATCGCCGATGTCGAAGAATTTCGTGAGATCGTCACCTTTCTTGATGTATTCGTTGGTGGCGTCCTTCATGCTGATCATGGCGGAATATGTCGAGTTGATCTCGAGGCGCCAGCCGCCGATGGTGATGTCGATCACATGACCGATAACGATGTCTTCCTTCTTGGGGTTGTAGCAACCTGAGAGAGGGATGATCTTGATCGCTCTCCCGTTGACCTGGGCGATTCCCAGCCTGGTCGCGATGATCTTGTCCTTGTCCCGGAAAGCGCCGAAACCAGGAAGGTAATCCAGACCTTCCGCCAGCGCTTGGCCAGGGACCACAATTTCTTTTTCTTTCACTAAAAGTTTTGTCATTATTTCACCTTGTGTTCATTTTTCTTGACTATGATTTTTGTGTGCTGAGCACTTTGGACTCATTATCTCCATGCGTGATGCCGTTGACCTTGTCGTAGAAGTCCTGCTCGAGTCCTGCGGGGATGCGCACGACGACTCTCCATCCGCCGTCGTTGAGCCATTCCTCCTTGAGGATGGTGGTCGACTGCTTGACCGTGGCATAGCATTTCGGGGCATGGGTCGAAGGGATGGTGAGCTCGATCTCCTTGACCTCGAACGAGATGGGCAGGATGGGCTGGAGCTTCTTGACGATCTCGGGCACCTGCTCGCTGGCCGGTCGGAAGGCATCGATGTGGATGTTTGCTTCGGCCAGTGCGTTCTGGATGCGGTTCAACGGATGCGGCGTGTGGTTGCGGGGATCGACACCGTTCCTGTGGATGAGGTCAAGGACCTGTTTCTCTTTCTCATCTTTGAGCTTCTGGCGGTATTCCGCGGTGAGTTGGATGTCACCGTCCTTGAGAATGATCTCCGCGACCTTGAGGGGATCTGCGGTCTCGAACACCTCGTTGAGCTGGTGTTCGCTCGCCAGATCGCCTTTCTTGGCGTCAGAGAAGATGTGTTCTGCCTTGAGCACCTCATGCAATGTGACGTTATCGCCGTGCTTGAAGGCGATGGCAAGGTCGGAATCGATCGCGATCTCGAACGTGTGGCTGCCTTTCTTGAGGCGCGCCAGGTTCATCGCGACCTTCTCTTTGCCCATGGTGTTTTCGCTCATCTTTTCACCTACTTCTTCCGATTGCCGCCGACAAGCTTCTGGAGCTGATCGCGCGACGCCTTGACAAGCATCTTGTCGGCGGTCTTGATGTAAGCCGCGTCCAGGCGGTCGACACCGATACCCTTGTCAATGACTTCCATGATGGTCTTGACTGCGAGTTTCATGCCTTCTTCGATGGTCATGTCGGGGGAGTAATTCTTATGGAGCCGTTCCTCGATCTCTGGCTCGTTCTCCCCGATGACTGTGGCCTGATACTGGAAATAGATGCCAGTGGGATCGGTCTCGAAGAGTTTGGGTCCTTCCTCATCGATGCCTGCGATGAGGATGGAGACGCCGAACGGTCGGAGGCCACCGCTCTGGGTGCAGATCTGCTTGAGATTGCAGATGTCCTTGGTGACGGTGAGCGTGTCGATGGGTGAGTCGTACACCACACGATGTTGTTGTGCCTTGAGCTGGGCTCGCTCGATGAGCACGCGGGCGTCCGAGAGGATGCCTGACGCGGTGGCTGCGATGTGGTCGTCGACCTTGAAGATCTTCTCGACCGATTCTGCCACGACGAGCTTGTCCACGATCCTCTTGTCGGTGACCAGCAGCACGCCGTCTTTACAGACCATGCCGATCGCGGTGGATCCTTGGCGTACAGTCTTCTTGGCATACTCCACCTGGAGCAGCCGGCCGTCTGGCGAGAACATGGTAATCGCCCTGTCGTATCCCATCATTTGGTGTGACATCGGTTGCATTGTGTATTTCACCCGTTTCTTTTTGAAGATAATCTCCTTATGGTGTGTTGTATGTTTCCTATGCGGCCAGATATCTCTCTTTTGCCTTCTTGAGTATGCCGCTCATACCCAGCGATCGTACGACTGCGTCTTTTCCGTCGATCTTTGTGATCGTCGTCATGGCTGCTTTGAGCAGGTCAATAGAGGTATGGGCCACCCTTACAAGGCCGCGTTGGCCTTTCTGTTGCCAGGAATCGTCCATCGGGATGAGTCCGGCTGAGGCCAGGCCTCTGCTTCCGGTGAGCCTGAGGACTGAGTCTTCGATAGCTTGATACACGGATCGGTGATCCGAGACACTGCCATGGGTGATCGCCTCGAAGGCAAGATACCTTTTCCTTTCCCGCAGCGTGGGGCTCAATGGCTTGATTTTCTTCCTGATACTAGCCACCCTATCTGTCGGTGAAAGAGAACACAGTTGTATTGAACGCGCTTCTCTTTCTCTCTCGAGGGTCCGAGAAACAATAGTCCTTTATAAAGGTTATGGATGGTACTTTTTAAGTGTTTATAAACATCTCAGAGTGAATTCTTCCATTTGGATATCCTTGTTTTTTTCCATTATCCGGTTCTGAGGCTTAGAATTCTGCCTTCACGCCCGCTTTCTCCAGCTGCTCCCGTAGCAGGCTCTTGATGTGCTCGAGCTCTTCAGGCGTCTTGCCCTCGGCGCGCACCACGAGCGCAGGCTGCGTATTGGATGCCCGGACCAATCCCCAACCGTCGCCGGTCATGAAGCGCACACCATCTATCGTCAGCGCCTCGTACTCCTTGGAGAAGAATTCTTTGAGCGAGTCGACGATCGCGAATTTCTTGTCGTCAGGCACCTCCACACGGATCTCGGGAGAGGAATAGTATTTCGGCGCATCAGCGAGAAGTTCGCTCACGCCTTTACCTGTCGAGGCCAATATGGCCAGCAGCCGGACGCTGGAATAGATAGCGTCGTCGAAGCCGTACCAATCGTCGGCGAAATAGATATGTCCTGACATCTCGCCGGTGAGCAGCGCGCCGGTCTCGATCATCTTGGCCTCGATGAGCGAATGTCCGGTGGGGCACATGATGGCGGTCCCGCCATGGGCCTCGACGTCCTCGACCAATCCTTGGCTGCATTTCACTTCGATGCACACCTTCGCGCCGGGATGTTTTGCCAGCACCTCGCGTGCATAGAGTATCATGATCTCGTCGCCCCAGCGCATCTCGCCGTTCTCGTCGATCACGCCGATGCGGTCGCCGTCGCCGTCATAGGCGATGCCGATGTCTGCGCCCTCTTTCTTCAGCGTCTCGATGAGCACGCCGTATTCTTTGGGTTGGGTGGGATCGGGATGGTGGTTAGGGTAGCGGCCGTCGGGCTCCATGAACAATCCTTTGAACGGGATGCCCATGCGTCCGAACAGCTTTTCGACGACCGGTCCTGCAGCGCCGTTGCCTGGATCGAGGATGATCTTCGGCGGATCGGTGATGCTGATCTTGCCCGCGATCTCTTCGACATAGGGGGTGACCATGTCCATCTTCTCAGATGTGCCTGGTTCCGCAGCGTCGGTCAGTCCGCCGGTCTGCATGATGCCGAGCAATTCCTGTATCTCCTTGCCGTAGATGCAATGTGTATGCTTTGCGATCTTGAATCCGTTGTATTCGGAGGGGTTGTGGCTGCCGGTGATCATGACCCCTTCAGGGATGTTGAGCTTTCGCAGCGCGAAATAGAGCACAGGGGTCGGCACCTGGCCGATGTCGATGACGTCGGCGCCGGCAGCGGTCAGGCCCTTGATCAATGCCTCGGCATATGAGGGTGATGAGAGGCGGTTGTCATAGCCGACGATGAATCTCTTCGCCTTGAGGTAGGCGACGGTCGCTTTTCCGAGCAATTCGACGAATGCCGGGCTGAGGTCCTTGTCGACGATTCCCCTGATGTCGTATTCGCGGAAGATGTCTGGATTGATGATGGCTGGTTGATCGCTCATGTGATGTCCCTCCATTCCTTGATGGCGCGTTCATAGCGCTGGATATTGCCGGTGTCGAACCATTGCCCTGAGAATGGGAAACCATACAGACGACCGAGCTGGGCGAGCTTCGGGAAGACATCCTGCTCGAGCATGGAGAATCCTTCCGGAATGATCTCGACCACTTCTGGCTCGATGATGTAGAAACCGGAATTGATCAGGTTGCTCGGTGCGTCTTCCTTCTTGGGTTTCTCTACGAATTCGAGGATCTTGGATCCCGACAGCCGCGCGACGCCGTACTGGCTCGGGTCCTCGACAGTGGTCAGCGCGATCGTGCACAGCGCTCCCTTCTCTCGATGGAGCTTGTACATCTGTTCGATGTCTATGTCTTTGAGCTCGTCGCCGTTGGAGGCGATGAAGGGTTCCTTGAGGAATTCCTTTGCCATGCGTAGCGGGCCGGCGGTGCCCATTGGCTCTTTCTCTTCCACATAGGTCAGGCTGATGCCATAAGGTTTGCCGTCTCCGAAATGGTCCTTGATCTTGGATGCCATGTGGCCGACGGCCATCATGATCTCGGTCACACCATGGCGTCGTAGGAGATCGAAGAGGTGTTCGGTCAGCGTCTTGCCGTGCACCGGGATGAGCGCTTTGGGTATCTCGTAGGTGATGGGTCGCAACCGCGTCCCCTTGCCTCCGGCGAGGATGACTGCCCGATGCGGCACATGCCTGCCGAGGCCCTTGACCACCAGTAGCTCTACTGCGTGGCTTCGGTTCTTGATTTTCTTCCCATCGACCATGCGGTCGACCTTGTTGAGCACGTCAGATTCCAACGTGAGTGTTACCCGTTCCTTCATGGTGCCTGGCGGTAATATCGGTCTTATTTAAATATTACGGTTTGTATGATGAAGTATGATAAACGAAATATTTTTATATATTCAACCTTCAGCCCCCGGAAAACGCATTGCGAGGGAATTGCAATGGAACTAAAAGAACATCTCAAGAAAAAAGGTGTACAGCCGGAACTGTGTAAGCTCATTCTCCTCGTCGCCGACATATCCAAGGATATCTCGGCCGCATTCCATACCCATCAACACATCACCGATACCAAGAACATCCACGGAGAACAGCAGATGGCGCTGGACAAGCACGCTGACATGCTGCTCATCAATGCCATGGAGAAATCCAAGCTGGTGCGCAACGTCGCGAGCGAAGAGCAGGACGAGATCCTCGAGATCAAGAAGGCCGAGGGCAGCTATGGCGTGGTCATGGATCCGCTGGACGGATCGTCGCTCATCAATGTTAATCTCTCTGTCGGCACCATAGTCGGTTTCTTCGACGAAGGCAATGTCATGGAACCGGGGAAAAAGATGGACGCAGCCATGTACGTGCTCTATGGTCCCATCACCAGCCTGGTCTACTGCGCCGGGGGCGGTGTGCATGAGTTCGTCCTCGATCAGGACGGCGTCTACCGATGCCGTGCAGAGGATCTCATGATCCCGGACGGGAAGATTTACAGTCCAGGCGGCACACGCAAGGACTATACTCCTTCCCATCGTACATTCATCGAGAACCTCGAAGACCGGGGATTCAAGCCACGATTCTCCGGCGGCTTCGTCCCGGACTTCAATATCGTGCTCCATCAGGGAGGTGTGTTCACCTATCCTGCGCTCGAAGGCAAGCCCAACGGCAAACTCCGTCTGCTCTTCGAGGGAAATCCCATGGGATTCATAGCGAAGCATGCCGGCGGCTACGCCTCTGACGGTCATGGTCCGATGCTCGACAAGAAACCAGTCTCCATCGCAGATCGCACTCCATTGTATATCGGTTCGAAGTCGATTGTAAAAGAGATCGAGGAGATACAATCAAAGGAAGGGGAGCAAGATAGCTGAGTCCTATCGCATCCAATACAATAATTACCCATAATGCATCATAGATGATGAGGTGAAAGAAATGAAGACGCTTTCTGCAAGCGACGTGAAAGTCCCGGCCGACGTGCCTGACGAAGCCAAGGACGCGTATGTCAAGAACTTCCTCGATGCCACGAGGAACACTGGTCGGCTCATGCTGTTCGCCGGCGATCAGAAGATGGAGCATCTGAATGATGATTTCCACGGTGAGTCCAGCCTCGGTCCTATCCCTGAGGACGACAATGATCCAGAGCATCTGTTCCGTATCGCGAGCAAGGGCGTCGTCGGCGTGTTCGCGACCCAACTCGGGCTCATCTCGCTCTATGGCAAGGACTATCCCGATGTCAATTATCTGGTCAAGCTCAATTCCAAGACGCACCTGGTCAAGACCGAGCGGCAGGACCCCATATCTAGGCAGCTCTGGGGAGTCGAACAGGTGGCGGATTTCAAGCGATCGAGCGGGCTCAACGTGGTCGGCGTCGGCTATACCATCTACCTCGGCTCCGAGTTCGAATCCGAGATGCTGATGGAGGCCGCACAGATCGTGCAGGAATCCCATCAGCATGGGCTGCTCGTCGTGTTCTGGATATATCCCCGTGGTCAGGGTGTCGAGGACGAGAAGGACCCGCATCTCATCGCAGGCGCCACAGGCGCGGCGTCATGTCTGGGTGTGGATTTCGTCAAGGTCAACTACCCTAAGAAAGAGGGTGAGAAGCGCGAGGAGTCGTTCAAGGAAGCGGTCGCCGCCGGTGGTCGCACCCGGGTGATCTGCGCAGGCGGTTCTTCCACCGACGCGGAGAAATTCCTCGATCAATTGCACAAGCAGATACACATAGCTGGAGCGCAAGGCAACGCCACAGGGAGGAATGTCCATCAGAAGTCTCTATCTGAGGCGATCCGGATGTGCGATGCGATCAGCGCGATCACGTTCGGCGACAAGGACGTCGCGTATGCGCTCAAGGTCTATGAGGGCAAGGAGGATTACCGTCTTTAGATATGATGGGCTGTTTTTTACGGGCTGTTTTTCCACATAGAGAATATCAATACTGTACTATCGACGCAAAGGAGGCGATGTGAAAGTGGTCTATAAGGTAGGGATTGTTGGATATGGTACTATCGGTAAGCGGGTCGCAGACGCGGTCATGCTGCAGGACGACATGGAGCTTGTCGGGATCACCGGCAACAGCTACAACTATCGGATGGATGTGGCAAAGAGCAAGGGTATTCCCATCTATCTGCTGGGCGACAATGCTGGAGACTTCAAGGAGAACAACATCCCTGTCGTGGGGGCCTTCAAGGATCTCCTCGGCAAGGTCGATATCATAGTCGACGCCAGCCCAAAACCCGCCGGAAAGGAAAACATCGAGAAATTCTACAAACCGGCAGGCGTCCCGGCGATCATCCAGGGCGGAGAGAAACACCAGAGCGCGGAATGCTCATTCAATGCGCAGTCGAACTATGAGGAGGCCGTCGGCAAGAAATATGTCCGTGTGGTGTCATGCAACACGACCGGCCTCTCACGTACGCTCAATGCGCTGCACTGCGCATTCGGTGTCAAAAGGGCACGTGCGACCCTCATCCGCAGGGCGTCTGATCCGCCAGGGATCAAGTCGGGTCCGGTCAACGCCATCATTCCGAGCACCGAGCTGCCCAGTCATCACGGTCCCGACGTGCGTACGGTCATCAAGGACATCGAGGTGTTCTCGACGGCCATCATCGTCCCGACCACGCTGATGCATATGCATGTGTTGTCGGTCAGGATGAAGAAATCGGTGACTCCGGACGAGGCAAGGGAAGTACTGCGCAGGACCACCCGTATCCAGCTTGTCCGCGAGAAGGCAGGCATCAAGTCGACCGCGCAGATCATGGAGCTGGCCAAGGACATGGGCTACTCACGTAGCGACATGATGGACTTGTGCATCTGGGAAGAGGGCATCGGTGCGTATGAGGACGAGTTGTTCTTCATGCAGGCCGTGCACCAGGAGTCTGATGTCGTGCCGGACAATGTCGATTGCATCCGTGCCATGCTCGGATTCAAGGACAAGAATGCGTCGATCATAAAGACGAACAAGACCTTGAACATGCATAACCCTGAGGATTTCGATTACTAGAAATTACTATTTTTTTATTTTTTTTTTTTACTTCTGCTTCTTTGTCGCGGTGATCATCTCGAGCGCGAGCATGCCGCTCCCGAGGATCCCTGCCCTGTTCGCCAGGCGACGTTTGACGATGGGCGGTGGTGGGACGGTGACGCGCTCCTTGACGGTCCGCTTCATCTCGGGCGCGAAGAATTCCCATGCGTTTGCGATGTTGCCGCCGATGACGACGACGTCAGGGTCGAAGGCATAGATGAGATCGGCGACCGCGACGCCGAGATAGTATCCCTCTTTCTTCCACACCGCGATGGCTTTCCTGTTCCCTTTATGCGCAAGCGCAGAGAGATCTTTCGGGGTCTCGACTCCGAGACCTCGGGCGTGACGCATGACACCGCGGAGCGAGACATATTCCTCCAGCTCCCCATAGTGGCCATGCTTTCCCTTGATGCCTTTATAGGATATCGACATGTGGCCGAGCTCACCGGCATTCCCCCGGCCGCGGTAGATCTTTCCATCAATGATGATGGCCCCGCCCATCCCCGTACCTATCGTCAGGCCGACGATATTTTTCTTCTTCCTGCACGAACCGAAGCAGGCCTCGCCGTATATGTAGGCGGTCGCGTCGTTCTCGAGCAGCACAGGCACCTTGAAACGCTTCTTGATGATGTCGCGCAGATGGACGCCTTGGAGCGGGATGTTCGGGGTCTTGAGCACGATGCCCTTCTCGATGTCGAGAGGGCCGGGACAGCCGACACCGATGGCTTTCACCCGAGGGTCCCAGAGATTCTCGACACATCGGAGGATATTGTCCAGCACGACCTTCCGGCCTCTGGCCGATTCTGTATCATGGACATGCGATTTGACGATCTTGCCGCCAGGTGCGATAAGGCCTCCTTTGATCGTGGTGGCACCGATGTCGATGCCGAGGACGTAGGGCATGATTGTCTTCCGGAATCATGATTATAAATACCTTTCCCTAGAACATCAACAATCATTTCAATCGATGACTTCGGATCGCAGGTCATGCTGCGTGCAGCCCTTGATCCTGACATGCACGATGTCACCGATGGAATGCGTCCCTGGGACGACGACGGCCTTGTAGGAACTGTTGCGGCCCTGCATGATGCCGTCCTTCCCCTCATCATCGATGATGACATCCCCTTCCCAGTCGATCCATCGGCGATTCTCTTCCGTACCCACCTCTTCGAATAGCAAGGTGAGCTTCCGGCTCCTCTCCTTTTTGATCCACTCGGGGAGCTGGGGCATCTCGGCCGCCTTCGTCCCCTCCCGGATACTGTACCTTGAGATGTTGACCACCTGCGGCCTGGTCTCGCGCACCAAGGCGAGCGTCTCCTCGAACTCCTCGTCGGTCTCGGTGGGGAATCCCGCGATGATGTCTGTCGCGATCGTGATATCAGGCACCTTTTCTTGTAATGTCTGCACGATGGTACGGTAGTCGTCGACTGTGTAGGTGCGTTTCATCAATGTGAGGACTCTGTCCGAGCCGGCCTGCACCGGAATGTGCATGAAGGAGAAGACGTTCTTATGGTTGAGCGCGTATATGAGCTGGGGCAATATCTCCTTGATGTGATGGGGATTGGCCATACCCACCCTCATGAAGAAGCTGCCGCGTATCTTGGTGAGTTCACTGAGCAGTTCACCGAGCGCTCTTCGTCTGTAGAGGTCGAGTCCATAGGCGCCGTTGTCCTGGCTGGTAAGCCATATCTCTTTTGTGCCGGCATGGACTGATCGTCTCACCTCTTCGACGATATCTTCGATAGGATAAGAATGGACATTGCCTTTGATGCTTTTGGTCGAGCAGAACGTGCATATGTTCGTGCATCCTTCTGAGATTAGGACGATGCCTACGGTCTCGTTGATCCTCACTTTAGGCAGGAGGATCTTTGCTACCGGTTTCGTCGCAGGTCCGATGGTCTTTCCTGCCAACGCATCAGGCAAGCGGTCAAGCTCATGCGTGCTCATCGTGATGATATCCTTATCGATCCCCTGACATGCTTCGATGATCCTTTGTGTGGTGCAGCCAGTGACGATGATGCGTGAATCTGGATTGGTTTCACGGGCGTTCCTGATCTCCTTTATGGCCTTGAGGTCGCCTTTGACCGTGCAGATGTTGAGGATGACGACATCTGCCTGTCCATCCTCAGTCGCGGGAGAGAGCCCTGATTGGGATAGCATGCCGGCCATCAGTTCGCTGTCATGATGGTTGGCGGAGCAACCGAAGGTCTTGAGGATGTATTTTTTCATGATGGTCCATGCGACTTCGGCGGCATTTATTACTTTTCCGCTCGTCCGGCTCTCCAGAACGGTCGATGAGGGATGTCCGAGAGACCATAAATTTTATATACTGGTCGACGATAAGGCAGTCTATGACCGAACACCCTGAGACACCGGATGTGCAAGGAGATGAGGAAATCGCGCTGGGCGGCAATATCCAACTGACTGGATTCTCCGCGCTCGACAGGCCCAACATGGTCGTGGTAAAGAAAATGGTGGGTAACTACGCCCGGAAGATATCTGAGGCCTGCAAGGATTTCCAAGAGCTCCATGTCACATTGAAGACCGTGCATGAGACGGAGAAATCCGAGAAATATGAGATCCACGCAAGGGTCATCGATAAGGGCACGCTTCATTCTGCCGAGGTCACCGACCGTAATCTGTTCTTCGCGATCGACAATCTGCTCAAGAAGATTCTCAAGTCGATAGGCGTCAGTTAGTGCATGGGACGGCCAGGTCCTCTATCTCATCAGAAAAACCTTTATAAGCAGACCTGTCTCTCCATCCAATCCTCAAGCGCAGATGGTCTAATGGCTATGATTTTGGCCTTCCAAGCCGACGATCCGGGTTCAAATCCCGGTCTGCGCATGTATAAAGATACTGTGCGACCGGCTCAGGAAATATATTCTTGTTTGCCGGTCTGCACAGGCTTAACCTCTCGGTGAATGAAATGGCTAAACAACGTAAACATCCTTCTCGGCAAGACAGGAAAAAGCTCAACATCGGCTGCTTGTTTGATTATCGGGACGGATGGGTCAACCTAGATCACCCTGATATGAACGTGCGTAAAGACGTGGCCCACGACCTCAACAAGCTACCTTGGCCGTTTCCTGACTCCACCTTCGATACCGTTTTGGCAAGCCATGTCATAGAGCACTTGACCATAGATTCTCTGTCTATCCTCAGGGAATTGGCTCGCATCACGAAGCACCATGGTGATGTGATTATCGAGGTTCCTTATGCATTGTCCAGCGGGAACTGGGATGACATCACTCATCGGACTAATTTCGGTCTCAAATGGTATGAGAATAAGAAATACGGCATACACAATCTACAGCTCAGCGACTATCATACCAAACCTTGCCTGTTAGGGCGTATCATCCCCAACATCCGGGTCAAAAAGAACTTCACCCTGCGGGAATTGGTTGCCCTCTTCGTGCCTAATGTCGTCAATGAGATACACACCAAGTTCGTCGTAATCAAGGATTAGGCGCATAACCTTTTTATAGCGCGGATTCTCATCCCCTTCTATGGCCAAGAACACCATCATGGTCTTCTGTGCGCACAACGACGACAATATCCTCGGAGCAGGCGGCACCATCGCAAAATATACCGAAGAGGGCAAAGAGGTCATAACAGTCATCTTCTCCTATGGCGAAGGGAGCCATCCTTGGTTCCAGAAGAAGGTCACCACCGCGATACGGGTCGAGGAGGCCCAGGCAGCCGCCCGAATCATCGGTGAGAAGGAGATCATCTTCCTCGGTCTCTCGGACGGCAAGCTCCAGGCCGAGACCAAGGCGGCTAAAGTGCAGAGAAGGCTCGACGTTCTCCTCAAGAGATATAAGCCGTCCCGCATCTTCACCCATTCAGCGGACGAGCTCCATCCAGACCACCGTGCTGTATATGGTGCGGTGCTTGCCGCGCTAGATCGCACACGTCTCAAGCCAAGCGTGTTCGGATTCCCGGTCTGGCATCTGTTCTCTATCAAGGAACGGAAAGCACCCAAGCTCTATGTGGATATCAGTTCAACATTCTCCCGCAAGCTCCAAGGGCTCAATGCCCACAAGAGCCAGAAAGTGGCCATCTACACCTTGGCGGTCAACACCTATCTCAAAGGTTTCCTCAACGGACTGCAATGCGAGAGCAGGTTCGCGGAGGTCTTCTACAAATTACGCTGAATCTCGGTGCGAACATGTCAAGGAAAGAGAACAAAAAACCAGGTCTCGGAAAGGGCGAGAAGAAGGCGCATCATAAAAGGCGTACACCTGCTGCAGATGCTCCGCCCGGCAAGCGTCGTCTGCTCATCGCCACCGACGCATACCTCCCCCGATGGGACGGGATCGCAAGATACCTTGCTGAGATCATCCCGCGGATCAAGGACGATTTCTCCATCCGCGTTATCGCGCCGCATTTCCGAGGCTATGACGCACCCGCTTCCACCAAGGACTTTGAGGTCGTCCCGGTGCCGACATACGGTTTCACCTTCGGCGATTTCCATCCGCCCTCATTCCAGTACAGCATCATCAAGAAAGAGGTCGCCGAGGCCGACCTGGTCTGGACCCATGCCATCATGCCCATCGGCATGTGTGCGATCTACGCGGCGAGAAAGGCCAAGGTCCCTGTGATCGCGACCATCCATTCGCTGGAATGGGAACTTGCCCAGAACAGCCTTTCTCCTCGTACCCTGATTCGAGGGATGGCACGCTGCGTCGCACAAATCGTCGCCAAACACTTCTACAACAAGGTCGACCTGATCATCGTATCGGACAAAGAGGTGGCTGAGAAGCTCCAGCGCGTCGGCATCAACACCGAGAAGGTCGCGGTTCCCCTGGCCACCGACACGAAGAAGTTCTCCCCTCCAAAGAGCAAGCGACAAGCCAAAGAAAAGCTCGGGCTCGATCCGGAAAAGCTCTTCATCGGCTATGCGGGCAGGGTGGGCAGGGAAAAGGACATCATGACCCTGGTAAAGGCATTCCGTCGGATCAGGGCTGAACGCAGCGATGTCGGCCTTCTCATCATCGGTGACGGTGTCAAGGAACAGGTCGATGTGTTTCGAGCCGAGAAAGGGATCAACTATTTCTCCAACCAGGATGATATCGTCCCTTTCCTCCAGGCCATGGATATTTATGTCCTGCCGTCGCTCACAGAGACCTCCAGCCTCTCGACCATGGAGGCGATGTCATGCGGTGTGCCGGTCGTGACCACCAAGGTAGGTCATGTCAAGCGCTATGTGCGGGAACGGGTATCAGGTCTTTTCTTCCCCAAACAGAACTACCTGGTCCTCTCCCTCAAGCTTAGCTGGTTGCTCAAGAATGACAGCGCGCGGGAGAGCATGGGACAGATGGCGCGCGTCGACATCGCAGACAATTTCTCCTGGGACAGGACAGGCGAAGAGACGATGAGAATTCTCAAGGATTTCTAATCTTAGATCTAGATCTTCAGGCTGACCACTTTACTTATCCCATGCTCGTTCATCGACACCCCGTAGAGCGCGTCGGCCTCTGAGATGACGCCGTCGTTGTGGCTGATGACGATATACTGCGACCTAGAAGAATATTTTCGGACCAGATGTGACAGCTTCTCGGAATTCCTCTTGTCCAATGCGGCATCGACCTCATCCAGCACATAGAACGACGCAGGGTCGTCCTCTTGGATGGCGAAGATGAACGCTAATGCGGTCAGGGTCTTCTCCCCGCCGGAAAGCGAGCGGATATCTAAGAACTTCTTCCCGGTGATACGGACGGAGATGCGAGCGCCGCCATCGAAGGGGCTCTCGGGGTTTTCGAGCTCTAGGAATGCCTCTCCTTTTGTCGACAATTCCCCGAAGATCTTCTTGAACTGGTCGTTGACCTTATCGAACGTGACGAGGAAGAGCTCTTTCTTCTTGACCTCGATCTCGTTCATCATCATCATGACGTCCTCTTTTTCCAAGAGGAGCTTTTCCTTCTTCTCGGTCAGTGAGGTGTACTCTTTCTCGACATGGTCATATACCTCGAGTGCCCTGAGATTCACCGCGCCCATGGCGAGGACCTGTCGCGCGATCGAAGAGCTCTCCTTCTCGAGCTCTGCCTCTGCCATGCCCTTGATGAGTTCCTGGTCCTGGTATTCTTCGAACTCTTTATTCACCGCGGAAAGTTCGGCCTCGATGCGCGCGTGTTCGAGGGAGAGCGTGCTGATCCTGTTCTCGAGGTCTCGCATCTTGAATTCCTTGCCCTTTACGCGTTCCTCCGCTTCTTCTATCTTCTTCTCGAGGCTGGTGCGGCGAGCGAAGAGGTCCTTGAATTTTGCGTAGAACTCTTTCTGCGCCTTTTCCTTGATCTTGAGGTCGGCCTCATGTTTCTTGACGTTCTCCTTGAGGCCTGTCATCTCCTGTTTGAATTCACCTTCCTCTTTCTCATGCTGCTTGAGGATCTTGGCGATGTTCTCCTGCTCAGGGCCCATGATGGTGTCTATCTGGGAGAGCAGCCCTTTTTTCTCCTGCTCGATCGAGAGGATGTGTCCTTTGAGATCGTCCCTCTTCTCCTCGAACGTGTTGAGCTCTGCGAGCAAACGTGGATTACGTAATTGAGATATGTCGCCGCGCAGTTTCTGCTTCTTGATCTTGAGGTCTGCCAGTCCGCGGTTCTCGGTCGATACCTTCGTTTGGATCTCGTTCAGTTTCTTCTCCACGACCTTGAGCTCATCCCTGAAGTCCTCTTTGACCTTCTTGCTGGAGTCGAGGTCGGACTCGTCGAGATGGAGGCTCTTCTCGGTCTTGATGATTTCACCTTCGAGCGTGGCCTTGAACTCGCGGAGGTCGGTGATGCGGTCCTCCGATTCCCGTTTCTCCTTCTCAAGACGGGTCACGAGCATGTCGAGGTCGTCGACCTCTTTCTCGATCTTCTCCAGGTCTCGGATCACCTCCTTCTGTGAGAATCCGAGGCGACGTTGCTTCTGGCGGAATCCGCCGATCATCGCGCCGCTCTTCTCGACCAGGTCGCCATCGAGGGTGACCATCCTCATTGTGCCGATGCCGAGGCGTCTTGCGACATCAATATTGTCGACGACCACGGTGCTGCCGAACACATAGGAGAACACTTTCTTGAATTGTGGATCGTAGGATACGAGATCGACCGCGAGACCATGCACGCCGTTGCCGCTTGGTGCCCGACCGATGTCTTCAGAGCCCTTGATCTTGTTGAGGGGCAGGAATGTCGCGATGCCGATCTTGCGGGTCTTGAGGTGACGGATACATCTCGCAGCACCCTCATCGCTGTCGACCACGATGCTTTTGATCCGCGGTCCAGCCGCGACCTCGAGCGCTAGGGAGAATTTCTCAGAGACCTTTCCGAGGCTTGCGATGGTGTCATGGACACCTTTGAACTTATCTTTCTGGGCGCGGATCTCGTCGACTGCTGCATTGATCGACACCTTCTCATTGAGATGGCCTGACTTGGACTTCAGTCGGACGAACTTGTCGTTCGCATCCACCAATCTCTGACGGGCATTTGTGAGCTGCGCGGCGAGTGACGCGTTCTCATTGATGAGCTTGTTGAGCTCGAGCGTCGCCTTCTTGAACTCGTCGCGCTTCTGCTTGAGGTTGACGAGCTCGGTCTTGTTCTCTTTCTCGATCTCAGCCACCCTTTCGATCTTCTCGTCGATAGAGCTGATCTGGATCTCGAGGCGGTCCTTCTCCCGGAAGAGGCTCTGCTGCTCCTCGCGCAGGGTCTGGATGCGTGATTGCAGTTGATCGCCTTCTTTGTCGATCTTCTCGATATCGGTCTCCATGAGATGGGACTCGTCGAGCTTATGTTTCCCGCGGAATGTGCTGATCCGTTGGTCCAGCTGTTCCCGCTCGGCCTTGGTCTTGCTTATCTCAGAGTCGATCTCCTTGATGCGGTCGCGCACGCCTTTGGTCTTACAGTCCATCTCCTTCTGAGAATGGATCAGCTGGTCTTTCCTGTCCGCGGCTTTCTTGATCTCGGATTCCAGCGTCTGGATGCGGGTTGTATGGGTGGCGATGGCTACCTTGAGACCCTCGATCTCTTTCTGGATGGCCAGCTGCTCCTTCTCACCCTTCTCCTCGATCTCGTGGGTGATGGACGCGGCATCTTCGCGCATATTCTTGATGCCTCGGATATCCTCTTTGATCTTGACGTTGGATTCCACAATCTTCTCTTTGGTCGATTCGGAATCGCGTTCGATGCGTTCGATCGAGCTTTTACGGCTCTCCACCTGGCGGGAGAGCAGGGTGGCTTTCACCTGCTTCTGTCGTGTCTCCAGATCACGGTACTTCATGGCCTGATCGCGGTCGGTACGGAGCTCATCGAGACGAGATTTGCGCTCGGCGAGCACAATCTCCGCTTCTGATAGCTTTCCTTCGACCTTGCCGAGCTCGTTGAGCGCCTTCTGTTTCTTCTCTTCATAGACAGAGATGCCGGCGACCTCCTCGATGATATGCCGCCGTTTTTCCGGATTCATCTCCACGAATTCGACGATATCTCCTTGCAGGATGATGTTGTATCCGTCGGGGTTGATGCGGGCAGCAGAAAGGAGCTCAAGGATCTGTTGCCGCGTCCGCTTATTGTCGTTGATCTTGTAGACGCTCTGTCCGGTCTGTTTGACGACGCGGGTGATCTTGACCTCCTTCTCATCTGTCGGGAAGGTCTGGTCAGTATTGTCGAAATAGATGGAGACCTCACCGTCCTTGGCAGGGTTTTTGGCCTTGCCGCCGTTATAGATGAGGTTGGTGGCCTTCTCCACACGGAGGCCTTTGGCTGAGCCTTTCCCAAGGACGAAGCATACCGCGTCGATCACGTTGCTCTTGCCAGAACCGTTGGGGCCGAGAATGCAGTTGAAGTCCTTGCCGAAGAGCATTTCTGTCTTGTTGGCGAAGGACTTGAACCCCTTCATCATTATTCTGTTGACTCTCGTCATGCGTACTCCTCTTTTTACCCTTTTCCGAACCGCTGATACTATTTAAAATTATTGATTGCACTTCTTGAAGGTTATTAGGTGTTGAGGGGGTTTTTTTGACAATCAGGGTATTTTTTCCCTTGTTCTGTTGATTATCAACGAGTTAGTGCGCGGCGTTCTCATAGACCTTTAGAGCCCCCAGGAGGCTACTATTTATGAGTAACAACTTTCAAAACATTTATATAGAAATCTGCATTCACTGGTAGTAACATTTCAGTGCATCTGTGCTCGCTGTGTGTGCTTTTCATGGGAACACCGTGGATACCTGCGCAGTCATGCTCACATCAACAAATTTCGAGGGGGTGTAAACTCGATGAATCCAAGATCGCGTCTTATGTTCGCGTTCTCGGTCTGCATGGTCCTCCTTGCGGTGATGCTCATCCCAGCATCGTCCGCTCGGCCCATCACACTGGAACGCAATGTCGAGATCACAGAGACTATCGGCTCGACAGAATACACTTTCATGGTCAACTATATCGGGACAACGTTCTCCTATGTGTACGTTAACGATAAGCTCTTCGAAGGCCCGACCGGTTTCGGCTTCGTACATTCTTTTCCGGACCAGGAATTCGAAGGCCTCATGTTCAACTATATCGACCACATCAAGCAGACCAACCTGACGATCGATGTCGTCCAGAACGACGCCTCATGCGGGAACGATATGCTCGATCCTGCTGAGGAGTGCGACGATGGCGTCGACAACGGCGTCGCTTGCGTCCCTCCCTATACAGGCTCTTGCGACTACTGTTCAGACAGCTGCACCACGCTCTCTGTCGAGGGCGGCTTTTGCGGCGACGTCATACTCCAGGTCCCGGACGAGGAATGCGACGGCACCGCGGGTGTCGGTCTCCATCAGGAATGTGATGTTCTCTGCGCTCTGTTCGACTTGACCTATTGCGGCGACGGTGCTCAGCAGCAGCCGAATGATGACGGCCAGGATGAGGAATGCGATGACGGCGTGGAGAACGCCGACGACGCGGTCTGCTCATCTGTCTGCACTGTCACCTATTGCGGTGATGGCCTGGTCCAGTCGCCTAACGGAGATGGATCGGTCGAGCAATGCGATGACGCAAACGGCATCGAAGGCGATGGCTGCTCTTCATTATGCGAGCGCACCATGGCCTGTGATGACGGCGTCGACAACGATCTTGACGGTTTCATTGACTACCCTGACGATCCCGGCTGCGCCGCTCGCCAGGACAACGACGAGCAGGACATCCCGCTCGACGAGGACTGCGGCAACGGTGTGATCGACGCGAGTGAGATATGCGATGCCGGCGACCAGAACGGCGTCGCCTGCGATCCTGCCTACGATGATTCCTGCACCTATTGTGCGCTTAATTGCGAGGAGGCGACTGTCAACGGCGGCACCTGTGGAGACGATGTCTTGCAGGATCCTCCTGAGGAATGCGACGGTACCATCGGCGTCGGTGCAGGCCAGTCCTGTTCCGACTCATGCACACTCGTCGACCTGACCTTCTGCGGCGACGGCATCATGCAACAGCCCAACGACGATGCATTCATCGAGGAATGTGACGGCGTTGACGGCGTCGGTCCACATCAGGAATGCGATCCATCCTGTGCGCTGGTCGGCTTGACCTATTGCGGCGACGGCGCACTCCAGTCCCCCAACGACGAAAGCGTCGATGAAGGATGCGACACCTCTGATCTTGGAGGCGCGACCTGCGCTGGCCTCGGCTATTCCGGCGGCGAGCTCTCGTGCGATCCTGCATGTGTCATCATCGACACCGCATGTTTCCTCTCTGATCTCGAGGCGATTTCCATCGAGCTCTCCCCTGAGGACAGCACAGAGCATGACGACCATATGATCACTGCGACGGTGCTCAACCGCATCAACGAGACGGTCAACGCTTCCGTGCTTGCCACCATCAACGGTACCGCATACATCAATGCGACCGAGGAGATCGTCCCAGGAGAGAACCTGTTCTCTGCCGATGTGGGTGCCCTCTCTGCGGGCGTCTACGATCTGTATCTCGCGGTCGACATCCCCAGCCTCATCGATGAGGCCAACGAGACCAATAACGAGCAGGCAGGAACCGCAACCGTGAATCCTGACGCTGATGCTGACGGCGTCGGCGATGCGGACGACAATTGCCCTGACGACGCCAATGCCGACCAGGCTGACCTGGACGAAGACGGTCTGGGCGATGCATGCGATACCGACATGGACGGCGACGGCAACGATGACGGCCAAGACGGAATCATCGGCTCGGCCGGAGACGTCACTGCTGATGGCATCGAGCTCATGGTGACTGCTTGCGGCGACACCAACTTGACGCTGATCACCAACCAGACCTGCGATGTCACGTTCGAGGATAACGGCACGATCCTTTTCGGTTTCGGCTACGACTTCTCAGCTGGACAGATCGACATGCGTGATGTGAGCGTCGAGACGAGCGACGAGGGATACGGTTCCATCGCGATATCCGGAATCAATCTTTCCGGCAACCAGACCAAGACGGTCTATCTCGACCGTGTCTCTGACACGATCAACTTCGTCTGCCTGCGCGACCATGAGAGCGCCTCGATCAGCCTGTTCTCAGGCTCTTGCGACGGTGCTGATGAGCTCATGCTCGCCTGCGACGGCGTCCCTGCTGGAGAGAACAGCTACACTTGCGATGTCAACGGCACGCGTCTTGTCATCGGAGGCCTCCGTCATTCGGCGGTCAAGAGCCTCGGTTGCACAGACTCCGACGCTGATGGCCATTATCGGATCGAGGCGTCCTGCCCGTCCGGCGATGACTGCGACGATCTCGACTTCGACAGGAAGCCGAGCGCCACCGAGACCTGCGGCAATAGCCGTGACGAGGATTGCGACGGCCAGGTCGACGAAGGCTGCTCTTCCGGATCTTCAGGCGGCGGTGGCGGCGGTGGAGGCTACTATTGCGCGGTCGATTGGAACTGCACTGAGTGGGAGCCTTGCATCGACGGCGAACAGATCAGGGATTGCATCGATCACAACGCATGCGGCAGAGACACGACCAAGCCTGAGCTGACCCAGAACTGCACAGTCATCATTCCACCGGCATCAGTACCTACCATCGTGACGAATGCCGCTGACGGAAGCGATTCCGACTCCCCTACTGAGGGTGAGGACGACATGGCGCAAGATGTGTTCGCTGACGATGTCCCTGGCACCTCCGGGAATACGACGCCCGAGAACGAGACAGATGGCATGGGTGCGGTGACCGGTGCGGTGACCGGCGACATGGAAGATGTCAGCAGCGCAGGCAGATGGATATTCTCTGTGTTCATGGTGCTGATCATCCTCGCTTTGGCAGTGGCGCTCGTCCTCTACATCCAGCAGAAGACAGCGGCGAAACCGAAGAAGGCAAAGAAGAAGTCGGCAAGCAAGACAGCGAAGAAGAGGAAGTGACCACACTCCTCACATTTTTTTCTTCTCTTTTTTTCTACCAGAATTTCTTGAGGCTGGACTGCCCTTTTTGAGCCACAAGAGACCGGTACGGTGCCCAGCTCTTCCTGAAGATGGGGAATTTGTCGAAGTGTTCCCTGAAGAATGAATTGGTGAATGGATCGGAGAGATAGCCTGATCCGCAGTCGATGCCATACTTGCGTTTGATCTTCTGGATCTCCCGATCTCGCATGACTTTTGCCAGGATTGAGGCCGCGCCGACGATGGGATAGTCGACATCCGCCTTGTTCTTGCATATGATATGGATGCCGTCCTTCTTGACGAAGGACTGCAGCTGTTCGGTCACCGCGGCCGTATTGCGCGACGGCGCGTCCATGATCACCTTGTCCGGGCATAGACGCCTGACGATGTGTGCTGCTTTCTTGATCTCGAGGACATTGAGGTTCATATCGGTCTCTGACATCACCGCCCTGTCGATCTCTTCGACTCCGACGATCATGATGCGGAAATCTTTGGCCAGACGCTTGATCTCATCGAAGAGCTCTTCCCTCTTCGCAGGATTGAGCAGTTTGGAATCCTTCACGCCGAGACGGACGAGTTTCTCCACGTCCTTCTCTTCCATCATCACGCCGGCCATGACCATCGGACCGATGATAGGACCTCTCCCTGCCTCGTCGATACCTAGTATTGTGGCCATTTTTTTCTCAGAACCCGGATGAGGCGGGCAAGCAGGTCACTTATATAATTTGCTGTACCTGTTTTACGGTAGACGCCTTTGCTACGCTATCACGCAGAGATCGGCTTCCCCCGAATCCGACGAGGAATTTGAGTGCCTGGCTCTTGATGCTGAAGAACGGGATAGAATATTTCTCTGCAAGGGTGATGTAGTTCCTGAGCATGCCAATCCGTTCCCCGGCGGTGATGGGATCGTATCCGTCACCGTTCTCCATCTCCAAGAATCGTGAGAAGAAGAGCGGATTGCCCAAAGCGGCCCGTCCGACCATGGCATAATCGCATCCCGTCGACTCCAGCATTCGCGATGCATCTTCCGGTCTGTCGATGCCGCCGTTCCCTATCACCGGGATGCTCAATTCCTTTTTGATCTCCTTGATGAGTTCCCAATCCGCGGAGCCTGAGAATCCCTGAGCCTTGGTGCGGGCATGCACTGCCACCGCATCCGCTCCTGCCTCTTCTGCGAGTCGGGCGATCCTATGGGCATTGACATTCTTCTCATTGATGCCTGCCCTAATCTTGATGGTCACCGGGATCTTTATGGCTTTCTTGACCTCCCGGATGATGTCGCATATCTTCTCCGGGTCCTTGAGGAGCGCGCTTCCAAAACCCGCTTGTGTCACCTTCCGTGCAGGGCAGCCGCAATTGAGATCGATGAGAGAGAAATCCTTCTCCAGCATGCTTGCCGCCTTGGCCAGGCGTCCTGGATCGTCACCGAAGAGCTGAACTCCGCAGGGCATCTGGGCCTCGTTGACCTGCAGCATCCGGATGGTCTTGTCGCTGCTGTGTATCACGGCATCTGCGGAGATGAGCTCAGTATACACCATCCCTGCGCCCTCGAGGGTGGCGAGCTCACGGAAAGCGGGATCAGTATAACCTGCCATGGGTGCGAGTAGAAGCCTTGATCGGGTTCTTGGGAACATGAATGATGGGGGCTTGTCAGATTACTTAAGGTTACTGCACGAGGCCTTCCGTTAATTATTTATACTGTCCGCACCCAGGAACTGGAAATGAGGAGGTGCACATTATGAAACCTATTCCATTCTTGGCCTTGACGGTGGTCATCCTACTGCTATCAAGCATCTTGGTTGCTGCTCAGCTTGAGGATTTTCCCGAGCCCGAGCTATTAGGAAGTAATGGTCCTGGTGCTGACGCTGGATCAGACGATGATTCCGGCGAGACCGGTGATGAAGATGAAGAGGTCGAGCAAGAAATAGGGGAACTCGAGACCACGACTGAAGAGGAAGAGGAAGAGGTCCTTGAGGAGCTCGAGGAACTGGTCGAGGCCACCAACGATGACCTCGAAGAGGAGGCAGGCGTAGATGAAGAGCTTGCCGGAGAGATCGAGAGGGTGCGACAAGGCATCGGCATGAATAATTTCATCCATAACCTTCAATTGAGCAAGCGAGGAGAGATTGCCCTGATTGGTATGGATGTTATCATCGCGCATGTCGAAGAGACCGGGGGAGATGCGTCAGAGTTGTCTGCTATCAAGGAAGAGCTGTCAACTTCGCTTTCCGACTTCGATCCTGAAGCTTTTACAGGTGAGGAATTGGCAGAGAAGATCGGACAGATCAAAGATATCGTCAAGCGATTCCACGACGCGGCAAAGGCGCTCGTTGATGAGGCCGATGTCGAGGGGCTCAGACAGGAGATCAAGGACGCGGTCAAAGATGCTGATCTGAAGATCGGCGAGCTGGTCCGTAAGGAGACTGCCGTCCGAAAGCTCCATAATCTCCAACAGAAGCGCGATGCGCTCAAGAAAATCCAGCAGGAGGCCAAGCGCATCCATGCGGCGACCGGACGCATCCTGCAGCTCACAGAGAGATTGAGGGGATTAAAAAACCTCGATGTCGGTGGAGAGGGCCTGACCACAGAGGGTCTCAAGAGCCTCAAAGAGGAATGGAAGGAAAAGGTCGAAGGATTCAAGGAAGAGCGGCAAGCCACCGCAATCAAAGCCTCCCGTCTCAAGGTGCTCAAGGAGACCCAGGAATTCCATCAATCCCTCAGGCGGGCTGAGAAGGAGGGGCAGGATGTCGCTGAAGCGAAGGCTGCATATGCCGAGATGAAATCAGAGCTCAAGAGCACACGCGCAGAGGCCAAGGGCGCAGCGCCAAGACCGTTGACCGCGACTGTCAAGCAGGTCAGAGAGCGGTTGAAGGAAGTCAAGGAATCCCTGCCCGAACCGACCGAGGAGCAGAGACAGGCTGCGAGGGCCAGGATTGCGGCGGCCCAGCAGGAAGCCCGGACACTGAGAGGTTTAGCGGCTCCGAGAGGTACGACAGCGGATATCGTTCCGGCCGGTCCGATCCGTCCTAGAGCCCGGGTCAGCGGTTCAGGAGCGCCGACAGCGCAGGCTACTGATGATGGAGAGGTGGCATAGAATGAGACGATTCATGATGATGGCAGTGCTGCTGGTCGCGTTGGGCTTGTTGTTGACCGCTTGCGGCAAGCAGAAAGAACCTGTTGATCTCCCGCCTTTCCCTGATGCGGATCCGAGCGGAGGACCGATGGTTGATGTTGACCCTATTGTTATACCCGATATCGAGATTGAGGAGCCCGACCTGATGGCCGATGATGAGGTCGATATCGGCGAACTGATCTGATTATTTTTCTTTTTTCTATTGTTCTAAGAAAATGTTTAGCTGTCGCAATCCACAATACAGGATTACTCCTGCCAGCCCAACCGGGATATCAGAGATATCTGGAGTGTTATCGAATCCGACTGTTTCAGCGACAATGATTAAGCTAGCCCCAAAAGCGAATGTTGCTGCGTTTACAGCTGTCTTGCTTTTCCTTATGCTGTCTGAAATTTTGTAGAGTAGATTATTTTTTCCTTTTAATTCATCAGTGATATGCGCGGTGATATCTGCGATTTTCTCGATTCCGTAATTGAAAAGGAGCGTATATTTCGCACCGTCCATGAGATCGCCGGTATTGTTTATATAGAATTGGTAAAGGGATTCAGGGCATAATTCGCGTAAGTGGGGTGATTGTAAGAGCGTGTCTCCAACGCGATCGATAGATTTGATGCCTTCGTATAGGTGAGCATAGAGTGTATAGATGCCTTCACTGATCCTCGCTTGTCCCGGTCTGAGTCTGTCCACGATTTCTGTGAGCATTAATTTGGAGGTTTATCGATCTTTATTAAGTTTATTACGTGGTAGTGATATTATTCGGTTGGGTGATATCAGAACATGGGACTGGGGTGGTATTTTCTGCTTATTCTGTTGGTTGATATATTGTATGTTACACTACGGTTCAAGCCCACGTGAGAAATGGAAAAGCTAGCGGGGGAAGGATTTGAACCTTCGACCTGTGGGTTATGAGCCCACCGGGCACTCCTGGCTGCCCTACCCCGCTGTGTGCACCGCAGGAACAGAGGGCGATTTATAAATCTTGTCCCCTTCCTGAGAAATTGTTCTAAATCATAATTATTGCACAGTTATAAATATCTGTGAGTAGTTGATTCTAGATCTTGGTTGGAGGAACAACAATGCAACCAAGAAAACGTGTTAAATGGACGCCTAAGCTGCGTAAATGGGTAATTCGACAATGTCAAGCTGGAGTAACTCCTATTGCCGATCTTGCGAGAAATAGGGGTGTTTCGCGAAGAAGTGTGTACATGCTTCTTGAGCGTTTTCAAAAATATGGTTTTGAGGGGTTGGATCCTAAAAAACGCGGTCGACGAAAAGATGTGATTAACCTTGCGTTTGAACAGTTTGTTTTACAAAAGTATGCATTGTTTCCATTAGGAACTACAAAAATGTTTCTTGAGCTGAAAGCTCAAGGTTTTGGCGTAAGTCAAAGAAAACTTCAACAAATATACAATAAGTACCAACTAAAAATGAACTGTCGCAAGCGTCCATCACAGATAAAGTTTGTCAAGTACGAATGGCCACATCCTAACGATCTGTGGCATACAGACTGGACAACTTGTCCATTCACAAACAAACAAATGATAGCATTTATCGACGACCATTCAAGATTCATAGTGCATGCAGAATACTTTGAAAACGCATCAACCGAGAACACCATTCTCGCGTTTGCAAACGCCATAAGCAAATATGGAACACCAAAAAACATCCTTACAGACAACGGCGTACAATTTCACATCCACGGACAATTTGAAGAATTCTGCAAAGAACGAAACATCAAACACATACTCGGAAGAGTCCACCACCCACAAACCAACGGAAAAATCGAACGATGGTTTGGCACATACAAAATGGAATTTCAACCACAACGATGGACATTAAATGAATATATATCTTTATACAACACAAAAAGGTTACACCAAGGGATAGGATACCAATACCCTCTTCAAAGATATTTAAACAAAAAGTGTGCAATCAATTCGGTTTAGCTCACCCTTCCTGAGAAATACTTGCTGGAGAGCCGGAGAACTCTTATCAAGAGAGCGTCTGATAGACTGATTTAATCTTATCGTGACTTGGCAGCCCTTTATCTTGATAAACGTCTACTAGACCCAAAGTTTTTCCTTTCAAATCTTGGTATCCTGTTTCTCCGAGGATCTGTTTGCCCTTTAATAGGGATATGTTATCATAGATCATCTTCAGTGAATCGATCATGCTGGTCAGAAGCATCCTTCCTGAGAGTGTAGCTATTCCTTGGTCGATATCTGATACGTCCTTATCGATTGACTTTTTGATCAAGCCGTAGTTGAGGATGAATGTGGTGAGTCCGATTGCGAATTTTTCTTCTCTTGAATCTTTCAATGCGAGATTGGTGAATCCGCCTAGAGTGCGGAATTTATTCAGATATTCGCTATCTGTTTCCTCCATCTTGTAGATCTCTTGAACGAGCTCGGCATATTGTTTTCCTTTTTCGTGCTTCAAGACGGATTCCGCTATCGTCTGAGCGCTATTTGCAGTGAGTTCGAGTTCGAGGGATTTTCCCTGTCTGATAAGAAGTTTTTCAAGAGGTGATTGGGCCATGATTTTCAGGGAGAAACATATGCCATTATTATGCTTTTCCTTTCTGGTGCTACTGTGGAGTCGTCCTCGGTGGTTTCTTGGAGTGTGGTATTTATGTTTGTCACCAAAAACCTTTAAAAAGAACTCTCGTTCTCTGGCACATGCATTGCCGCGGTCGCATAGCCTGGCCATTGCGGTGGATTGCTAATCCACTGTCCGCAAGGACACGTGAGTTCAAATCTCACCCGCGGCGTTTTCTTCATTTCATTCAAAGAATTCAAATCTGCATATCCTCAAAGGTTCTCCATGATCTCCTGGCACCCTTCCTCGTTCGAATTGACAAAGAACTATCGTTCTCTCTTCTCTTCCCGCCGTCGCTAACTATTTATACTCCTCCATCCACCTTCCACCTATGCCACATCCCATCACCGAGCTCATCTCAGCCGACGAGATTCAGCAGAAAGTAAAAGAGCTCGCAGAAAAAATCCATAAGGACCATACTGACGTCTTTATCGTCGTCGTGCTCACCGGCGCCATGGTGTTCTTCGCCGACCTCCTCCGCGAGCTCAATGCGATAGGCACATCAGTCTCCTTCTCGCCCATCAAGGTCTCCAGCTATGAAGGCACCGAGAGCACCGGAGACCTCAAATTTGAGCTCGACCTCAAGGAATCGATCAAAGATAAGCATGTGCTCATCGTTGAAGACATCGTCGATACCGGACTCACCGTGACCAAGCTCAAAGACCACTTCGCCGAGAAGGGCGCAGCATCAGTGCAAGTCTGTGCCCTCCTGGACAAGAAGGCACGCCGTTCCATCACTGTCTCCATCGACTATGTAGGATTCGACGTCCCGGACAAGTTCCTCGTGGGATACGGGCTCGACTTCGACGGCAGATACCGTGAGCTTCCCTATGTGGGTATAATCGGAGAAGAAGGAAATTAATCAGAAAAAAGCTGCCTTGCCGCCTTCCGGGCGCCTTGGATGACCTCTTCCTCTCCCGGGACGCGTTTATTCTCCATGAGCAATCTCCCGTCGCATATCACGGCATCGATGCATGACCTGTTCGCCGTATATACCATGTCGGATATAAGATGATGGCCAGGCACGAGTTCAGGTGTGTCGAGATCGACCAGGATGAGGTCCCCGATTTTCCCCTCCGCGATGGTCCCACCGTCAAGACCGAACACCGAGAATCCCTGCGCAGTCGCCATCTTATACGCTTCGCTTGCCGGCAACGCGGTCGGATCATCCAGGTGATGTTTCTGGATGAGTGCTGCGGTCTTCATGGTGTCGAACATGGACAGGCTATTGTTCGACGCAGCTCCGTCGGTGCCCAATGCGATGGGCACTCCAGCGTGGGCGAGGCTTCGGTAGGGGAAGACGTTGTTGACTGCCAGCTTCATATTCGAGACAGGGTTATGCGCGACCTTCGCTCCTCGCTTTCCTAGGATGTCGATCTCCTGGTCGTTGAGCCAGACCGCATGCGCGACCACGACGCGGCCGGATAGGAATCCTATCCTGTCAAGATATTCCGCTGGACGGCAGCCGTTTTTCTCAAGGCAGTCCTCGACCTCCTTGTCGGTCTCAGATAGGTGGATATGGATCATGAGCCCATGCGTCGCTGAGAATTCAGATGCCCAACGGAGCGATTCCTTCGAGACGGTATAGATCGCATGGGGTCCGAGCGAGAACTGGACCCGCGAACTGAATTCTTTTGACGCTTCGAAGAGCCTTTCATTCTCCTTGATCTGGGCTTTTCCCTTCTCCGCGTCCAAATGGTCGATGAACACCGCATTGATGGTCGCGCGCATCCCCGATTCCTGGACCGCACGGGCAGTGCCCTCCCAATGCCAGTACATATCATTGAAGAAGGTGATGCCTGAGCGTATCATCTCCAGGCAGGCGAGGCGCGCACCGTGGTACACCAGTTCAGAGGTCAGCTTGGCCTCACGGGGCCAGATCTTGGTCTGCAGCCAGGGCATGAGCTCCATGTCGTCGGCATAGCCGCGGAAGAGCGACATCGCGGCGTGGGTGTGGGCGTTGACGAAACTGGGCAGGGCCGCCTTGCCGTTCCCGTCGATGACTTTGTCGGCATTGATCCCGATCGACGGCGCGATCTGCTTGATCAATCCGTTGTCGATGTGGATGTCGGTCTTCTTGCCGTCGAGCAAACAGCCCTTGATCAGGATTGACATCAGAGACGCTCCACAGTCGACCGAATAACTGACGCCACAGAACCAGCATTCTTCTTGGCCATCTTCTTGATCTCCTCATAGGTCATCTGCTTATCTCCGACGCCATGGGCGAAATTATCCACAGAGCAGATCGCGGCGAACGGTATCTCGAATTCATTTGCTAACGTTGCCTCATGCGCCATGGTCATGCCTACCACGTCGGCATGGCCGCTAATCATCGTGATCTCTGCCTTGGTCTCGAGCCGCGGCCCTGGAGTGTTCCAATACACACCTCTGTCGACGATTGCCTTGCCGCCACTGACCAGCGCCTCACGCAACCCTTCATCAAGAGCAGGCGTGATGTGGACGCTCTTCCTATCATGGATCGTCGATGTGCTTCCGAGATGGATGAAATCATGCGGCACGAGGATGGTGCCTGGTGAATACTTCATGTGCATACCACCGACAGAATATGCCCCGATGATGTGGGTGACGCCGCATTCCGAGAAAGCCGCGATGTTGGCGCGGTAGTTGATGGCATGCGGAGGCACATGGTCTTTACCGTGGCGCTGGATGAACCGTATATCTCCCTGCTCATAGACGTCCACTTGACCGTATGGAGTATTGACAGTCCTCACAGTGGATTCCTTGAGCAGATCAACCTCGAAGAATACTGTCCCCCCGATGATACCTACGGTCGTCACATACGACTGCATCATCCAGGATTATTTATGTCTTTCTGCCCAAGAGACTCGAGCGCGGAGAGGAGCAGGTCCATGGCCTCGGCGAGGCCAGTCCCGAAGGCTAATATGCCTTCTTCATGTCCTGCCATGATGATGATGCCGTTCACCTTCCCGGCTGCGATAAGTCTGACAGACTCGGCCATCGCCACTGTCCCGTATTCGGCATCAGGGTCCGTGGTTTGCGCCTTGCCGCGTAATGAATCCCATAGCGTATGGTGATGCACATGGATCACTGCGGCCACTTCAGGACATGCATCATAGATCGCCGCATGAGTCAGCGATTCTGATGACGCTTTGCATGCGCCGCGGCAATTCAGCGTGTTCTGCGCGATCTCCCACGAGGTGACATAAGCGTAATGTTGTCCATCCAACCTTTCGGTCCCGCCGGTCGCGCTCCCGGTGATGATGAATCCGCTCTCCTCGCTCCGGCAGCTGATATTGCCATAACCTATTCCGGTAGGCGTCTCTCCGATAAGTCTGAGCGAGAACAACCTTGCTCGACAGCCGTCGAGCTCCTTCCACCATGTCTCCGGCAGGGGCGCAGATGGTTCATGCTTACAAGAAAACTTGATTGCGCCGTCGCTTGTGATTGTCACTCACCTCTCTCCGGATAGAGCGTATCCAGTTTGTCCGGATCGCACACGCCTTTCTCAGTGATGATGGCGGTGACGAGCTTCGCCGGTGTGACATCGAAGGCCGGATTTCCCGTCTCCGATCCCTCTGGGCATATGAGCACCTTGCTGATCTTGCCGTCGCATCTGCCCTGCACGAACCTGACCTCGTCGCCGTCACGGTCCTCGATAGGGACCTTGCCGATCCCTCTGTCCAGCTTCCAATCTATCGTCGAGCCCGGAAGCGCAACATAGAACGGTATGTCATGGGCATTTGCGGCGAGCGCCTTGAGATAGGTCCCGATCTTGTTGGCCACGTCGCCATTGGCGGTCGTCCGGTCTGATCCGACGATGACCATGTCGACCTCGCCGTTCTGCATCAGATGGCCGCATGCGCTGTCCGTGACGAGCGTATACGGTACCCCATGCTTATTGAGCTCCCATGCCGTGAGCCTGGCGCCCTGGTTGCGCGGTCTGGTCTCTGACACCCATACATGCACGGGGATTCCGGCGTCGTGCGCCGCGTATATGGGTGCGGTCGCGGTGCCGTGGTCGACGCATGCCAGCCAACCGGCATTGCAATGGGTCATGATGTTGATGCGCTTCCCGTTTTTGGCCAGACGTTTGATGAGCTCCAGACCATGTTGTCCGATCGCGGCGCATTCCTCGACGCTCTTCTCCGCGATGAGTTCCGCGGACTTGCGCAGGGTCTCCGCCATCGCATCGGAGCCGACGTCCGCGGCCGTCTCGAGCTGCCGTTCGACTGCCCATCGCAGGTTGACCGCCGTCGGTCTGGTGGCGAGCAAGGTCTCGCCCGCTTTCTTGAGCGACTCCGCATCGACATCCTTGCCGAGCTCGATCGCGGCGAGATACATCCCAAAAGCCGCTGCAGCGCCGATGAGAGGGGCGCCGCGCAGATGCATGTCCCTGATAGCGTCTTCCATCTGTCGGACCGTAAGAATCCTCTCGATGATCAGCTCATGAGGGAGTGTCCTCTGGTCGATGATGCATACGGTCCTCTCATCGTCCTTATCCAACCATATGGTCCTATAGGGAGTGCCATCAATTTTCATACGTTCCTGGAGTTCTGTTGACTATTTATCCTTTTCCCAATCGAAACCTATTTCAATGCTCCCTCTTTCACCTTATCATGCATTTCTCAGACAAACATCCGTTGAGGGATTCCTCGATCGACGAGATCAGGACCGCGATCTACAAGGCTAAAGGTATCCGGCAGGCTGACATCCTCTTCGATCATTTCTCTCTCCAGAGGGGAGCGGTCCAGACAGACGGATCAGCCCCTCCGACGCCGGTGCCGATGCAGCACTCAGTCGTGTACGATCGGAGCTATGAGCTGGAGATGCATCAACGCATCACTGACACCACAAAATTCGCAGAGGCTAAAGTATTGCATAAGGAACCGGTCTCGGTCATGGGGCATGGTCTGCTCGGCTACACTTTCCTCGGCGATAGCACGATGTGGGTGCGCGATGATCTCATCGGCGACCAGCTCCACGAGGTCGAACTCCATGAGGCCATCCACACGCCGGACGAGTACGAGACCAGAAGGCTGACAGAATGGATGCTCTCGCCGTCGGCCAATGAATATTCTCAGAAGGTCGAGATGGCCATCCCCAAATACCAGGATGATTAGGGGATCTTGATCAGTTTCTTCCGGGATGTGAATCCAGAGATGATAGAGATATCTTTGCCACTCTCCTTCTTCAGGAACCGGATGAGCTCTGCGTTCGCTTTCCCTTTCTCAGGCGGTGCCTTGACCGACACCTTGAGCGCTCCGCGGGCTTCGTCGTAGCCATCGATGGAACTCTTGATGGCATTAGGCCTGATGATGACAGAAACAGTCTTTTTGTTCAGGATGTCGTCGAGGGTGCCGTCCATCATCAACGATTCTCCTTCTCCACCACCTTGATGAGGTCGGTGACGCGGGTGAGCACATGGTCTGTATTGACCTTCGCATAGGTCTTGACCGACCCATATTTGGCGTAGCAGGTGGTGATGCCCATCTCCCTTGCTCCTTTGAGGTCACGTTCAGGCCAGTCCCCGACCATGACCGCCTCCCCACGTGATATGTTGAGGAGCTTGAGCACTTTCTCGAAGGGACGGGGATGGGGTTTGGTCACCTTGGTGTCGTCGAATGTGACCACCACATCGAAATAGTCGGTGAGTCCCATCGCGGCAAGCCTGGTCCACGCGCGCATACGAGGAGCGTCAGACAGGATGGCCAACTTGACCCCCATCTGTCGCAGCGACAAGAGGGTCCGGCGTACTCCTGGATACGGCGCGAGAAAACCGTTCTTGACTCTCCGGTACGCGACGATGCCGCTGGCCAGGATCTTGAAGTCTATCTTCCCGATTGTCTCCTTGAGGAATTTCTGGAATATCTCTTTGTACTCGATACCGTATGTATCATATAGCGAGAAAAGTTTCTTCATGGCCTTCTCTTTGGGGATGTCTAGCCCGGCGTCAATCATGGCGTCCATCGCCTCTTCGCAGCTCATCCGCTTGAGACGCATGAAATCCATCAACGTGTTGTCCAGATCAAAGATGACCGCTCGTATCATGGTGAGTGGGAAGGATGGTCGCTATAAATAGCTTTGGCAGAATAATTCAGAGGCTTGCCGCCGATGCCTTGAGGATTTCCTGGGATAACTCCTCAGGTGACCGTGTGGTCTTGGCCCTTTCGGCGAGCTCCGAGTGGCCGAAGACATGTTCTATCCAAGTCGCGAAATGATTGCCGCCATCGTGGCAGTAGGTGTCGAACTCTTCACGGTCCATCTTGCGCAACGCATCGACGAGCTCGAGTATTGTCCTGACCAATCGACCGTCATGGAGGCGGAATGCGCGTCCGCCAGGCGCTGATCGCACGACGCTATCAGGTTTCCCTTCCCTCTCATTCCTTTGTCGTTCGAGGGTCTCTTCGCGGTGCATCAGGTCCTTGAGCTCGAGCGCTCGGTAATGAATCTCAGATTCGACGATCTCCATCTCTTTTGAGAGTTTGCGCAGCTCCTTCTTGCTTTCGGCCCATTCCTGTTCGAGCACGTCCAGGTCTTCCAGCTTCTTTATGATACGTCTCTGGATGCCGGAGATATCTGGCGAGACATCGTCGAAATCCTTGAGCCTGTTCTCCCAATATCCCTTGATGCCGTCGAGGATGTCCATGGTCATCTGCTCGTTCTTGGCCAATCTCTTGTAGATGGTGGTGAGGAATCCTTGGTCGCATTCCTCTTCCTCCACCGCCTCCTCGAGATCGTGCAAGAAATCGTCCGTCCCCTCGACCTGGCCCTCTTCGGATATCTCGACGATATGGGAATCGTCTTCCACCGATGGTCCAGGTGCCGGTTCCTCGGACTCATCTTCGAGGAGCGAGTCTTCCTTCTCTTCGGTCACCACTTCCTCGACGGGGTCCTCAGGAGGTCTGATCTCTTCGGGCTCTTCTGATCCCTCGTCAGCAGGAGCGGAGATTCGTTCATACTGTTCTCCTTCCTCTTCTTCATGCGCATCAGAAATATGGTATGCCGAAGTCTCGGATCCTTCTATACTCTCGTCGATGGTGTCCAACCGAACCGGTTCGGGCTTTTCTGCAGGCTTCTCGTAATCGAATGTCGGAATTTCTGGTAATTCCGTGTCCAGATCGGCGTTGAGGATGTCTTTTTCAGCCTCACGAGAGACAGGAGAAACAGATGATGCAAATTCCTCTTTCTTTTTTCCAAATCCGAATATACCCAATACTATTCCCCCCTCAGACAGATAAGAACTAGACAGCCTCTATGTTTAAAAAGATTTATTACCTTCCTTGAGTGGTGCTTTCCTTCTTGGAAGCGGTTCGTTCTTTCTTGACCCGTTTGACAGCGTCTCGGAACTGTTCGAGGAAACGGGGGAAATCATCTTTCTTGACCGCCGAGCCACAAGCGTGCTCATGCCCGCCCCCGTAGCCGTTGACACCTGCCAGTGCCTGTTCGAGCAGAGAAGGAAGGTGGTATCGGGACCCGCGTATCGACATCTTGACCTCGCCGCTCTTCTCACGGCCGATGATGATCACTTTGTTGGGGTAGAGGAAAGCCAGTTCGTTGGCCAGGTCATTGGTGATGGAATTGTTGCAGTCCGAGTAGGTGAATATGAGGAATTCATCCCTTGTGCGTGCTTTCTTGGCCGTTCCGAGCACATGCTTGTATTCCGATGCCATCCTGTCCGCTCGTTTGGCGAGGAACTTTCCCTGGGAGGACGTCTGCGATAGCACCTCTTCGGGATCCTCTATCCTACAGAGTGTACGCACAGACTTCATCACTTCGGTCGTGCTGTCCTTGAGCATGAATGAGATGAGTCTTGCCAATTGGCCGGCCCTTGATTTGAACAGCGCTTTCTCAGGTGCATGGACCCTGGCAGGGAGGAGTTTTGGGTATTGTATCTTGAAATCCTCTATGAAATCTGGCATGGTCCAGTCCGCGATCGCGCCGACAGAACCGATCCAGAGATGCTCGCGAAGCGCTTTGTAGACGATTCCTGACGTGCAGAGATTCTCATTGTCGTAGTCTCTCGGGCTGAATTTGATAAGACCTTTTGGGACTTCCCCGTCATGGTGGTCTATCCAGATGATGTCACGCTTCGCCTGGCGCGCGAATTCCTCGCTTATCTTGGGCACATCGAGCACGATGATCTTGTCGGGCTGGTATTCCTCCACCTTCCGGAGGAATTTCTCGTCGATGATCGGCATGCTCTTGACCACGACGCCATGCCCGTCTCCGATATGGCGATAGACCTGGATGAACGAGCATACTCCATCGGGATCGTCGTCGAAGAATATGAGAGGATTATGGCAGGAATCGAGGGCCTCTTTGACCTTGGTGAAGAACTCTTGCGGTATCGCCATCCGGAGGCGTGATGGCCTGCGATATTAAAACCTTTTGTCGGGCCGTGACCACTTCAGGGTGGCTCGCAGATAGGCTTTTATTGTATGGCCGCACAACTATCCCCATGCGCATCCCGTACAATTGCCTTATATGCAAAGGGCGAGACTGCAAGAAATATTGCGGTGATGAGAACTGTCCTACATGCCAACGTTTCAAGACCATCTTCTCATCGAAGAAACTAGTGGACTCAGATAACTTCTCAGGATTCTCACCCACACCTTTCGTCGGGCGTTTCAACTACCCACGAATCAATGTCGGCATCCTGTCCACACCGCAGGCCAGTTATGACCGCGAGGACTATGACAATCCCCGCGGCTGGGCCGCTCAGGGATTCTCCCTCCACCAGCTTGTCGACATCCGTTCATCTCTGCTCAATGCCAATTTCCAATCCCACATCCTCAACGCACGGAAGCAGGATAAGCTGCTCGAGCTCTCCCAGGACATCGCTATCGCGAAGAGACCGGTGGATGTCGAAATACGTCTCACCGAGAGGCCGAAGTTCAACATCGATTTCGACGCACAGGCCGCGCCGCGCGGACCGACAGGCCATCTCAAGGACGCCGAGGCGACATCCAATCCCAATGCGGTCGCCAGGATGCAGAAGGTCACCGACGACATCGACCTCAAGGCCGCAGACGCGATAAATTACCTCTACAAGCACGGCATCGAGGAGAACCAGATTTCCCGTTCGCTATCGGTGGGTGTGATGGGGCTCAAGAAGAACCGGAAGCTCACGCCGACACGTTGGTCCATCACCGCCATTGATGACACAATCGGCAAATCTCTGGTCGAAGGGCTCATCACCTTGCAGCATGCTGACCCGTGCTTCTACTTCGGCGGTATACTGGGCAACTATTACCTCATCATCCTGCTGCCCGGCATCTTCGGCTACGAACTGTTCGAGATGTACGTGCCGGACTCAAAAATCACGCCGGTCTTCTCCACTGACCACGAGACCTTCCGTGGCAGGAAGCAATACGCGTATCAGACCGCGGGAGGCTACTACACGGTACGCCTCGCCATCGCCGAGAAGCTCACACAGCTCAAACGGCAGGCGACCGTGCTCGCGTTCCGTTTCATCACTGACGAATACAAGGCGCCGCTCGGCGTCTGGGTGACCAGGGAGGCGACACGGACTGCGCTAGACAACCCGCCTAACAGTTTCTCCTCCGACGACATCATGATGCAGTTCTCAGAGGCCTTCGTCAAGAAGAAGTTCGGGATAGACATCAGCTCCATACTGAAAGCGAGCGTTTTTTACTGCGCAAGAAAACAGCAGACCACCCTGGACAGCTACTCATAAGATATCGCGTCGCGTCTGATGATCAGCGCAACGCTTCGATCTCTGCCTTGAAACGCGTGATGGTCTTGACGATATGTTCAGTCTGCGTCTTGAGCGCCTTGGCCGTCTCGGCGACAGGATCGCCGACGGTCTCTTCAGAAGACGAAAGCGAGAACACGTCCTCAGGCACAGGCTGCCTCTTCTTCTTGGCCTTCTTCGCGGCCTTCCATTTATTGAACAGCTCCGCAGCGCGTGAAGGTATCTGCTTTTCGGAGCAACCCAACAGATCTGCAGCCTCTTTGGCTATGCCTTCCTGCTCACCGGCCTTCTGCTCCGATGCTTTCCCTGCGGTGTATGTCAGGCGCACGATGGAATCAGAGATCTTGCCCGATTTGATCATGGTGATATGGCCGGTCTCTCCGGTTCGGTTGAGATGCGTCCCGCCGCATGCCTCGATGTCCACATCGCCGATGGCCACGATGCGCAGATGTTTGCCCGGCACCGCGCCGCCCTGATAGATACGCATGCCATACTTCTTCTCAGCATCAGCGCGCAGAAGGAAATCTTTCGCGATAGGATAATCTGCTTCGACCATACGGTTGGCTTCTTCCTCGATTTGCTTGAGCTCTTCGTCCGACACGCTCTTGTAGTGGGTGATGTCGAGCGTCGCCTTCTCATGCGTCTTCTTGGCGCCGGCCTGGTTGATGTGGTTCCCCAGCACCTTCTTCGCCGCAGCGTTGACGATATGCGTCGCGGTGTGGTGCTGGGCCAGCTGCCGGCGCCAATCCGGATCTATGGTCACGGTGACCTCGTCGCCTTCCACGAACACGGGTTTCTCTTTGAGGCGATGGACGATGATGCCGCCCTGTTTGAAGATGTCTGCGGTCTCCTGCCCTGCGATGGTGGCATGGTCATGGAGCTGGCCGCCTGATGTGGGGTACGCGACGGTCTTGTCGAGCACGACGTCCTCCCCGATGATCTTGAGCACTCTCGCTCTGTTCTCTCCGACTGTGTAATCGCCGAAGTAGAGCCCTTCGGTGTCCGGCAACCCTTCGAGAGGCAGCTTCTCCTCGCGCACGGTCGCATATTCCTGTTCGCCTTGCTCATGGAGCTCGGCTACCTTGGCATAGAAGTCGTCGGGCACCTTGACGGTCTTGCCCAGTTTCTCTGCCTCTTCGGCGATGAGCTCGGGCGCGACACCCTGTGAATCGTAGAGGCGGAGCAATCTTTCCTCATCGATGTCTTCATTCTCATTGATGATCTTGGCGATGATCTGGTGCGACTTCTCCTTGGTCGCCAAGAACTTGCGCTTCTCCTCGTCCAGGATTTTCTGCACGTTCTCGAGGTTCTCGGAGAGCTCGGGGAAGATGGGCTTGAGATAGTCGGCATGCCACCTGCATACGGTCGGCAGGTCTATATCCCACTTGAACTTGTCTATGAACGCGAGCGCTCGTCGTAGGATGACACGCAGGTTGTACCCGCCGCCGGTATTGCTCGGCAGCCCTCCGTCGGAGAGCGCGAAAAGCAGGGTCCGGGCATGGTCAGCCACTGAATAGAGTCCGGCCAGCGGCAGGATATGCTCTTTGAGCTCTTTTGTGCCGACGCCGATCTCTTTTGCCACGCGTTGCCATTCCTTGCCGAGGTCCTCGACCTCGTCGGCGTTGAGATAGGAAGAGTAAGGGAGGAAGCGGCGCATGAGGTCGGAGTCCGGACTGACGCCTGTGCGTTTGTACAATTCCTTGCACACGGTCGGGAAGGTCGTCTCATAGCTGGTGCTGGTGCCCTTGGTGAACCATGCGTTTCGCTCGTGGCCCATGCCCATGTCGAGCACTTTGATGGGCAGCTCTTTTGGGCCTGACGGCGTCTGCTCGTAGAGCATGTATACCTGGTTGCCCAGCTCGAGGCCCCGGGAGAAGTACTCCATGCAAGGGCCGAAGTTGCCGCCGCCTGCCCATGCGTCCTCATGGAAGATGATCTCGTCGTTGGGCAGCCCGAGTCCCTTATTCAGCCAGGTGTGGATATCGGAGAAGAACCTGTCCTGGTCCCATTGGTCGGGTCGCATGAATGCGTGCTGGCCGATCATGACGAAGCCGGTGTAATGTGAACCGGTGATGCCGACATTGTCGATGTCGTTGAACCGGAGCGAGAACTGTGGGATCACCAGCGGATTCGCCGGCGGCTCCACTTCGCCTGACACGACATACGGCTGGAAGCCGTAGATGGACGCCTGGACGAAATCAGTATCCTCGCGCCATCTCGCGATGACGGGGTAGCGCTTGATCGGGGTGTAGCCAAGGCCCTTGAACATCGCTGCGAACTCCTGCCAGACCTGGATGTAGTCCATCTCTTTCTTTGCCGGTGTGTCCTTGAAGAAACCGAAGCCTCCTGAGCATGATGGATCGCCGCAGACCTTGCGGTCAGGGATGGTGCTCCAGAAGAACGTGCCGCAGGAGCATCGCTTGCGCATGAAACCATGGCTCTTGAGCACGCTGGTGGCGTAGTACTTATCAGGGTCCTGGCTCGCCTTGAGTTTGAATTCCTTTTTGACCTCCTTGTCGGACGGCATGAGATTTCCGGGTTGCATCATGATTTAAATAGTTTGCCGCGAGAAATTGTCAATGCATGGTCACTTCATCGACCGTAACCTGCCCCTTTCTTCGATGAGCTGGCCGCTTGCGAGCGCACGTTCGACCGCGTCTTCTCCGAACCGTTCGCATGCCTCAACACTGTCCATCTCTCCTGCCGATTTGACCTCATCGACCAGGGTGTCGCCGTTTTCACCCTCCTCCTCTTCGATGTGGTCAAGAACCGCTTCAAGATGCTTGCACAGCAATCCCATCCTCGAGTATTTGAACGTGTATGCGGGGCAGGTGCAGGTACGCTTGGTAGGGTCCACGGTATATGCCGTCCCTTTGCGCGAGGCGGATTCCACCTCATATTCCTTTCCGACCTTTCGTATCTTCATGCTTACAATGTGGGAGTGCATAAACTATAAAAACCGTTCTACCGCCGTGAAATATCATGGTGGACAAGGAGACTGTGGAGAAAGCGCTCAGGAAGGTGATGGATCCAGAGCTCGGGATGGAAATCGTATCTCTTGGGCTCATCTATGGGATCACCGTCGACGACGGCAACGTGCATGTGCTCATGACCTTTACCACGCCAGGCTGCCCCTATGGTCCGGTATTGGTCGATGATGCGAGGAATAGGATTGTAGAACTTGATGGTGTCAAAGACGCGAAAGTCGAGGTGACCTTCTCGCCGCCCTGGCAGGCGCCTGCTGATCTCAGGGCATTATATGGCCTTTGAGCCTATTGGAACTTCATAAGCTCTTCGTCCAGATTCTTCTTCTCTTTCCGTAATTTCTCAAGTTCAGCCTTCTTGTATGGATTTATCTGCATCCGCTTGTCGTCCCACTCAAGGACACTGATCTTACGTTCCGCCTCGAATAGCTTCGACCGTATCTCCTTCTCATCCATCATGACACCCCCAAAATGAAAGAAACCAGTGATATGACTGATGCCTTCTGGGTTGGGCAAACTGTCGAGTTATATATACTTTACCCCTCGGGTCGGAAACAACATTTTTATAGGAGCACGCTCCCATCATATTGGTATGGCATCGATTGGAGTCGATTTTCTGGGAAGCAAGCTCAAGAGCCCGACCGTCCTTGCCTCAGGCATCCTCGGGGTGACCACGGCATCGATGCGTCTCTGTGTCGAGAACGGTGCGGGTGCAGTGACGATGAAATCCATCACGCGCGAGCCGCGCAAGGGCCATGCGCAACCCATAGTGCACCAATTCCCTGGTGGCCTGCTCAATGCTGTGGGGTATTCGAATCCCGGCTATGAGGCTGCGCTCGAAGAGTTCTCCGGCATCGGAAGACTGGGTGTGCCGGTCATCGGCAGCATTGTGGCCAAGGATGCCGACGAATTCGCTTTCCTCGCCGAGCATTTCGCGGACAAGCTTCCCTTCGCTGCGCTCGAGATTCCGCTCTCCTGCCCGCACACGCCGGGCTTCGGCACCATGGCCGGACAGAGCACGCCCGAAGCGACCCTCAAGATTACTAAGGCGGTCAAGAAGAAGACGAAGCTGCCTCTCATCGTCAAGCTCTCACCAAACGTCCAGAACATCGCAGGCCTGGCCAAGGCTGCCGAGACGGCTGGCGCCGATGCGATATGTGCGGTCAATTCCATGGGTCCTGGCATGCTCATCGACATATCGACCGGGAAACGCGCGCTCGGTTTCGGCATGGGTGGTGTGACTGGAGCCGCGCTCATGCCGATCGCGCTCCGTACTGTCTACGACATATCGCAGGCGGTCAAGATACCGATCATCGGCACCGGCGGCGTCGCTACTGGAGAGGATGCGATGCAGATGCTCATGGCCGGCGCCACTGTCGTCGGCGTGGGCACCGCAGTGTTGGACCGCGGCGTCGAGGTCTTCGATCGCATCAATGAAGAGCTCGCCGAGCTCATGGACATATACGGCTATAATCGCATCAAGGACATCATCGGGGTGGTCGACCGTGGGTGAAGGTTGCTGCGGAGGGAGCAGGCCGCCGAAAGAGCCCTTCCCTACGACCCTTCTCAGGACCAAGGACGAGGCCGACGGCATCAAGACGTTCTCCTTCTCCGGGCATCTCTGCGGAGCGCCGGGACAGTTCATCATGCTCTGGTTGCCTGGCGTCAATGAGCGACCGTTCTCCATCTATCAGGACAATCATGATTCATTCTCTATCACAGTCTCAAAGGTGGGCGGTTTCACAGAAGCGTTGTTCTCTGCAAAGAAAGGGGCGTCGTTCTGCTTCACCGGTCCGCATGGGAATCCCTTCTCGCTCTCGGGAAAACGCATCGCATTGGTCGGAGGGGGCTATGGCGCGGCGCCGTTGACCTGGTTGGCGAAAGCGGCCGCGGTCCAGGGGATCAAGAGCGATCTCATCATCGGGGCGCGCAGCAAGAATCTGATCCTCTATCGCAGCGAACGCTATCCTGGCGAGGTCACTCGCCACTATTGCACCGACGACGGCAGCTTCGGCGAGAAAGGCATGATCACTGACGTGCTGCGTCGCCTGCTGGAGAAGGGCGGCATCGACATGGTCTACACCGTCGGTCCCGAGCTGATGATGAAGGCCGTCGTCGACCTGACAGACAAGTTCAAAGTGGGTTGCCAGATCTCGCTGGAGCGATACATGAAATGCGGCTGCGGCATCTGCGGTTCGTGCTCGGTCGATCCATTGGGCATCCGGATGTGTGTCGAGGGCCCATGCATCGATAAGTCCTTGGCCAAGAAGATCACAGAGTTCGGCGTCTATCATCGGGACGCCTCTGGGAAGAAAACATTCTTCTGATCAACCACTCGCTCTCTTTTTTTCTCACACACGATACCTTGGCGTGGGCATCCCGTATGTCACCTGTGTTGTCGTGCTCTCTCCGATACTGCCGATCACTGTGCACAATCGATGCGACTTGGTCAACCTCGCGACGTCATCCATGAGCTGGACTGATTCCCAATCTCCCTCAGCAGGGAGTGGTGTCATGACAAGCCCGCCGATCTTGTTGAGCGGTATCACCTGGTCGAGATCGCCGAGCAGTCCGATGAGATTCTCAGGCGAGTGGGGCGTGACGACATGGATCCTGTTCTTTATGTCTCTAGGGATATGGTCGTCGAACATGCCTGCCCCATCGATGACGAGCACCGCTGCGTCCTGGCTCATCCGTCTTGCCAGCGACCGTAAGGTGTCCTCTACCCTCTTCGCGTCACCTTCTATCATGAACAGCTCGTCCTTGGGCAGGAATCCAACGTCCTGCTTGTTCTCTTTCCCAACCGTTACCATCGATATCACCTCAAGCTGATCTAAGAATTCCTGGACTTACATGCGTTACGCGACGATGTCCAGTGGGTGGTGCAGCATATCTGCTATGCGGCATATCTGAGCGCGTTGATCTGATACGGTTGTACCATCGCCTCGAGCGGTTTGACTGATGTCGCTGGTCGGATTGGGTGGATTGAAGCCGAAGCGGATGGGGCCTTGATCTCTGATGAGACATGAGCGGACATAGCAGCGGACTTGGAGCTGGAAAGGTAGTCGAATAAGATGTCGCCGTGGTCGAAGGCGTATCCTTTCGGTCCTAAGGATGCGGCCTCCCGTTTCGTCAGCGGCACGAGATCGCCGGCGTCGTCGGTGAATCCGGATGCCTTGAGCGTCTCGAACTCTCCCTTGTCCGCGATCTTGACCACATAGAAGAACGTGTATGACTCTCCCTCGGGGATGGATACCTTGTTATGTCTGAAGTATGAGTCTTGCTCATCTAGCGCCTTGAGCAGGATGGACTGCGCGCTCTTGCTCGCGACCTCTTCACTGACCTCGCGGCGAATGGTGTATTCGCTCGCCGCCCTGAGCGCACCGATGATGAGTTCTGTATCGTCGCTTGCAAGCACCTTCTCCAGATTCTCGGCGTCCGTGGTGTCGATACCGCCACCGAGCAAGGAGAGCCAGTCCCGGAATTCCTCGATGGCGTAATCGTCTGGTTTCCGCTCGAAGACATAGGTGACTTCGCCGGTATCGGGATCGGTGTATTCGATGATCATGACCGCGCCATGGATGGTGCGGGTTCCTTTCTCATCGGATCGCTGGTATTCCTTCTCCTCGACCGAATCATCACTATCATACTTATCGGCCTCACTCGCATACGATGTTCCGCTGGATGCTTCTACCTCGGTTCCGTCCCCATCCACCAAAGCATCGATCGTCTCGCCTTTCGGACCATTGTCAGCCGCGGGCTCATCTCCTTCATGAACGCTTTCACTGCTCTCGTCTGGCATGGAAACTCAAGAATTCGCCAATATTTATAAACTATTCCTCAGTGGTTACGTCCTCTTCTTTCAGGTACTTTCGCCGTACTTTGTTGGCCAGCTTATGGGCTTCGTGGAGGGGGTAAGGGAGCTTGTAGCCGGTGAGCAGTCTCTTGGTCAGCGCTGACGCAGTCTTATGGCTGATCATGTGGCCTGGGCTCATATAGACGGGTTTCGCATGCTCCCGGGTCTCCATGACCTCGCCGAACACCTTGCCCTTGATGAGCACTTTACCGTCCTCGACATCGCCGAGGAGCAGTTTCCTCGCCACGCCTATCGTGGGTATGTCGAGGAGGAGGCCGACATGGCTGGCGAGGCCCAGACCCCGCATATGCAGGATGCCGTTGCCGTCGACGAAGAGCAAATCTGGCCGTTCCTTGATCTTGTTGAAAGTGTCGACGATGATGGGGCTTTCGCGGTAGCTGAGGAATCCAGGCACATAGGGCATGGGTGCTTCCTGTATGGAGAACGCGCTATCTACGATGCTGAGGTCCTCGACGCGTACCACTACGACGGCGCACACGATCTTTCCCTCGAAATATGCCTGATCAGCTCCTCCAGCGAGTTTGAGGCGATCGAATCTGTCCTCGACAATCACCTTTTTTGCGAGCCGCTGCTGTTCCTCGATGAGCTTGCGGTAATCCATCCTTGTGGAGTAATGACAGTCTCTATTTAAAATTTTTTCTTTTTCACCTGTCGGAGACTTTATAAATGTCAGTAGTCTTCCTCGTCGTGGAGTCGTGCAGTCACTGGCGCAAACATTTAAATATGAGATGGTACTCCCTTGCTATTACGTTAGTCAGTAGAGTGATAGGGGGTCGGCTCGTCGGTAGCAGTAATGAGACTGTGCCTGACGGTGTCCCGACGATTCACGATCATTTATGAGAGGAAAAGACAATGGTACAGAGAACTGGAGGAGCGCGCCGTAAAACGCGTCATATGTTCAAAAAGGACATCGCAAGTAGAGGAAAGATCAACATCACCCGTGCATTGCAGAGCTTCACAGATGGAGAGAAAGTCCTGCTTTCAGCAGAGACCGCGGTGCAGAAAGGGATATACTTTCGTCGCTTCCACGGCAAGGTTGGCGTGGTGCAGAAGAAGCGAGGAAGATGCTATGAGGTAGAGATCTCAGACGGTCGGCTGAAGAAGACTGTCGTCGTCGCACCCGATCACCTCAAGAAGATGTAGGAGGAATGAATCATGCTCAGCCCTGACGTCATCACCGAATCCCCTGTCTCCTTGACGGAGGCAAAACAACACCTTGACGCGATGAAGAAACGCGACGAGGAGCTCAATTTCCGTGCAAACAAGACCTTGGACTACCTCCAGCAATTCCCCTTGCTATCTCCTGCGAAAACCAAAGAGTTCCGCAAGAAGATCGAAGCACTGGACGTCCCGCGTCTCAAAGAGATCCACATCCTTAAGATTGCAGACATGATGCCGAATTCAGTCGAAGACCTCAAGGTCGTGCTGCAAGGCTATACGCTCACGGTCAACCAGGATAACATGAAGAAGATCGTCGGCGTCATAAAGGAATACGCGCTCGAGAAGAAATAAACGAATGATGCCTGAAAACACGTCCGCAATGGACATCGCAACCCCTAAAGAGGAGACCGCCACCGTGCTCGACTTCCTCCCGAACGGTCATCCGTTCGACCCGAGGCCGAGTCACAGGAAGAGCCCGATAGCCCAGGCTATCGGCGTATCTAGGTTCACCCTTCTTGAGGTCGTCCCGAAGAAGGATATCTTCCTCCAGCCCTATGAGGAGATCTACATCGGCGAGGGAAAGCGCGACAAGGTGCATCACATAGTAGGCAAGATCGACATCGACAAGCTCACGACGACGGCTAAGGCGGAGCTCCATTTTGTCATCACCGATGTCGTCAAGAAGAACCAGGACAAGTTCGTAGAATTCTTCAACAAGGCACAGCCCCTCACCACACGGATGCATCAGCTCGAGCTCCTCCCGGGCCTTGGCAAGAAGCACATGTGGGAGATCATCGAGGCCCGTAAGGACAAGCCTTTCGAGAACTTCGCGGACATCAAGAAGCGCGTCAAGCTCATGCCTGACCCCGACAAGGTCATCGTACGTCGTATCATATCCGAGCTCGAAGGCAAAGAGAAGCATCACATCTTCTCAGACTGATCATTCTTATTCTTGCATATTCTCGTATCTGATGCACATTGGTTGCCACCACTTGAGAGGACGACATCGTTCATTCCACTCATCAGTAAACTTTAAATACGGGGGACTTCTCACACAATTTTCATCATGGATGAGCCAATCAAACAGATAAAAGACGACCTGCTCGGCCTCGGCCAACGTCTCGAAGCCATCGAGCAGGATGTCCGTAACCAGCCCACTGGGCATACTGATGTTTCTGAGACGATGCGATCACTCCAGCAAGACCTGTCCTCTATGCGAGAAGAGCTGTCCCAGCTCCGTGGCGAGGTCACCAATGAGGTCTCCGGGATCAAGAGCGAATTCGGAAGGCTGGATTTCTACGAGGAGAAGCTCGGCGAGATCACCGTCAACATGGTCGACGTCGACGAGCTCCGCGACGAGTTCATCACCGGCCATGAGGCGGGCATGCTCATCGAGAACTTCAACGTGCAGTCAGAGCTGGCAAGCCGTGTGCTCTCCGAGAACAGGGTGCTCAAGAAGCGCCTCGCAGGCATGGAGAAGGATATATCGAAGACCGTCGAGCTCGAGAGAAAGCTCGCGCTCTTCCAGGAGCGTCTCGACGACAATGTCCGTCTCAATAATATGGGCCTCGAGGTCAAGCAGATCAAGAAGGTCCTCGAGCGAATCGAGCGCGTGGCGCGTAAGAACGGCGGCTCTGGCGAGATCTTCGGCATGTTGACCAACGGCGCTGGCAAGGTCCCTATGCGTAGCTCGGCTAAAGCCGGCCAGGTCCCGGGAAGGGCGGGCAGGAAATCGACGGCAAAGAAGACCAAGAAACGATAATCGTTTCTCTTATTCATTTTTCTTCTCACTTCCAACCATAAGACAGATATAGTTCTATCCCTCTTCTGTTTTCATGAAGCCTCGAGTCAAGGCACGCGCCAAGACCGCAGCCCGCGACAACATCATCGACCTCTTCACGCAGGCCGCGAAGGCTTTCCCCAAAGAGCCGAAGCTCTCACGTCGCTATGTCGCGTTGGCCAGAGGCATCACCACAAAATGCAAGGTGCGCATCCCGCCGCCCTACAACCGGAGGTTTTGCCGCGCATGCGGCGCGTTCTTGGCGCATGGCAAGAATTGTCGAGTCCGTCTCTTAGCGTCTCATGTGTCGACCACGTGCCTTGAGTGCGGCGCCGTCCGCCGCGTGGGCTATGGCCGCGAGCAGAAAGCGAAGCGGGCTACCAATCCTCAAGGCTGATCTGGCCACGCCGTTTATTCTTCGGTACTTCCACGCTCCCATCTTCTTGTCCGAGCTGGACCTTTATCGTGGTCGCCGTGGCTTTGCCGAGCAATTGCGTCAGCGTGGCCTTGTCTGTCCGTCTGAGCGAACCCGCATCCTTGATGCCATGGAAGAAGAGTTTCCTCGCCCGCACCCTTCCGATGTTGCGGATGCGCAGGAGCGGTAGCAGTTCTTCTCTGGCTCCGTACTTGAGCCTGGTGCGGAGATTGGCCAGCGGCTTTGCCAGGTCGCGGTAGCTCATGATCTTTGCGATCTCGGACATGGCGAAGAGCAGCCAGTCTGCGGTCGAGATCTTGACCCTGGTCTCGCCGGGCCGTACCGCATATTTCTCCAGAAGGTATTCCTCGTCCTTCTCCTCTATCCACTCTGACAAGAAAAGCGCAGTCTTTACAGAATCGTAGAACTCATCGATGTCGATGGACGCCATGCTGGGCTCCTTCTCCAGCATATTCTCCTCATGCGTGGCCAACGCATCCTCCACCATCTCGAAATCCGCATTCCTCATGTGGAGCAACGGACGCATCTCGAGCGTGTACGAGAACGCATGCAACAAACCAAAGGTGTCGAACTTCACGGTGGTGGTCCGTCGGATGCGTTCGATGAGTTGGTACGCAGTCAACGGATCCAGATACAATTGCGATATCCTCTTGCCCATCAGGGTCGTGCGCAATTTGTCATTCCCCTCAGCGGTGAGCTGATCGGCCGAGACGAATGCAGGCTCATTACTGGTGGGATTCTTATCGCCGTTCTGGATGACGAACTCCCATTCCTCTAGCAAGTCGAGCGTCGCCATAAGCTTGGCCGTCAACGCGTCGGGATCCTCGTACTGGTGGGCCCAAAACGTCTTAGAGAAGAACGCGATCATGGATGAGATGGATGTGATGAATCCTGAAGCGATCAGCGAGAGCAGGTAGGTACGTAGGACGGGTTCGACCGCAAGCTTGGAGTATATCTCTTCGGGATCGCCATGGATGTAGCGTTCGGTAAGCGTCTCTTTCTCTTCCTCGTTGTTGGTGACGATGATGGCTTCACCCTTCTTGTCGAATGATGGTCTTCCCGAGCGGCCTGCCATCTGCAGATATTCGAGCACAGGGATGAAGGTCATACCCCTTCCGGTATACCGGCGGACGTCGCGGATGATGGTGCGGAACGCCGGCAGGTCGACGCCAGCGGCGAGCGTCGGGGTACAGCATATGATGCGCACGGTGTTGTCCCGGAAGGCATCCTCGATGGCTTCGCGTTGCTCCGCGACCAGTCCTGCATGATGGAATGCTACCCCGCCCTTGATGCATCTTGCCAGCCGCTCGCATTGCTTGGTCGGTCGGGGAAGCGAGGTATGGACGAATTCTCCCAACCGCTCTAGGGCGGCTTCCTTGATGCCGGTCTTCTTGGATAGGTCTTCGGCCACGCGTTCGGCGCTCCGCTTTGTGTTGACGAATACCAACGCCTGCTTGCCCATAGCTATCGTGTCCAGCGCAAGATTGATGGTCGCGTCCGCTGACTTCTTCTCCACCTTGATCGGCTTCGCTTCCTTTCCCATGGACATCGGGCAGCCTCAAGTATTCTTAAAATCTTCGGGCTTTTACCACCACCAAAAGTTTTATATACCATCCGGAACTCTCATTTTCAATGGTGAAACCAATTATCGACTGGGGACTCACCTTCGATGATATTCTTCTCATTCCGAAACATTCTGCTGTGCTCCCTGGAGATGTCGACGTCTCTGTCAAGCTGACCAAGCGGCTCACTCTCAACACGCCGCTCATCTCTGCGGCCATGGACACCGTCACCGAGGCCCGTTCTGCTATCGCGCTTGCCAGGGAAGGCGCCATCGGCGTCATCCATCGCAATATGCCTGCGGATGTGCAGGCCGCCGAGGTCCGCAAGGTCAAGAAATCAGAGAGCTGGGTCATCTACGACCCTCTTACGCTGTCCCCCGGCGACACGGTCGGGACTGCGCGCGCCATCAGCGCCGATCGCGGCATCGCGTCATTCCCTATCATCGACAAGGACGGACTTCTCGTCGGCATCGTCACCAACCGCGACCTTCGGTTCAAGGAGGACGAGCGCCAGAAACTCTCACAGATCATGACGACCGACCTCATCAAGATCGATGAGGGTGTATCGATGGACAAGGCCTTCTCTTTGATGAACACCAAGAAGGTCGAGAAGCTGCCCATCGTGGACAAGAAAGGCCGTCTCAAGGGCCTGATCACGATCAAGGACATAGAACGAAGCAAACAGTATCCAAACACGCTCAAGGACGCGGAGGGCCATCTCAAGGTCGCGGCCGCGACCGGGCCGACCGATATCGACCGCGTCAAGGCATTGGTCGAGGCCAAGGTCGATCTCATTGTCGTCGACACCGCTCACGGCCATTCAGAGAATGTGCTCAAGGCCGTCGCGGCGATCAAGAAGAATTACGACGTGGACGTGATGGCGGGTAACGTCGCTACTGCTGAAGGCGCGGAAGCCCTGATCAAGGCAGGCGCTGACATCATCAAGGTCGGCGTGGGGCCTGGTGCGATCTGTACGACCCGTGTCGTCACAGGCGTCGGCGTCCCGCAATGCACTGCTGTGCTCAATGCCGTTCTCGCGGCCAGGAAGCATGGCATCCCTGTCGTCGCGGACGGCGGCATCAAATTCTCAGGTGACGTCGCCAAGGCCATAGGCATAGGCGCATCGGCGGTCATGATCGGCAGCCTCTTCGCAGGCACTGAAGAGACCCCAGGCCGTACCATCTTCGTCGCTGGCCGGAAATACAAGAAGTATCGGGGCATGGGCAGCATCGGGGCCATGATGGGCGGCTCCAAGGACCGCTATGGTCAGGCAGGCGTCCCGTCGAGCAAACTCGTCCCTGAAGGCATCGAGGGCATCGTCCCCTATCGCGGCAGCATCACCGAGGTCGTCTACCAACTCGTTGGTGGGCTACGCGCGTCGATGGGCTACCTTGGAGCCAAGGACATCAAGGATTTCCACCGCAAGGCGGAGTTCATCAAGATCACTGCTGCGAGCCTGCGCGAGTCCCATCCGCACGACATCAAGATCACCGAAGAGGCGCCGAATTATCAGACCTCTGATCCATTGCCACCGTCGGAATTCTAAGGTCCGTCGGTCTCCATCAGCTCGTTGACCAAATCCACAGCTATGGCCATCTGGTTGAGGAGCTCGTTGTTGTTCTCCTTTCTGCAGGCGAACAATGCCCTGACATGATGTTCTCTCATGAGGGTTATCAACGAGAAGATGAATCGTTTGACCTTCTCCTTGTCGGGCGCATCGGAGAGGTCGCATAATGAATCGAAGAACATGCCGTCCGGATGCACCGCGCTCTGCACCGCTTGAATGCTTCGGAAGAAATCGTCACTGTCGAGCCTGTCGTTGACCCTGATGGTGTCAGAGGCCTGTTGTCCATCAACGGGCATCCCTGACGCATCGATGAAGATGAACTGCGCGGAGATATCGGGATTGTCGCTGAGAAGGCTCTTCACATCTCGGATGGGTTTCGATAATGAGACGTAGCAGATGGTGGTGCAGGATTCCTGCAGGCTCTCGAGCGCTTGGATGACCGAGCGGTCATACCCGTTCGTCGGCAGTTTATAGAATGCGTTTATCCATGCCATAGGCCTGGACGGCGGAATCTGTCGTCCTTCTCTCTAATAGTTACATGGCATATAAGCTTTTTTGTGACTAATAGTCACCAGAATACGAATGTTTCATCCGTGGAAGATGGTCTGTTCCCTGTTGGGTCCGACAGAGACGATGCTGGTCGGTAACCCGGTGAGCTCAGTGACCTTGTCGAGGAAGGCCTTGGCATTGTCTGGCAGGTCATCATATTCCTTGATCTCCGACGTGTCCTGCTTCCATCCGGGCATCTCGATGTAGACAGGCACGACCTTCTCCAGCGTGCCGAGCTCCGGTGGGATGGTCGGGATATCCTCCCCTTCGATCTGATAGCCTATGCCGATCTTGATGGTGTCCAGGGTATCGAGCACATCGAGTTTCGTGACTGCGAGTTGTGTCAATCCGTTGATGCGTTTGGCATAGTTGACCATGACCGTGTCGAGCCACCCGCATCGTCTGGGTCTTCCGGTGGTCGAGCCGAACTCAGTCCCCTTGTCCCTGATGAGATCGCCGGTCTCGTCGGTGAGTTCGGTCGGGAACGGACCTCCTCCGACGCGTGTGGTGTATGCCTTCATGATGCCCACCACTTCGCCGACTGAGGAGGGCGAGACGCCCAGTCCGGTCATGAGTCCGCCGATCGTGGAATTGGATGAGGTCACATAGGGATAGGTCCCATGGTCGATGTCGAGCAGCGTCCCCTGGGCGCCCTCGTAGAGCATCTGCTTGCCTTCTTTTCGGAGCTCATCGATGAGATGGCCGGTGTCCTTCACGAATGGCCTGATGCGATCAGCGAGCGCCTGGTATGACTTGAGCATGGTGCCGCCGTCCAATGGTTTGCCCTCGAAGACCTTGGTGATCACGATGTTCTTGCGGTCCACTTGGCGTGCGAGGCGCTCTGCCAGCAGCACAGGATCGACGAATTCGCACACACGGATGCCTTGGCGCGATGCCTTGTCCTCATAGCAGGGTCCGATACCGCGTTTGGTGGTGCCGATCTTGGCCTTGCCCTTCCCATCTTCCTGATGTCCGTCGATCTGTATGTGGTATTCGAAGATGATATGCGCCCGGTCGCTGATGAGGAGGTTGTCGGGTGTGATCTCGACGCCCTGGCTGATGAGGGTGTCGATCTCTTTGAACAGGATCTCTGGATTGATGACGACGCCGTTTCCGATGATGCAGGTCTTGTCCTTGTGTAGGATGCCTGACGGGATGAGATGGAGAATGGTCTTCTCGCCCTTGACCACCACGGTGTGGCCGGCGTTGTTGCCGCCCGTGCCTCGGCATACCACGTCGACCTTCTCGGTGAGGATGTCGACGATCTTGCCTTTGCCTTCATCACCCCATTGGGTGCCGATGATCGCTGTTGCTCCTGTCATGATTTCACATGCGATGGACACGACGCCTGTATAAAAGGTTTCTGGTTTTCCGGTCGGGAAAACAGCGGATTCTGCCTTCTCGAGGCCTGACACGTCTCTCTACCACTCCACCATCGAAATGTTTAAGAATGGTTCTCCACCAAAAGTGGACATGGCGATTACTGAACGCATCTCCTATTCCAAACCTCCCCTTGCTGATCTGATCTGTGATCAGCTCACCATGGATCTGCATGTCCATACGAGGTTCTCCGACTCTTTCACTCCCATCCCCCGGCTCATGAAATACGCTGCGGATAGGGGCATCGGGGTGGCTGTCACTGACCATAATGAGATCAGGGGAGCGGTGCAGGCCTGCGCCCGCAAGACCGGACCGGTCGTGATTCCTGGCATGGAGCTCACTGTGCATGAGCGCCCTCATATGCTCATCTATTTCTATTCCGCTTCAGACGGATTGGACTTCTTCAAGAAGCATGTGGAGAAGAACCGCGGAGGCAATCCCTACAGCATCACTTCGGTACGAATGGATGATGCGCTCGATATCTTGGAAGGGTACAATGCGCTTGTGGGTGCGGCGCACCCGTTCGTGCCTTCACCCGCAGGCCTGTTCAAGGCCATCCAGCGGGGATGGATATCAGAGGATGTGCTCAAGCGCCTCGATTTCCTCGAGGTCATCAGCGGATTCAACAGCGAGAAGGGCAACCTGCGTGCGACCAAACTGGCACTGGAGAGGAGCATGGCCTATACCGGGGGAAGCGATGCCCACATCTTATCCCAGGTCGGCTCCATCGTGACCTATGCCGAGGCAGAGACCGGCGAGGAGATGCTGGACGCCATCCGGAAAAGGAAGAACGCGGTCGTGGGAAGAGGCATGAATAGCATCGGGCACATCTCCAGCGCGGGTGCGATGCTGCCACGCCACATGCGTTACCTGGATGCCAATATCACTGAGAAAGGAAAGCGTGTCGTCGTTGATGGGATCAATTATCACATCCCTCAACTGAAGGCAAAGATCTCGACGACCACTGAACGGATCCGGCAGATGCATGAGAACGGCATCGAGGCCATCAGTTCAATGCGACGTCGAGGACGACACCAGATAAAGAAGGCAAGCTCCTCCTTCCTTAAAAAGCAATAGCTTTAAAAACATTTTCTCAATCGCTTGGTGATAGGCCCCAGTAGTCTAGCTTGGATAGGACGTAGGGTTGCGGATCCTAAAACTCGGGTTCGAATCCCGGCTGGGGCAGGCTTTTTAACAAAAACCCTGGAAAAACAGGGCGGATTCATATTCAATGTGAATCCATCACGTGGGCTTGAGCGTTAGCGAAACCCACCTCGCTTCGAATTGGCGAAAGAATTCTTCGAATCCCGGCTGGGGTATGCTATTCTTTGAGACATTTTTTATATGTTTTCTACATATTCATCCGTCATGCCTTCAGCAGATGCAGTCAAACAGGACCTCGCCGAGCTGGCCGACGAGAAGAAGCGGGTGGTGTTGCAGGGCTTCTTCAAGACCGGTCCTGGCGAGTACGGCGAGGGTGACGTGTTCTTGGGCGTGGTCGTGCCGGAGCAGCGGAAGGTCGCCAAGAAGCACCGTGGCCTTTCGTTGGAAGGTGTCGAAGAGCTGCTGGCGAGCCCTGTCCACGAGCATCGGTTGACTGCCATCTTTATCCTCACTGACATCTACCGCAGGGCCGATAAGTTCGGAAAGAGAAAAGCCGTCGACCTTTACATAGCCAACACATCTCGTGTCAACAATTGGGACTTGGTCGATCTCTCGGCACCACAGATTCTCGGCGACTATCTTCTGGACAAGGACCGCTCTATCCTGCGTAAGTCGGCCTGTTCAGACCTCCTCTGGGAGCGCCGTATATCGATCATCACCACATTCGCATTCATCCGGAACAACGAGTTCTCTGATACGCTCGAGATCGCCGATTTGCTCGTTTCGGACACTCATGACCTCATGCACAAGGCCGTAGGCTGGATGCTCCGAGAGGTAGGAAAACGCGACCAGAAGACCGAAGAGGCCTTCCTGGACCGTCATGCCGCCACTATGCCCCGCACCATGCTCCGGTACGCTATCGAGCGATTCGACGAGAAAAGACGTAAGTATTATATGGACAAGCGTAAAGAGCAATGAACAGCTATGACTGACGTAGAGTTCACCTTTATCGATACCCCGGAGAAGCTTCGAAAAGCCGCTGATGAGTGGAAACAGAGCAAGGTGCTCGGTATAGACATAGAGTGCGAGAACAATCTGCACCATTTCGGCGCATATGTGGCCATATTCCAGATTTCGACACGGGAGAAGAACTGGATTCTCGACGCCCTCCAGCTGGAGGATTTGTCTCCTTTTCTTGAGGTCCTCACCGATCCAGATATCATCAAGATCTTCCATGATGTGAGCTTCGACCTTCGCATCATCCGCCGTCAATACGGCACTCAGGTCCGGGGGCTGTGCGACACGCAATTGATGGCGCAGTTCCTTGCCATGACTGATCTCAGCTTGGGTTCTCTGCTTGAGACATATTTCGGCGTCAAGAAAATCAAGAAATTCCAGATGGCTGACTGGACCAAGCGGCCGCTAAAAGAGGAGATGCTTTCCTATGCCGTGCTCGACAGCAAGTATCTCATCCCTCTGCGGGACAAGCTGGAAGCCATGCTCTCTGAGAAAGGGTACCTCCAATGGGTGGAGGAAGAGTTCATTGCACTTGAAGACAAAGGATTCATCTATGGTGAAGGGACCTTCTCAGATCTGCGCGGGTACGGGATGCTCACTGATAGGCAACGTGGTGTGCTCAAGCAATTGTATTTCTTGCGGGAGCAGTTTGCCCAGAGGCTTGATCGCCCGGTGCATTTCGTGATAAGTACCAAACTTTTGATGGATATCGCGTGCAACCCTCCTCGGAACGTTGACGGATGGAAGCAGATGAAAGGGGTCCACCCTTTGGTGCGGGCTCAGGCCCAACGATTCTTCAATGAAGTAGGCATAGGGATGCGGAAACCGATACCTTTCAATCCTGAAAGAGCCAAGCGGTATAGTCCCCAACAGAAAGCCTTCATCAATCGGTTATCTCTGGTCCGCGATCAGATCTCCGAGAAGACCGGGGTGACCAAGCATCTGATCCTGAACAAGGACCAGATGCATCAGGCGGCATTGACAGGGAAGCTTGACAGCCTGAGGGGATGGCAGATGAAGCTCTTTGATGGGAAGGTTTGATTATTGGCGGATTATTTTATGTCCGCCAGTTCCATTAATCGCTGTCAAAATGTTCTTCAATTGAATATCGTACCACAAACGCGGATAATCAATTAATTTTTCTTTTGTGATTATATGGTTCCACTTGTTTTTACGTTTAAAATACATTTCCTCAGGCGCGACGTGGACGACATATATCTCTTGAACATGTTTACATTTATCAAGAAAGAAATCGAGCATGGACGTTTCGGCTAAGTGGTTAGTGGTCTTATCCTTCTGTCCATATTTATTGGTCCCGTCACGTGTAATCTTCCCTGCTATCATATCGCTTGCCTTTATGATTGAGTACTTGATATTATTTCTTTGATGATATCTATGAATCCTATTTGTTATCCTAGAAATCAGTGGGTGCTCATTCATTTCCTGGAGTGTGATTTTTTCTCGAAGAGGATCAAATAGGTATATGCCATCTGTTCTTTTAATCAAGATTAGTTTTCTTGCCTTGTAAATCTCTCCTAGTAATAACGAATGTGTATCTGAGTCAGATAATGGAATTTGATGAGAAAATAATAAATAATGTGGTGCAGAAGAAAATAATGGTATAATACCATTATTTATGTCATTTATAATATTTTTTAATCTACCATCGGTATAAGAAGTTGAATAGTTTCCATTTTCATTCATCACTCCTGATATATAATTTGCATGATCTTGCAAATCTCTAATTATTTCCCCAGGAAAATTTCTAATCAGAGTATTACCAATTCCCAAACTACGAATTATGCCTTTATCTATATCCCCTTGTTTTCCTGCTCCTACAGTCCCGATGAGTCTTAACTCGTTTGTAAGTCCAAAACTGCCTGGACTTTCTATGATGTCAGTTAAAATTCTGCATACTCTGACAATATTTGCTGATTCTAATTTTTCAATATTATAGTCATCAGCGCTTCCTCCGAATTTAGTCATGATTGAAAAAAAGTTATCGGGCCCATCAAACTCACCAAAAAGAACATCCTCCAACATCGCAACGTGTGCTTCATCCTCAGCGAAATGCTTGACGCCACCTTGAGATAGTTTCGACGTGATCGGCGCATCCATGGGCCCTATCGCAACTATCGGCATTAGGGGATCCATGTATGCCATTTTGTTGATGCACTTATCTGGGCGTCTCCCATCATTAAGCTCTTCTTTGAATAGTTCTGTATCGATTAGAACCATCGAGGCATAAGGTGGGCTGTCCGGCCCCATGGCTGCGGCCATCATATCTGACGCCACTTCAGCAGTGGAGATAGCCTTCGGGCCGATCAGCAGATATTCGACATTATTGAACCTGAAGGGCTCGGTCCTCTTGATATCGTATTGCCTGATCTCGGTCGCAGAAGAAGGTTTTTCGCTCCCGCCGAACCGGTGCCACATCATCTGCATCGTTTCTGCAACCAGCATACTAGTCTTTTCGCTACGCGGATCCACACAAAGAAGTACTCTCGCATCAAGAGAATCCCCCATCCTTATAGAGTGAGAACCATCACTACTTTAAAATAGTTGCCGAACGCTCTCGACGATCTGTAACGGCAGCCCTTCCACAGCAACCCTGCGTTGCAATGCATCCGCCAACGTCAGCTGCTCCTCCGTCACGCCATCGACAAATGGCAAGAATAGGTTCTGCACCGCGCGCCTAGCCAGCCGCATGTACTCGGCACGGTCGAAGGGGAAGCAGTCAGACGACGTCGGCAACGAATAACGGTGTATCGGTATCGCAGCATTCTTGTTCGTGATCACATACCGTACATACTGCCCTGGTTGCGGAGCCAGACCCTGCGACTGCAGCTTGTCCGCCACCACGCCCTGCGCGATATGCGATGCGTACTCTGTCTTGGAGATGCCTTGCGTGATGATGAGCTCGTCCTGGGAAACCAGGCCCTCCCGTATCCGCGCAATTGTCTGCTTGAGATGTCTGATGCTACAGCGCATCAACGTGAGGAACTCTTCTTCTGATCCTGCTGTGGATATCTCCTTGATGATGGTGAGCTGCAGCTCGACCAGCAGCGGGGGCGTGTCATGCCGTCTCACCTCGATGCCGCGGCATTTGAGCTCGCCGTCCAAGAACACGCCGTAGTACCGCGTCGGAACCGGCGTCTCCCGATCCTGCGTCGACGGCAGGAAGACGATCCAGCGGTAGATGCCCTCCAGTTTCGCCGGCAGCCCGATGCGGGACTCAATGTCGTCGATCACCCTCTGCGTATCCTGTTCGGTCAATCCTTCCTTTTTCACCCAGATGCTGTCCGTGATGCCATGCATCACCGCGAAGCCATGCGACTCCGCGATCCTGCTAGCGGCAAGCAGCGTCTCTCGTGCATAGGCCTGGATGGCCTGGTGCGCCTCGATGCGAGAGAACAGGCTCTTACGGAAGCCCATGTAGCCGAAGCTCGTGACCAGCACGCCCTTCAAAGCGTTCGCCCGCTCCAGATGCTGCGACGTCCCTGACTCCTTGTAACGTATGCGTTGCGCCACCAGCGGCTCCAGCAGCTCCGGGATGATGCCGCGCTCCTTGGTGCAGACATTCATCCTCATCCCAGGCACTCGGTTGCGCGGACAGCACCTGCAGAACAGGGTCTCGGTCGAGATGTTGTGCTTGACCATGATGGAGGGGAAGAGGCTGACGAAGTCGATCTCGGCAATATTCTCGTGGTAACCAACGATTGGGTCGTAGATGAAGGAACCGCGGTCGGCGTTGAAGAGCTGTTCGGCCGACGTCCATCGCTCCATGCAGGAGACCGTGGAGGGGAAGGCATAGCCCCGTCTGAGCGCATAGTAGGTCTGCAGCGAAGTGACGCCGTAACCGACCGAGCGGTGGTTGATGACCTGGAGCCGCGAACGGCACACCCTGGCGAGCTCGAAGGGATGCAAAAGGTTCCAATCGCCGTACAGCACACCTTTCCTTTCGAGGTGCAGCCGTCCCCGCAACGCGACCGTGGCGTTCTTGAAGATGGTGCGGCCATAGGAGAAGTACGATCCGCCTTTCCGCATGAGCCGGTCGGTGCCGAAGCGCGAGAACGAGAAATCCGGTTCGGCCTTGTGCAGGATGGGCAGCAGGAACGGCAATTCGATGCTGCCGTGCGGCGTGACCAGGATATCAGGATCGGCCTCCTTGAATCGTTGGAGGAAGGTCTTGGCCATGTCGGCCCCGTTGATGGTCTCATCATTGAACCGTATCTCCTCGAGTCGGGGGTGCTCGTCGGCCTGCAGAGGCCGGTCCGTGGTCAGCGAAAGCGTCGAGACGCGGAGTCCTGGAATGCTATACTCGTCCGTCGGGCTGTCGACGGGCGTGATGCTGGTGAGCCAGCCGTGCTCGACCTCACATTCCACCTCGGCGTTGGGAAAGAGGTCATGGCGGTGCATCCACATGTCCTCTGGTGAGACCGTGGTGTCGTAGAGCTCGCAGCGGTGGTGCAGGAAGCGCTTGATATCCCGTACGAGCGACCGCTGCCCCTTGACCGTCGTGGGCACGGAGAGCATCCTCTTCTCGCCCTGCAGGGTGCGTTTGGTCTCGAAAGTGGAAGGGAGGCCGTGGCGGGAGAGCTCCCGCCGCAGCCCGAGAAGGCGCGGGTAGGCTGCGTGGACAAGGACGGTGGGAGAGAACGCGACAGGGAGAAATCTGTTTCGGCCGCTGTCGAGGAGCCAGACGACCAATCCATCCCCTTCCCGGAACACGTCGATGAACCGCACGGATCAAGAGGGTGCGGGGCTTATTTATCGCTGATGGCAGAGGGTGTCCAGTGGGGATTGATTACAGCCGGTCGAGGGGGTTGGCTATTTGTGATATCCGTGCCGTGGACACATGAGTGTAGATCTGTGTCGTGCTCAGGCTGGCGTGACCGAGAAGCTGCTGGATGACTTTGAGGTCAACACCGTCTTCGAGGAGATGCGTGGCGAAAGAATGCCTGAGCATATGCGGCGTGACTCTGAAGGGGATTTTGGCTCTCTTCGCTGATTGTGCGATGACCATCTGTACGCTTTTTGTGGAATACTTCCCTTTCATCCCTTTGAGGATGAGGCCTGGACTTAGGATACGGATCGCATCCAACGTATTCTTGCTGGCTATGGTGAATCTGTCCTTGCCTCCTTTGCCTGAATTAACTCTGATCAGCCCTCTGGAAAAATCCACGTCATCGCTGCGAAGTCCGACAAGCTCGCTGAGCCGCAGTCCTGAGGAATAGAGCAATTCGAGGATGATGCGGTGCTTGGGGTTGTCCGTCAGGGAAATCATCGTTTTGATGTGCTCCCTTGACAGGACCTGGGGCAATGCCTGCCTGCGTTTTGGTACAGGTATGGACTCTGGGTTTTGATTGAGGACCTGTCGGAGGTAGAATAGGATTGCGGCCGAAGCCAACCGGATGGTCTGAGGGGATTTGTCCTGTCTGGTGAGGTGGAGAAGGTATCCGCGCAGGTCAGGAGTGTTGTCGCCGGTGAATGCGAGGAAATCGCCCACGTGGTACATGTATGATCTGAGCGTCTGTCTGCTGTACCCTCTCAGCCTGATCTCTTCCTCAAGACGCTGGAGCGATTGGTCCATGAGTGATATCTTGATTTATTGGTTAATAAGCATTATCTGATAACACCCGGAAAGATTCTGTTCGATGAAGAAAACTTCATGGAATGGGTGTTAGTTTCAATTTGAGAGCCCGAGCAAAAAGGGGTGCCCACTTAAATTCAATTCAGAAAAATTTTAGAAGCATCTAAATTGGTTTTTAAAATGGGTTTATGAACTACACCATTTATTTTATAACACTCTCCTTGTTTAGTAGTGCTAATATCATTAGTTTTTGCAAAATTAAAAGCTTCTTGTAAATCTACTCTTCCATTAGAATCTGAGTCTCCTTTGTTTCCCAGATATGCGTTCCAAAAAGCTTGAGGCCAAGTATTTCCAGTTGTTGGCTCATCTATAACATTCGGAGCAATACCAACAAATCGTCCATTTCCAAGTCTATTGGCAAAACCTCCGCTATGGCATTGGTCAAAAACTAAAATTCCAACTTCTGGATTAATTCCTTTCAAATAATCTGCCAATTCAGTTGAATACAAATCATCTCCATTAGCCATTGATAGATTTGACACTTCTTCTTCTCTTTTGCCACCATTAGCCTCATTATTAATGCTTATTCTATCCAATCCCCCATGATTTGTTGTGTATAGTAAGAAAGTGTCATTAGAATCCACTTTTCTAGCTAATTCTTCAAGAGTAGACTTTACATTTTCTTTAGTTGTTCTTTTGTATAATGGATAAACATCTGAATTAGAATCATCGTCATCGAGAACAAAAATTTTATCTTCCTCAAAACCCAAACCTCTTAAAGTCTTATATGCTAATTCCAAATTCTCAATATGTCTTGGCCCAGTATAACCACTAACAAGAACAGCATATTTTTCTCTTTTGTTTTGAGGTTCTTTTTGCTCTACTCTTTCTATTCTCTGCTCTAATGGATTTGGATTATATTGAACTCTTGAAGTTGCACAACCTGTGCCAAATGCCAAAGCTCCTGCTAATGTAAGATATGCAATTCCTTTACCAATTTTTCTGAATAAATTAGTCATAACATAGTAGTAAACTTACTAATATTTAAATGTTTCTATTTGTAACTACTACTAAGTTAAGAAGATAGTTAAGCGGGCACCCCTAAAATATTGTCTGCTCCGCAGATGATTGATAAAAAGCTCGGGCTCTCAAACTCTAAAATTTTGCCTTCGGCATCGTTGCACTAAATTTTAGGTCTTCCCGTTGGTCAGACGAAACTAACAGGGCTTAAAGGGCTCCGAAACCTTGCAGGTTTCTCCGACCCAAATTGAATTTTTGGAGGTCGCTTCGCTCCACTCTCAAAAATCCAACTTCCCTTAAGCCCGATGTTATTGGCAATTTGTTTTAGTGCCTTTTTTATAGTTCTTATCACTTCTAAGAAGAATGGAATCAGAAGAAATAATCTCTTTTTTCGTTGAAAATTGGAAGAAAGTTCTTGGTTATACAATACTTGCACCATTCATTCTTTGGATGCTTTCAACTTTCATTGATCCAAGTCAAGCAAATTTCGAGCGAGGATTGTTGATAGTTACTAATGCAATCATTCCATTTGAGCTAAGTATTTTGATTTTCTTAGCC
>JBDRHG010000025.1:0-11780 GCA_043817075.1 archaeon | reverse complement strand
TGCGTCGGCTACACCACGCACTCAATTTTTTATTCTCAAAATATAAGAAATTATTGTCCAGCTCGGGTATCGACACCGCAATTCTCTACGGGTCTCGCTACGCTCGACCCGCAAGGGTTCTTGCGGACCCTCGCACTAAAGATGATCGGGATTTCTCTTTCGTCTCTGCCTTGTCGTCGCCACTCATGTATCCAGCAGGATAATCCGCACCCCCATAAAAAGCTAACGCTCAGGAGGAGGATTTAAATAGAAAAGATGTCCGGAACACTCCATATGCATGATATCCGATCAGAGACCAAACTGATGTGGGAGCTGCTCAAAGGCGTCATCGGCGCGCCCTTCATCCTCATCCTGATGCTCTTCAAGAAGAAATCCTTTTCCGATCTCTTCGCGCCTTTCGGCGTGGTCTTCCGATTCTTGGCCGAGCCAAAATTCACATTCACCATCGTACTCCTTAACATCCTCGCATTCATCGCGAGCCTCTTCATCTCCAAGGAGACCTTCATGTCATTGGCGCTCCACCCGCAAGACATCATCTCCTTCAACCCGCTCCCTCTGGTCACATCCGGATTCCTCCACGCCGGCATCGGCCACCTGTTGGCGAACATGCTCGGCATCATCATCTTCGGTCGCATCGTGGAGCGGGAAGTCGGCGCGCTCAAGACCGGGTTCATCTACATCGGTGCGCTCCTCATCTCAGGCATCTTCTCGTCGCTCATCCATCTCCTCATCCTCAAGGACAACACCCCTGGCGTCGGGGCCTCGGGAGCGCTCATGGGACTCGTCGCCGCGGCCATGCTGCTCGACCCCTTCTACTTCACCTATGAGCTCGTCATCCCGCTGCCTATCATGGTAGTGGGCTGGCTCACCATTCTCGCAGACATCCTCGGCATCCTCAATCCCCTAGAGGACGGCATCGGCCACATCGCGCATCTCGGCGGTTTCCTCTCCATCGCGGTCATAGGATTTCTCGTAGGGTTAGAAGACAGGAAGAAGCTCTGGCAGGGTTTCCTCATCAATATGGTGTCGCTGGTCGCCATCCTGGCGATCTATTTCTTGGTGCTCAACGGCGTATGGTTCGAGCCCTACAAAGCACAGGCATTGGCCGCGATCTCATAACGAGATGAAAGCCAGGATGTTGATCCATATCCCGAAGAAGAATCCTATGGCAAGGAATGCGCCGAAGCTGATTGCCATGACGAACTGCTTCTTCTTGAGCAGCAACACGAAGAAGAGGAGTATACAGGCCACCGAGAACACGTTGCGCCATGCGGTGATGTCCTGTTCACTGCGCACGCCGAACATCGATACGATGAATAGCAGACCGATGACGATCAGGTTCATCGCGAGCGGCAGCAGGAAAAACCCGATGAAGGTTTTGATGAGGCGTCCGATCGTCTTGATGAAGAACATCATGCACACCTGTTACCCTGAGATATCTGGCAAAACGAGCGCGACACCTACCAAGACCAGGATAAGGCGCAGGATGATGACACAGAGATAACCGATGGCGGTGGCCTTGTGATGTCGGAAGAGGATGATGAGCACGATGATGGACAATGCCCATTCGATGACAATCAGGATGAGAGGGGGAAGCCCGATGAGAGAACCGACCCACGCGATCCCCCAGTTGGCAAGCCCCAATAAGATGGGCACCAATAGGAAGCCGATGAGAAAGCCGATGACAGCGGCGATGAAGCTCATAGATTCCCATGGATAGAAGGGTCATATTAATGTTTCGTCTTGACGAAGGGTTACTTATATAAAGAGTGAGGCATCCCGTCATCCACGATGGAATCCACGATTTGGACCGAGAAATACAGACCGAAGGACTTCTCAGAGATCCGCGGCCAGAAGGAGATCGTCGCTCGGGCCAAGGCTTTCGTCAAGCAGCGGAACATGCCGCATCTGATGTTCGTCGGCCCGCCAGGCATCGGTAAGTCCACTCTTGCGCTCGTCATCGTAAAGAAGCTTTTCGGCGACCAGTGGCGTGAGAATTTCTTGGAGCTCAATGCCTCTGATGAGCGAGGCATTGACGTGGTGAGGGTCAAGGTCAAGGATTTCGCCCGAACGCGGACGCTCGGTGATTTCCCCTTCAAGATCATCTTCCTGGATGAGTGCGACGCCCTGACCAAGGAGGCCCAACAGGCGCTCCGTCGAACCATGGAGAACTACACCCAGACCTGCCGGTTCGTGCTCTCCGCAAACTATTCCTCCAAGATCATCGAGCCTATACAATCACGTTGTACGCTTTTCCGTTTCCGCCCGCTCGACAAGGCAGACATCGAGAACATCATCGACCACATCGCGAAAGAGGAAGGCATGAAGGTCGATGCAGGGGGTAAGGATGCCCTTGTCGAGGTATCGGAAGGCGACGTCCGAAGGCTCGAGAATGTGATGCAGGCATCCATGGCCCTCAGCCCTGACATCACCGAGGAACAGGTCTACAGCATCGCGTCAATGGCAAAGCCCAAGGAGATCATCGAGGCCTTGCGTTTGGCGGCGAAGGGGAATTTTGTGGCGGCGAGGGACAAGCTGCTCGACACCATGCTCAAGTACGGCCTCTCAGGATACGACGCGATCAGACAGGTGCAGAAGGAGTCGTGGAAGCTTGAAGTCGACGACCGCGTCAAGATGACCATCATAGAACGCTGCGGCGAAGTGGAGTTCCATATGGTGGAAGGGAGCGACGAGTTCATCCAGCTCGAGAGCCTGCTCGCCTCCATCGCACTTCTCGCATCGAAGTGATTATTTCTAGAGCAATACCTGGAACACGAATAGGAATGCGGCCAATGCGAATGAGAACATGTCGACCCTGTACTGCTTGGTCGTCTTGTAGGCCGCCAACCATTGGAAATCGCTATGGCCACGGGTCTTGTCTGAGAGGAAGTTGAAGTATTTCTTGGAGACCGGATAGAACACCATCAATCCGTCGCCGCTGTTGAACATGTCCATCATCATATGCATGTAGATGCCCATCACCGCGATCGCGAGCTTGAGACTCGGAGAAAGCACCAATGCCAAGAGCAAGGGCGAGTAGGTGATAGGCCAATGCGTGAACCATTCATGATGCTGAGGGATGGGTTTTATTCTGCCTCGTTTGGCGAGGAAGTAGAACACATAATCCAGATCCGGCAGTATCGAGAAGAACAGGATGATGAGATAATGGGTGTGGTCAAGACCGAGACCCAAAGCCTTATCCAGTCCGAAGAGGAGCAGGAAAGGGTATGCCATATGCGCTTGGACGATCATCAACGGATGTTTCATGGATTTGAATATAAAAATATTTCGCTCGATTTGGGCCGATGCACAAGATTATTATAGCATCCCAGGCTATCGATCCCCATTCACGAGGTAGTGTGAGGTATCATGGCACGATCCGATCTCGAACTGCTCATAGGGCCGATAGAACGTATGGCGCCCCGTTTGGGGATAGAGACAGGACTGCATTATGTCGCGTCCATCGATGATCTGTTCCACCCGACAGGAGTCGACGACCCGCGTCTGCTCCAGGCATCGGCGAGGGTCTCGGCATATGACGACTCTGTCAGGATGGATCCTGGCACCTATGACATCGCCGCGATCACCGATGACGGCACCGCGGTGGTGTACACCCAGGATGAGGGATCGGCTGATCGCTTGATGCAGAAGGCCATCGCCTATCGCGGATTGGTCGACAGCTATCTGGATTCTGAGATGGGCAACGCCTTTGCTTCATACGCGACAGCAAACGGCGGCAGGGTCAAACCGATCAAGGCCATCGGAGCCGTCAATGTCGACGACCTTTATCCCCGCATGGTCGCAGGCATCAGCCAGGCCGAAGGAGATTATGGGGAACTTGTGCTCTCCGAAAGGTTCAGTGAATTCGTGGAAAGAGATGCGGTGCAATACGGCATTTCCGCAGCATATATCGGAGCCTCCTATCTCACGCATGAGTTCGGCCACCTCTACTTCTCCGAGAGCGACGAGAAGGCGCTCGAAACAAGGTTGGTCGAGTTCTACACCGAGATGGCCGATAAGAAGACGGGTGAGGAATCCCGAGTCTACCGCACGCTCGCAAAGATCTCAAAGGCCAGGATCGGAGCGGTGGACAAGAACTACCGCAAGAGAAATGTCCCCAAGAGCAAGGCCGCGGCAAGCGCGAGAAAAGAAGAATCGCTCGAGGAAGTGTCAGAAAGTGAGCAAAACGAGACGTATTCTGCCGCTGAAGAGGCTGATTCACCTGATGCAGAGACAGAAGGGACGGCTGTCAGCGCAGCATACGAGACCGATACCGACGGTGGAGACGATGACGGAAACAGCAGTGACACCGACTGATTCTTTAATATTTGTATCCCTTCGCACAACAATCTTATTAAACATCCAGGGATGCCGATAGCCTCAGATGGTTACCGAATCAGATGCATCTACGGACCCCGCGGTCACAACTCCGCATCCCAATCTCAAGAGGCTTCTCTCCATGGTCAAGGGAAAGAAGGTCTCGCTCATAACTCATTGGGATGCCGACGGCGTCACATCCGGCGCGCTGATCTACCATCTGATCAAGGATGTCGCATCTGAAGTGCACACGTCATCGAAAGGCGACGTGTTCCTGGTCAAGACCGAAGATGTCGAGGATGACTCCGACATCATCATCGCAACCGACATCACCCCGTCCGACGACTTGCCTGCGGACAAGGTGGTCTATATCGACCATCACCCTCATCCTGATGCAGACCGCTTCGGTTTCTCCATCCACAATCCTGATTGCCAATCCACATCCCTGCTGATCTGGGAACAGCTCATCCCCACGACCACCAATCCCTATTTCCTCTTCCTCTCTCTCCTGGGCTATTTCGGCGACATCGGAAAGAGAGAGGAGATACCCATTGAGCTTTGGGAACGCGCCAACGAGCTCATCCCGGAGATGCTGGTGGAGAAGAAGTCGCGGTACCGCTCCGGCACCTACCTGGAGATCGAGCGCTTCGTCCCGCCGCTCAACACGGGCAAGCGCTGGCATTGGTCCGGCGACCTTCCTCTCGAGATGCTCAAGAACATCAGGCACCACAAATTGTTCGTGGACGCCATCCACCCGATCGCGGACCAGCTCAACCAGTACCGGACAGGCCTCGCGAGGCTGTACAGGATGAGCATCGATGTCAAGCAGCTGCAGAAGATCGACTATGCCCAGATTTCGTCCAATAGGAATATCCAAGGCGTGCTCTGCGCGCGCTACATGAAAGTCAAACCCATCATGGTGCTCAACAAGTTCAACGGCAGCGTCATCGGCAGCATGCGTGTGCCTGACGAGACCGAATTCGACGCCGGCGACTTCCTCAACCAGTTCAACGACCGCATCCCCTCGTTCCTGGGTGGAGGTCATGAGAAAGCGGGCGGATTCACCTTCGATTCCGAGCATGTCGACCACTTCATCGAGGAGCTCGAGAAAGTCGGATAGTGCTACTTCTCAAGAGTAATATTTAAATACCTGTACTGATCCTTTATCTGAATGGACGCGCATCTCTCGATGGCCGGGCATTCTTTCACTGAGAAGAAGCGAGAGGATTCAATAAATTCCATAGTTTCTGAATTGCCGATAAATGGTATCGAACATCTCGTTGTCTATAGCCCACTCCTGAAATTCGATCAGTCTCACTCCATGCTCGACAGGGGAACTCTCAGGGTATTCCAATGGGATGGAACTGAAGTCAATGAAATATGTGATCACAGAATGGGGAACTTCGATCCGGAAAATTACGCACGAATGATACATGAGTATATGGGAAGGTTCTCTGACGCGACCCATGTCATCGCGGCCCAGCCCATGACCGACCGTAATAGGGATTACGTCACCAACAGTCTGGAACAGATCACTGGGACACTCTCTTCTCAATATGGCGTAGATATCAAAACTGCTTGATCAATTCTTTGAAAGAGTCCACCACCACATCCGCCTTCTCCAAGGTGGCATGCGCATGCGGATTCATATAGCCTACCACGGTCATGCCTGCGGCTTTCGCTGACGCGACCCCGACATCGGTGTCCTCGATAGCGACGCATTCTGCCGGCTTCTTCCCCAATCGCTCCGCAGCCAAAAGATAGATCTGCGGATCAGGCTTTGTCCGGGTCACGTCCTGGCCATTGAGCACAGCAATCAAGAATCCTCTTATCCCGAGACGTTCCACAGTGGATTCGACGAACTGACGCGACGAGCTCGAGGCCAAAGCCAATATCTTGCCACGCGCATGCAAAAGCCACACCAACTCAATCGCACCGTCGATCGACGGTGCGCCGTCGGCGAATACTTCCTGGATGGCCTTCTCGCTCTCTGAGAACAGTCGGTCGAATGGCACCTTGATCCCGTACCGCGAGGCCATATCCGCATGGATATCCTTGATGCCCCAGCCCGTGTAACGGGAGAAGCCTTCATCCGGCAGATCGATCTCAAGTCTCCGCAACGCAAGCTCCCCTGCCTTGTTATGGAAAGGTTCAGAATCGATGAGCACACCGTCCATATCGAAGACGACGGCAGAAGAACCGAGTATCACATCAGCAACATTCATTGGGCGACCTTGTCCACGTCGGTCTTGGTCATCTTAGGCACGCCGTCCGCCAGCGTCCGCAGACCGAGCTCCAGGCTCTCCGGATCAGAGATGCGCTCATGCGCATGAGGCCGGAGCACCCATTTCATCTCTCCCGATACAGTCGGATTGACAAAATACATCAACAGGTGAGGGCAAGCAGCGGCCGTCTTCCAGCAGGCAAGCAAGGCATCGAGCGCTTCGACGGTGTTGAAGCAGATGAAGGTGAACCGCGACGTCGAATCCGCTTTCGAGAGCACATCCGCCAAGCGTTCGCCGAGAGGGTCTATGATATACGTCGTCGTATCGCTCTTGGTCTTGCCGATGAGGTCTTCACCTTGAGGCTCGAGGCTGACGAGTGTCTTGGTAAAGAGGTCCCGGTGGCGTACAAGCCTTTCGGTCCAATCCCGCAGGAACTGGGCAGGTGTGCTCATGGTGTCAGAAAAATAGGAGGTAGAGTTTAAAACGTTTTCTGTCTCACTCGTCGTCCAAACGAGGGATCTTCTCTCCCTTCCTCAGCTCCTGGACCCACATCAGGCCGATGCGCAACAATTCCTTGTTGAGACGATCGGAGACAGAATAGGTCTTCTTGTACAGGTCGAAGTAGATCAAGCCCATGCTCTTCATCGGCGTGACGATCCTGTCATAGAACTGACGCTTGTTATAGGACAGCTTGACCTTCTTTCCCTTGTAAGGCTCCTCGTCGATCTCGGTGATGAGCTCGCCGTCATGGAGCTTTGTGGCAAAGAAGCTCATCTCAGTCTTGGAGAATTCTCCGCCGCGTCCCTGCATCTCTTTTATGAGCAGTTTAGCGACGATCTTCTGCTGTCTGGTAGCAAAGATGACTTCATAGATATCCTCTGGAAGATTGAATCGGTCGAATAAAATTACCATCCTGTACCCCAATATGGGACGGATAGAGACTACTATATAAATGTTACCCTTCATGTATATTGGTATATTGGTAGAAAGCAGAAGGATACTACACCTAGCGAACCGCCCATCAATAACCCCCAACATCACCCGGAAAAGCCTAACGATGACCATAGCCCGCCAGACCTACAGAACACCCACATAAGTCTTCTTGTGGCACTCCCAAATATGGTTTGGACTATGAAAAACTATTTATAGGACAATACCCGTATAGAGCAGATGTTGAGTGGCTTGCTAGGTGAGGGACACAACATGTTGTGTTTTACCATCGCAGGGTGTAAAGTTTGAAATGTCCGTTCTGCTCGCACAAACATACAAGGGTCATCGACAAGCGCGACAGCGCTGACCTTTCATCCACACGCAGAAGAAGGGAATGCGAGCGGTGCAAGAAACGGTTCACGACCTATGAGCGTGTGGAGCTCATCAATATCTTCGTCATCAAGAAGAACGGTTCCCGGCAACCGTTCGATCGAGAGAAGATCAAACGGGGCATCGTGCGCAGTTGTGAGAAACGCATGATCACCATCGACCAGATCGACAGACTGGTCGACCAGATCGAATCCAAGGTGCGCTCCCGCAACCAGAAAGAGATCCGCAGCCCCACCATCGGCCAGATGGTCATGGCGGCCATACGTCGTCTCGACGAGGTCGCTTTCATCCGGTTCGCGTCGGTGTACAGGTCATTCGAAGACATCGACTCGTTCGAGAAGGAACTGCGCAAGCTCAAAGAGGTCCGTACGCCGAGCAAGGGCCAGAAATGATCCACGATAAAGAAAAAAGGGTGAACAGTACATGGTACAAATGATAACAGGGGTCAAGAAGCGTGACGGCCGCGTCGTCGAATTCGACACGGCAAAGATTACCAACGCCATCTTCAAGGCATCCGCCGCAGTCAACGGCCGTGACCGCAAGAAAGCGGAGGAACTCGCTGACAAGGTCATGTCTAAGGTCAACGAGAGCTTCTCAGACAGTGTGCCCTCGGTCGAGGACATCCAAGACATCGTCGAGACCGTTCTCATCGAAGAGGGGATGACCAAGGTCGCCAAGGCCTACATGCTCTACCGTCAGCGACGCACCGAACTCCGCGAAGAAAAGATGATCGTGCTGGAGAAGCAGGACACCGACGAGGTGGACAAACGCTTCGATCTCAACGCGCTCAAGGTCCTCAAGGCCCGCTATCTCCGAAAGGACGAGAAGGGTCGGCTCAAGGAGACCCCTAAACAGCTGTTCACCCGCGTAGCGGTCCACGACGCCCTGCCCGACATCTTCTACGATGAGAGGGTCTGGGACAAGGAAGGCAGACAGGAGAAACGCCTGGAGGAGGCCTTCGACTTCGTCGGCAACGACGGCAAATACGCTATAGGCCGCTACCCGCTCAACCGATACCATCTCGACGCTCTCAAACGGATGTATGACAGGACCAATGAGAAGGGAGAGATGAAGATCGGATGGAACGATCTGCTCGGCATGCTCGAAAAAGGCGAGTTCTCGAAGGTCGAGAAGACCATCGAGGAATTCTATCGCATCATGGTCGAGAGGAAATTCCTGCCCAACACGCCTGCCATCGCCAACTTCGGCAATCCGCTCGGCATGGGATCTGCCTGCTTCGTCATGGACATCGAAGACTCCATCGACCAGATCATGGAGACGCTCAAACAGACCTCGATTGTGTTCAAGGCCGGCGGCGGCATGGGTTATAATTTCTCCAAGCTCCGCCCCGAGGGCGACTTCGTCTCGTCCACCGGCGGTGTGGCGTCAGGCCCGATCTCGTTCATGCGTCTCTTCGACACCATGACCGAGGTCATCAAGCAAGGCGGCATCAGGAGAGGGGCCAACATGGGCATCCTCAACTCCAACCACCCCGACATCATGAAATTCATCACTGCAAAAGAGGGCAATAAGGCGCTTCGTAACTTCAACATCTCGGTGCTCATCATGCCCGACTTCTGGGAGCACTACAATGCCGGAACACCCTATCCGCTGATAAATCCCCGCACCAAGGAGACCGCAGGACACGTCGACCCCAAACAATTGTTCGACAAGATCGTCTATCAGGCATGGGAATCTGCAGAACCAGGCATCATCTTCTATGACCATGTCAACAAGAACAATCCATTCCTAAAACACCTCGGCCCTATCGTGACCACCAATCCCTGCGGGGAGGTGCTGCTCTATCCGAATGAGCCGTGCAACCTGGGCAGCGTCAATGTGTGGGCTTTTGCCAAGGAGAAGTCGGACAATGAGATGGAAGTGGACTGGGACGGCCTGGCTCAGGCCGTGCGCACCGCATCGCGCTTCCTGGACAATGTCATCGACGTCAACAAGTTCCCGCTCAAAGAGATTGAGACCATGGCGCTGTCGACGCGCAAGATCGGTCTTGGCGTCATGGGCGTGGCGGATCTGCTCTACGAGCTGAAAATCCCATATAACGCGCCCGAAGGCCTTGAATTCATGGACAAGCTCATGGAGTTCATCAATTACCATTCCAAGGTCGCCTCGATCGAACTCGCCAAGGAACGCAAAAGCCTGCCTTTCTACGAGAAGAGTTTCTATCCAGAGGGACGTCTCCCGATCCCGGCACTGGAACAGGAGAGCAAATGGGGCTTTGACTGGAAGGACATATCCCGTCAGGTCAAGGAGGTCGGCATCCGTAACGGTTTTACCACCGTGATCGCGCCTACCGGCTCCATCTCAATGATTGCAGGCTGCTCGTCGGGAATCGAACCTGTCTTCTCATTGGTGTTCGAGAAGAATGTCAAGGTCGGATCCTTCTTCTATGTCGATCCGGTCTTCGAGCACTACATGAAGATGGAAGGCAAACATAACAACCAGCTCATGGAAGACATCAGCGAACATCGTGGCAGCATCCAGGAGATCGAGTATCTCGATGAGGATGTCAGGAAGACATTCGTCACCGCCATGGACATCCTGCCCGAGGACCACATCAAGGCGCTCGCTGTCTTCCAGAAATGGACAGACTCGTCCATCTCGAAGACCAACAATTTCCCGGCCGACGCATCGGTGGAGTACATGAAGAAGTCCTACTTGCTCGCATATGAGTTGGGCTGCAAGGACGTGACGGTCTACCGCGACGCATCGATCAAGAATCAGGTGCTCGTCGCCGGCTCCTCAAAGAAACAGGAGGAGAAGGAGGCGAACAATGAGGCCACGATGACCGCCACGCAGCATGTCGCGGTCTCCGGCAGCGGCACCATGGTGCTCGAGGCCCAGGAGAGCATGGCGATCGCCGATTCGATCGACATACCGAGCGTCAAGTCCAAAGATCTGGTCGAGTGTCCCGAATGCGGCACCAGGCTGACCTTCAAGGAGGGCTGCGTGCTCTGTCCGGAATGCGGCTGGAGCCTGTGCAAGTGAATAGCTATGGTCACACGTCTCAAGGCCCCGGTCCCGGTCCAAGGGGACAACAACAAGGAGAGCCTCGGACTGGTCCACGTCTATACCGGTGACGGTAAAGGAAAGACCAGTGCGGCCTTGGGCCTTGCCATGCGTGCGCTGGGCAACAACCTGCGCGTCCAGATGATACAGTTTCTCAAGAGCGGCGACACAGGCGAGCTCTACACCGTGCGGAAGTTCTTGCCCGATATGCGCATCATCCAGTTCGGCGTCGAAGCGCTCTCCGACAAGCAGAGCCGCATCTTCGAATTCGACGCCACGACCCAAGAGGAGATGGGAGAGGGTGCGTTCACCTTCCAGCCAGACAAGGCAGAGAAGGAAGCATGCAGACGGGGCTTGGAATACGCCAAGAACGTGATAGAATCCGGCGAGTGGGACCTGGTCATATTGGACGAGATCAACTGCGTGTTGGACAAAGAATTGCTTCCCATCGAGGACGTGCTGGCCTTGGTCAAGGACCACGGCAAGGTCGAACTGGTGCTCACCGGCATGGACGCGCCGAATGATATCAAGGAGGCCGCCGACTACGTCTCGCACATCTCACGGATGAAGCATCCCTGGCAGAAAGGCATCAAGGCCAGGAAAGGGATTGAATACTAGTTTAACATCAGGATATGATTGATCAATATTCGTTTTTCCGGATTATTCCTCATAAGGTTAATATGTCCATCTGCATTCTCCTTTATATATGCGGAACGAAAAGGACTATCTAATCAGAAGGTTATAGACTTATTGTGAACTACGGCGGGTCTCGCTTCTCTCGACCGCGCCGCGTCGTGTGCTCAGCCTGAGTAGCTGACCAACGTTTGCTGTTGTTTTTCTTCTCGTTCTTGCCAGTGTTTTTTCTGTCCTTCTTTGATGTAGCGCTTGGTA
>JBDRHG010000024.1:0-61661 GCA_043817075.1 archaeon | reverse complement strand
CATCATGAGCCAGACGAGCCCTGTCCTTCAGACGCTGAACCTCTCTCTCTTCGTAGTCAGCCTGCTTGTCCTGCTTGTCGTTCTACTGATTTGATCGCTCGGTACCATACCGGAGCCGAGCCCTGCATCACTAAAAAACCGCTAAAAAGGACACTACAATGGACCATATACGCATATTCGACACAACCCTCCGAGACGGAGAACAATCACCAGGAGCCTCCCTAACAATACAAGAGAAGCTCATCATAGCAAAGCAACTAGAGAGATTGAACGTCGACATCATCGAAGCAGGCTTTCCCATAGCGTCAGAAGGCAGTAAACAAGCAGTAGCATTAATAGCCAAAGAGGTCAAGAAGCCCATCATCTGCGCGTTGGCAAGAGCCCTCGAAAAAGACATAGACGCCGCAGCAGAGGCGCTCAAAGACGCCAAACATCCCAGGATCCATGTCTTCTTGGCCACCTCAAAGGTCCATATGGACCACAAACTAGAGAAATCCAGAGATGAAATAATAAAGATGGTAGAAACTGGCGTCAAGAGAGCCAGATCCTACTGCCAAGACATAGAATTCTCCCCTGAGGACGCATCAAGATCCGACATGGACTTCATGTGCAAAGTCATAGAAACAGCCATCAAAGCAGGCGCCACAACGATAAACGTCCCGGACACGGTCGGCTACGCCCAGCCAGAGGAGTTCGCAGAAAGGATCCGCTACATCAAACAGAACGTCAAGAATATCAACAAAGCTGTCATCAGCGTCCACTGCCATGACGACCTAGGACTCAGCGTAGCGAACTCATTGGCAGCGGTAAAAGAGGGCGCACGACAGATAGAGTGCACCATCAACGGCATCGGCGAACGGGCAGGCAACACATCCTTAGAGGAAGTCGTCATGGCGATAAAGACCAGAGAGATGTTCTACAAGGCATCCACCCAGATCAAGACCAAAGAGCTCTTCCGCACCTCCCAATTGGTATCGAACCTTTCCGGACTCAATGTCCAGCGCAACAAAGCGATAGTCGGACGCAACGCATTCGCCCACGAATCCGGCGTCCATCAGCATGGAATACTAAAACACAAGCAGACATATGAAATAATGTCCCCCGAAGACGTCGGATGGTCAGGAGAGAACATCGTCATCGGAAAGCTCTCAGGAAAAGCCGCTGTCCAAACCACATTACACAACGCCGGCATCCAACTGGACGAAACCCAACTCAAACAGGTCACGGAGAAGATCAAGAAGCTCGCGGACAAGGAGAAGCATGTCGAGCGGGATGACATCGTCGCCATCGCCATAGACGTCTTAGGAAAACTCTCAGAAGAGGAAGACATCATCCAACTCGACGAATTAGGCATCATCACCGGCAACCGCAACACGCCGACAGCGACAGTAGGACTCATCATCGAAGGCAAGAAACAAGTAACCTCCGCCACAGGAGTAGGACCAGTAGACGCAGCGGCAAAAGCACTGAAAAAACTCATAGGCCCGACCATCGACCTCAAGGAATACCAGCTAAAAGCCATCACCGGCGGCACAGACGCATTAGCGAATGTGTCGATAAAATTCAAAGACGAAAAGAACAACATCTTCGCCTCAGAAGCAGTCGACGAGGACGTCATAAAAGCGTCTGTCAAAGCCATGATCAAAGGCGCGAACAAAGCCCTCAACTTCCAGAAACGAAACAGGTGACCAAAATCAAAGGCTCAGAAGCGATCGTCAAATGCCTCCAGAAGGAGGGCGTCAAGACCGTGTTCGGCATCACCGGCGGAGCCATCATCCCGCTCTACGACACTCTCTACGACCATCAATCAACAATCAAGAACATCATCTGCCGCCACGAGCAGGGGGCGGCCCACATGGCAGCCGGCTTCGCGAGAGCCTGCGGCCGGCCAGGCGTAGCCCTGGGCACGTCAGGCCCCGGCGGCACCAATCTCGTCACCGGCATCATGGACGCACACATGGACTCAACCCCCATGGTGGCCATGGCAGGCCAGGTCCCCACTTCATTGATAGGCAAAGACGCCTTCCAGGAGACCGACATGATGGGCATCACCATGCCTATCACCAAACACAACTTCCAGGTACGGGACCCAGAGAAACTCGCCGAAACCATCCTCAAAGCCTTCAAGCTCTCCAGGGAAGGTCGCCCTGGTCCGGTCTACATCGACCTGCCAAAAGATGTCCAGGACGCACAGATAAAATCGAAGATCCCGGAATCGGTCACCATCCACTCCTACAAGCCCAAGACCAAGCCCAATCCATTGGCGGTAAAGAGAGCGATCGTAGCCCTCCTCAACGCAGAAAGACCGGTCATCATCGCAGGCGGCGGCGTCATCATCGCCAACGGCCAAAAGGAATTGAAAGAATTCGCAGAGACCGCGCTCATACCGGTCAACACGACCACCATGGGCAAGGGCGTCTTCCCAGAGAACCACGCCCTCTCCTTAGGCGTCATGGGCATGCACGGCAATGAGCACGCCAACTACGCGGTCATCAACTGCGATTGCCTCATCGCGATAGGATGCCGGTTCTCCGACCGCATCACCGGCGACACCAACACATTCGCAGAAAATGCCAAGATCATCCATGCCGACGTCGACCCGAGCGAAATAGGCAAGAACGTCAGAGTGGACGTCCCCATCGTGGGCAACGCCAAAGACGTATTGGCCGCCATGAACACGATCTACAAAGAAGAGATAGGCAAACGCAAGCACCGCCACACCCCCTGGGTGAAAAAACTTGAAGAGCTCAAAGAACTCGTCGAGGCGGCAGAGAACAAATCGCTCAAAGGCATGACCCAATCCAATCTCGCAAAGAAATTCTCCGACTTCATCCAGGACGAGGATATCGTCACAACCGGCGTCGGCCAGCACCAGATGTTCGGCGAGCACTATCTCAGACGGACCCATCCCCGCACATGGATCACCTCCGGCGGCGCAGGCACCATGGGCTACGGACTCCCGGCAGCCTTAGGCGCGAAAGTAGCGAAACCAGACAACGACGTCTACGACTTCGACGGCGACGGCTCCTTCCAGATGACCACCCAAGAATTAGCGACCTCGAAACATTACGACATCAAGGTCATGCCCGTCATCATGAACAACGGCTATCTCGGCATGGTCAGGCAATGGCTCGACATATTCAACGAGAAACGCCATTCAGGCATACAGTTCTCAGGCAATCCCGATTTCGTGAGACTTTCTCAAGCATACAAGCTCGACGGGGTCACCGTGGAGAAGGAATCTGAGTTCGTTGAAGCCCTCAAACGCGCCAAGAAGAGCGACGAGACCTTCGTTATCGACGCCCATGTTGACCCCGCCGAGCACATCCTGCCCATGCTGCCGCCAGGCAAGGGATTGCAGCATATCATCGGGGGCAAACACATATTCAAGCAGAGCTGGGAGGAGGTGAAGTAAGATGTATTCCGACCGAATCGTCAAGACGCGTCCGAAGGACCATACGCTCGCCATATTGGTGTATGACGAGCCCGGCGTGTTCATGCGTATCAGCAACCTCTTCCTGAAGCGCAACTTCAACATCACCACGCTGACGGTCTCGCCCAGCGCCACCGCAGGCCTCAGCCGCTTCACCATCACCTTCAGAGGGGACGACAACACCTATGAGCAGATGGTCAAGCAGCTCAACAAGCTCGTCGACGTCATCAAGACCAGCGACATGGAGAGCAAGTCCTCGATAGTCCGCGACCTCTGCCTCATCAAAGTGAAGACCAAGGACCTCCACGCCCAGAACCAGGTGATGAACTACTGCCAGTCATACCACGGCAAGGTCGTCGACATCACCCAAGAGGAAGTGGTGGTAGAATTAGTCGGAAAACCCGACAAGATCGACGCATTCCTTGAATTGGTCCGACCGTTAGGCATCAAAGAGATCGCCAGGACAGGCGTTACAGCCCTTACTAGAGGCAATAAGAGCGTCGAAGACCAGAAAAGTAAATAAACGAAACAATTTCCGCGTGATACTATGGGAGGGAAAAACCTTTACGAGAAGGTATGGGACCTGCATACCGTACGGACCTTGCCGACAGGCCAGACACAGCTCTTCATAGGCCTGCATCTCATCCATGAGGTCACCAGCCCGCAGGCCTTCGATATGCTCAGGGAGCGAGACTTGGACGTCATGTTCCCCAAGCGCACATTCGCCACCGTCGACCACATCATCCCGACGCATGACCAGCAACGCCCCTTCCAGGACGCGATGGCAGAGACGATGATGCAGGCGTTGGAGCGCAATGTCAAGCAATTCAAAATCCCGTTCTTCTCGCCGCAGAGCGGCAAGCAGGGCATCGTCCACATCATCGGGCCTGAACTGGGGCTCACGCAACCGGGCATGACCATCTGCTGCGGAGACTCGCATACGTCCACCCACGGAGCGTTCGGCGCCATCGCCCTAGGTATCGGCACTAGCCAGATCAGGGATGTCCTGGCCTCCCAGACGCTTGCCATGGACAAGCTCAAAGTCAGAAAAATCACTGTCACCGGCACACTCAAACCAGGCGTCACGGCAAAGGACGTCATCCTCACCATCATCAGACAACTCGGCGTCAAGGGCGGTATCGGCCATGCCTACGAATACGCAGGAGAAGCCATCGAAGCCATGAGCATGGAAGAGCGTATGACGCTCTGCAACATGAGCATCGAGGGTGGCGCTAAATGCGGCTACGTCAACCCTGACCAGAAGACCTTCGACTACCTCGAAAATCGCGACTTCGCCCCCGAGAACTGGGAGGAAGCCATCGATTTCTGGAAAGGCATCGCATCAGACAACAACGCCCACTACGACGACGAGGTCACGATAGACGGTGACAAGATCACACCAATGGTCACCTGGGGCATCACCCCGGGTCAGGCCATCGGCATCGACGAGAACATCCCTTCGCCCAAAGACTTCCCCGAGAGCGACCGCGACACGGTCGACCTCGCCCTGAAGCACATGGACTTCAAACCCGGCGAGCCCATCAAAGGGAAAAAGATAGACGTCGCCTTCATCGGATCGTGCACCAACGGCAGGTTATCCGATCTCAGAGAGGCAACAAAAGTCCTCAAAGGGAAAAAAGTGGCACCCAACGTCCGTGCATTAGCCGTCCCCGGCTCGCAGCAGGTCAAGAAAGCCGCAGAAGAAGAGGGTTTAGATAAAATCTTCACTGAGGCAGGCTTCGAATGGCGCGAGGCCGGCTGCTCCATGTGCCTCGCCATGAACCCCGACCAACTGAAAGGGAGAGAACTCTCCGCATCATCATCCAACCGTAATTTCATCGGACGCCAAGGGTCGAAGACCGGACGCACCCTGCTCATGAGCCCTGCCATGGTAGCAAAAGCCGCAATCGAAGGAAAAGTGGCCGACATCAGAGGTGATGCAGCATGAGAGTCGCCAATCGCACAGGCACACCAGTCGTCGTCAGAGGCAATGACATCGACACCGACCGCATCATCCCTGCACGCTTCCTCAAAGAGGTCACCTTCACGAAGATGGGTGAATACGCCTTCATCGACGAGATAGAGAAGGACACCGATCACCCATTCAACAAGAGGAAAGACGCGTCCGTCCTCATCGTCAACAAGAATTTCGGCTGCGGATCAAGCAGAGAGCACGCCCCGCAAGCGCTGATGCGCTGGGGAATAAAAGTGATCATCGGCGAATCCTTCGGCGAGATCTTCGCAGGCAACTGCACCATGCTCGGCATCCCGCTGGCGACGATGGATGAATCCAGGATCCATGACCTCATGGACCATGCAGAACAGCATCCGGACGATCCGGTCGCCTTCGACCTGGAGAAGAAGACCGTCACCGTCGACGAAGAGGCCTACGCTGTCGAGATGAACGACTCTGCAAGGAATGCACTCCTCGGGGGCACCTGGGATTCGACCTCCCTCTTGCTCGAAGCCGAAGACAAGATATTCAAGACATCAGAGAGCATCCCCTACATGCACGATTTCGAGGTGATCCCATGACCACTCACAAAGTAGCAGTCCTGGCAGGCGACGGCATCGGCCCAGAGATCATGGCCGAAGCCATAAAAGTATTGGACGCCGCAGGAAAGAGATTCGATTTCACGCTCAACTACGTCAAAGCTGATGTCGGCGGAACCGCCCACGACAAGCACGGCACCGCGTTGCCCAAAGACACCGTCGAAGCATGCGAAGCGTCCGACGCCATCCTCTTCGGATCGGTAGGCGGACCGCAATGGGAGAACCTGCCTGTCGACGAGCGTATCGAGCGCGTCTCATTACTAGGACTCCGCAAGCACTTCGACTTCTTCGCCAATCTGCGACCCGCCATCGTCTACCCGGCGTTGAAAGCGTCATCCCCGCTCCGCCCCGACATCGTGGGAGAAGGATTCGACATCATGATCATCCGGGAACTCTCGTCCGGCATCTATTTCGGCAAGCGAGGTATCACCGACACCGAAGCCTTCGACGAGATGCGCTACTCAAAGAAAGAGATCGAGCGCATCGCCATAACCGCATGCGACATCGCCATGAAGAGAAAAAAGCATTTGACCTGCGTGGACAAATCGAACGTGCTCTCCAGCTCCATCCTGTGGCGCGACGTGGTCACCGAGGTGGCCAAAGGCTACCCTGAGCTAGAGCTCGACTACCTCTACATCGACAATGCCACCATGCAGATCGTTCGCCGACCGAGAGATTTCGACGTCATGGTCACCGGCAACATGTTCGGCGACATCCTGAGCGACGAAGCAGGACAGCTCACCGGATCGCTCGGACTCCTCGCATCAGCATCATTGAACGAGGAGGGGTTCGGCATGTATGAACCCGCAGGAGGCACCGCCCCAGACATCGCAGGAAAAGGCATCGCGAATCCCATCGCACAGATCCTCTCAGCCGCGATGATGCTGAGATATTCATTCTCATTGGACGACGCAGCCGATGCGATAGAAGCCGCGGTCAAGAAGACCCTTGACGACGGCATCCGCACCGGCGACATCATGAGCGAGGGCTGCGCCAAGGTCTCCACCGTACAGATGGGAGACCAGATCATTAAACGATTATAGGTGAAACACTATGACAAAACAGATCAAGGACGCCGACGGCAAGATCGTCGCTGAACTCTACAAGGACGAAGACGTCGAAGAGGATCTCGACGAGAAGACCATCGCCGTGATCGGCTACGCATCACAAGGACGAGGCCAAGGACTCTGCTACCGAGAATCGAGCGCCAACACCATCCTGGGACTCCGGAAGGACGGTCCCTCCTGGAAGAATGCCGTCGAGGAAGGCTGGAAGGTCGGCGAGGATCTCTACGACATCGATGACGCGGTCAAGAACGGCGATATCATCGTCATCCTCGTGGCAGATACGGCGCAGCCTGAACTCTACAAGGAGCACATCGAGCCCAACCTGACGCCGGGCAAGACGCTCGTCTTCTCCCACGGATTCAATGTCCACTACAAGTACATCACTCCGCCAGAAGACGTCGACGTCGTCATGGTCGCCCCGAAGGGCCCGGGCTTCGTCGTCCGGCAGAAGTTCGAGGAAGGCTTCGGCGTGCCTGCGCTCGTCGCGGTCCACCAGGACAAGAGTGGTCATGCATGGGACACGGTGCTGGGACTCGCGAAAGCGATCGGCGCCACCCGACCAGGAGTCCTGAAGACGACATTCAAGGACGAAGTCGAGTCTGATCTCTTCGGAGAACAGGTCGACCTCTGCGGCGGCGTCATGGAGATGGTCAAGCATGCCTACGACACACTCATCGAGTCCGGCTACAATCCGGTGCTCGCCTATTGGGAAGTGCACCACGAATTGCACGGCCTCATCGCGCCGCTCTGCTACCGCTACGGAAACGTCGGCATGCTCAACCGCGTCTCATTGACGGCGAGAAAGGGAGCGATGGCTGTCGGCAAGAAGGTCATGGACGACCATGTCAAGACCAACATGAAATCAGCGCTCGCCTACATCCAGACCGACCAATTCGCCAAGGAATGGATGGCCGAATACGAAGAGTACGGCTTCAAGAAGCTCGAAGGTGAGATCATCGACCTATCCAAGCACCCGCTCGAGACCATCGGGTTGCAGGTGCGGCAGATCATGTGGCCCGACGAGAAGGAGCACCAATAGATGAGATCAGACGAGATCAAGAAGGGCTTCATCCGGGCACCGCATCGCTCATTATTGCGAGCCACCGGCGTCATCAAGGACGACAAAGATTTCTCCAAGCCCTTCATAGCGGTCGCGAACTCATACACCGACTTCGTGCCCGGCCATGTCCATCTCGAAAAAGTAGGCAAACAAGTAAAGCAGGCCATCCGTGACGCAGGCGGCGTCCCCTTCGAGTTCCACTCGATCGCCATCGACGACGGCATCGCCATGGGCCACATCGGCATGAAGTACTCCCTGCCATCCAGAGAGCTCATCGCCGACTGCGTCGAATCCGTATGCGAAGCCCATCGGGTGGACGCGCTCGTCTGCATCTCCAACTGCGACAAGATCACGCCCGGCATGCTGCTCGCCGCAGCGCGTCTCAACATCCCGACCATCTTCGTCTCGGGCGGCCCTATGAAGGCGGGCAAGACCAAGGACGGCAAGAGCAGTGATCTCATCAGCGTCTTCATCGGCGTCGGTGAGCACCAGAAAGGCGACCTGTCTGACGAGCAGCTGGACGAACTAGAGAGAGTATCCTGTCCGACCTGCGGATCGTGCTCCGGCATGTTCACGGCCAACTCCATGAACTGCCTCAACGAGGCCATCGGCATGGCGCTGCCCGGCAACGGCACCATCCTCGCGATAGATGACAGACGCGACGCATTATACGCAGAAGCGGGAAAGAGGATCGTCGAGATGGCGAAAGCCGACGGACCGAAACCGAGAGACATCATCACCCATGAGTCCGTCGACAACGCATTCGCGCTCGACATGGCCATGGGCGGCTCGACCAACACCGTATTACACACATTAGCGCTTGCCCACGAGGCAGGCGTCGATTATCCGCTCGCAAGAATCAACGAGGTGGCCAAGCGCGTCTCCTACATCTGCAAGGTCAGCCCCGCCGACCTTAATGTGCACGTCGAAGATGTCGACCATGCAGGAGGAGTGTCCGCCATACTCAACGAGCTCGCGCAGAAGGATGGCGCGCTCCATCTGGATTGTCCCTCTGTGACTGGCAAGACCATCGGAGAGAATGTCAAGGACGCAAAAGTCACGGACACGAAAATAATCCGCCCGATCGCAGATCCTTTCACCGAAGTGGGCGGCCTCGCCATCCTCTTCGGCAACCTCGCGCCTGATGGCGCGGTCGTGAAAAGCGGCGCGGTCGACCCCGAAATCCTGACGCATACCGGACCAGCCGTCATCTTCGAGGACCAGGAGAGCGCATGCGAGGGCATACTCAACAAGAAAGTCAAGGCAGGTGATGTCGTCGTCATCCGCTACGAAGGGCCCAGAGGCGGCCCAGGCATGCAGGAGATGCTGGCCCCCACCAGCAACATCGTCGGCATGGGACTAGGGAAACAGGTCGCGCTCATCACCGACGGCAGATTCTCAGGCGGCACCAAAGGCGCATGCATCGGCCATGTCTCGCCAGAGGCCGCAGCCAGAGGACCGATCGCAGCCCTCAAGGAAGGCGATATGATCACCGTCGACATCCCTAACAATACTTTGTCAGTCGATCTCAGCGATGAAGAGATAAAATCTCGTCTCGACGCGCTCCCAGCATTCGAACCGAAGATCACGAAGGGTTGGCTCAAGCGGTACGCGAAGATGGTCACGAGCGCCGACAGCGGCGCTGTGCTCAAGTAGACAAGCTTCCTCTGTAGGCATAGTCATGATGCCCAAAGAAATAGACGTCGACTACCCTTTCTTTATGTTCTATCTTGAATATCAACACGAAATGCTTATCGATGTGCACCCTGTTGAATGTCTGATAAGGTTTCCTTAAGAATTTGTACACATGTGATGGATTTGCCCGTATCTCGTCAAGCTTCCTGCCTATCATCCTCATACGTTCCGGATGGGTCTTTGACAGCTTCTGGAATATTTTATTTGCCTTGGGTTTGATAAGCAGCCCATACATCTCATTCCAGCCCGTATCTCTTCGCAAAATTGTCAACCCTGATGGATTTCTGCTTCTGTATCTTCTTCATCTCTTTGATGAATTCCGGTCTCAGCTCAGGCTCGTCCTCGGATTCTATGTATTCACCGACGACGAACGCGATGGCTTCGCTCTTGTCCTTGAGGTCGTATTTGGCCTTGATGATGTTCAACACCCTGTTCGTGTTGTTGTCCAGTTCGATAAGCGCTTGCACCATGTTAGTTCACCTAAGGTCAACTAATGCACGCTTATTTTTATGTCTTTCGTAATGATGGCTATCTAGGCTTAATATGGCTATCTTAAGAGAATCTGCAATCTTTCCGGACAAACAAGAAATCTCTACTTTCTCTTGCTGAATAGATTGAACACCGCGGCCACAACGAAGACCAGCTGCAATACGATAAAAATCAGATCACCCAAGAAGATGCTGTAGATCTCGAGGAAGACGCCGCCACCGATGAAGAACAGATCCTGAGGCTTCTTTCCTTTGGCCAATACGCCGATGGTGATCAACACCAATCCGAGCGCGCCGATGATCTTGAACAAGAGGTCCATACTCCCATCAGACCGGACCACTATTTATATTTTCACTTCTTGTTCTCCTTCTCGATGAGCATGAGGTTGAGCATGCGCTCCGTGGCCTTCAAGGCCGCCACCAATTGGTCGGAATCCACACCGATGGTCTTGAACTCGTGGTCGTTCTTCCAGGTGATGACGGTCTGGACCAATGCGGAGGTCTGGCCGCCTGGTGGGATTCCTACCGTATAGTCCATCAACGTCGGTATCTTGATCCCCAATTTGTCCTCCACCGAGCGAAGTCCGTTCATGACCGCGTCGTATCCGCCGTCGCCTTCGGAACGGATCCTATATTCTGTCTTCCCCGCTTTCAGCGTGACGTCGGCGACCGGCCTCTCTGTCCTTGATGAAGTTATCGAGAAATCCACGAATTCTGTGATGTAGCCTTCCTGCGTACGCAGAACCTCGGCGATGATGAACGGCAGGTCCGCTTTTGTCACGATCTTCTTCCTGTCACCGAGCTCAATAATCTTTGCCAAGACAAGCTTCTTCTGCTCAGGCGTCAAGTCGATGTGCTGCTCCTGCAGGTTCATGTCGAGAGACGCCTTGCCGGATAGCTTGCCCAATGCGTACACCCGTTTCCGAGCGAAGCGTTCCGGACCCAACTTACTGACGTAAAGTCCTCCCTTCTTGTCGCCGTCGGCATGGATGCCTGCGGTCTGGGTGAAGGCGTCATCACCCGAGATAGGCTTTGACCCCGGCACCTTCCTGCCGGAGAAAGCCTCGACCAGACGGGACACCTCCTTGAGCTTGTCCTCGATCACATTGGTGCGCATCTCTGAGAAATCGTAGAGCGCGACCGCGACCTCATCAAGCGCCGCATTGCCCGACCGCTCGCCGAGACAATTGACCGTCACATGCAATCCTTGCGCTCCTGCCTTCACCGCGGACAAAGCGTTTGCGGTCGCCAATCCATAGTCATTATGCGCATGGAAATCGAACCACACCGAAGGGAATTCAGTGACCATGTCACCGATGTATCGCCGGACCATCGGAGGCGAGAGGCTGCCAAGCGTGTCCGGCAGGAGAATCCTCCTGACCCCTGCCTCACGGAGCTGGCTTACCAGCTCCATGATGTACTGCCGGCTGTCCTCCATGCCGTTGGACCAGTCCTCTAGGTACGCGTTGACCTCGATGCCTCGGTTCTGGGCATAGGCCACGGTCTTGCGCACGTCCTCGAAATGCTCTTCTCGGCTCTTGCCGAGCTGTTTCTCGCAATGCTTGAGCGATCCCTTGGTCAGTAGGTTGATCACTTTACAACCGGTGCCCTCGAGCCAGTCCACAGACCTATTGATGTCAGCGAAACCCAGGACCTCTACCTTGCCACTGAAGCCGGCATTCTTGGCCCATTGGCAGATGCGGGTGATGGACTCTTTCTCCCCGTCGGATGCCCGGGCGCTGCCTATCTCGATACGGTCCACGCGGACCTTCTCGAGCAGTGTCTTTGCCACCGCTAGCTTCTCTTCGGCAGTGAACGAGACCCCTTGGGTCTGTTCGCCGTCCCGCAATGTCGTGTCCATGATCTCGATCTGCATCGTCTCACCCGGTCGTTCATAGTGCGCTCTCTATCGGTGAAAGGCGCTTTCCCGAATAGGAAAAGCGCTCTATGCGATAATAATGATAGAGAACGCGATAATGCTGTCTGTGCAGATATTACCATATCCGATGTCACAGCCAGCTGTCATGAGAATGATGAACGACGCTGCGTATTTAAATGTTTTGGCTTGGGCCATACGCGATTGTAGGTATGCCAGAGAAAGATTTCCGGCATCCCCACAGCAACAATTAAATACCTACTTCCTCACAACTGATCCATGAGGTATAAAAAGGCAGTCCTGGATCCGTTATCGATTGCCATTATAATCCTGATCGTGGTCCTCATCATTTGGCTGATCATCTCGGTCTCAGGAGGGTAGTGTTATGCGTTCACGGAAAAACGATCTGATCAAAATCCTTACCTGGACCCTTATCGTCTACATCCTTTTCGTGGTCTATCAAATTCTCCGTGCCCTTTTCGGTGGCAGCTGGAGTACTGAGAGTATCATCATTGCGCTTGTCATAGCAAATCTCGGCTATACCTTCCTCCTCACCAACAAGCTGGAGAAGCACCTGGGGATGCATGCAGTTTGGGATAAGCAATTCTCCTCCTTGTGTAAGGATTTCAAGGTTTTAAAGGACGAGTTGCATCAGCGATCCCGTTAATTCATATTCTCTGCCAAAAGGTTTTTATATCACATCACCTTACCCATCCTTGCGATGAGCAGTACCACCACTCTCTATTGTTGTACCTGTTGCTGCTAAATGTAGTTCTCGTCGCCCGGCTTCTAAACTCTCTATAAATCCTTCCCGAAGCGCTATGGCGATGGGGCTGGAGGAAGAAAAATGATACATGAAAACGTGTTGGAGCTCGTGGGCGACACCCCGTTGGTCCGCCTCAGGCGTATTCCGACGGAAGGCGAAGTCTACGTCAAATTAGAGTCCCAGAACCCTGGGGGTTCAGTGAAAGACCGCATAGCGCTTGCCATGATAGAGGACGCCGAAGAGCGTGGCGAGCTCAAACCCGGCATGACCATCGTCGAACCCACCTCGGGCAATACCGGCATCGGGCTTGCCATGGTCGCCGCGGTGAAAGGGTATAAAGCTGTCTTCGTCATGCCCGACACCCTGAGCATAGAGCGTCGCGCGCTGATGGCGCAATACGGCGCAGAGATCGTGCTCACTGAAGGAAAGCTCGGTATGAAAGGGGCGATGGCAAAGGCCGAAGAGATCCTGGCGAAAGGCGATCACTACATGCCGCTGCAATTCGCCAACCCTGCCAATCCCCGTGTCCACGAACGCACTACGGCTAAGGAGATCATCCGATCCCTCAAGGATGCTGAGCCCGACTTCTTCGTGGCAGGTGTCGGCACTGGTGGTACGGTCGCCGGCGCAGGCTTAGTGCTCAAGCAACGGTATCCCGACATCAAGATAATCGCCGTGGAGCCAGAAGACTCTCCGGTGCTCTCCGGCGGCAAGCCAGGCCCGCACAAGATCCAAGGCATAGGTGCAGGATTCGTCCCCGGCGTCTATCGGGAAGAGATTGTCGACGAAGTGATCACCGCAAGATACGCTGACGCCATCGAGATGTCGCGTCGCTTGGCGAAAGAGGAAGGCATACTCGCCGGCATCTCGTCAGGAGCCAACGTCGCTGTCGCATTGGAGAAAGCGAAAGGCGGCAAGCGTGTCGTCACCCTCGTCTGCGACACCGGTGAGCGCTACCTATCGACAGAATTGTTCGGTGAGCAAGATGATTGAGACTCTCCGCACAGCCTTCAAGAAAGACCCTGCGCTCAAAGGCGGGATCAACGCATTGGAGGTGCTGTTCTATCAAGGGGTGCATGCCATCTGGGCGCATCGCGTGGCCCACTTCCTCCATCGGCTCCGCATCCCCTTGCTACCACGGCTCATCTCCCAGATCAGCAGGCTGCTCACCCAGATCGAGATCCATCCTGGAGCAAAGATCGGCAAGCGTTTCTTCATCGATCATGGCACCGGCATCATCATCGGAGAGACCGCCGAGATCGGCGACGACGTCATGCTGTATCAGGGCGTCACCCTCGGAGGCCATGGCTGGTGGACAGACCATAAGGATGAGAAGCGCCATCCCACCATCGGTGACCACGTGGTCATCGGCGTGGACGCAAAAGTGCTGGGTCCGGTCAAGGTCGGACACGACAGCAAGATCGGAGCCGGTGCGGTCGTCATCCATGACGTGCCGGCGCAATCGACCGTCGTCGGGGAGCTGGGCAAGGCCATCGTCATCAAGGGCAAGAAGGTGTCCAAGACCGACCTGCGTGAGATTGAGCTGCCTGAGCCGGAATGGTTCATCTAGGCCCGTAATATTTAAATAACAGGTCGCACTGCCCCTGAGAGGAGTTGATGGACCATGATAACCGCAAGCGAAAAGATCTGGATGGACGGCAAGATGGTGGCATGGGGCGAGGCCAAGATCCATGTCCTGACCCATGCGCTGCACTACGGCACTGGCGTCTTCGAAGGCATCCGGGCGTATGAGACCAAGGAAGGCTCCGCCATTTTCAGGTTGCCTGAGCATGTGCGCCGTCTCTTCGACTCGGCCAAGGCGCTCTCAATCAAGATGCCCTTCTCCGAGAAAGAGATATCCGACGCGATCATCGCAGTCGTCCGGGACAACAAGCTGTCCAGCTGTTACATCAGACCCATCGTATTCCTTGCATACGGCAGTCAGGGGCTCAATCCCATCGGTGTTCCTGTCTCAGTCTCGATCGCTGCCTGGCCATGGGGCGCCTACCTCGGCGAAGAGGGTGTCAAGAAAGGCATCCGGGCGAAAGTCAGTTCCTTCACTCGCCACCACGTCAACATCGCCATGACGCGCGCAAAGATCACCGGCAACTACGTCAACTCCTGCCTCGCAAAGCAGGAAGTCGTGGCCGCGGGATACGACGAGGCTTTCATGCTCGATGTCGACGGCTATGTGGCCGAATGCACCGGCGAGAACATCTTCGTCATCCGCGACGGCCGAATCAAGACGCCCGGCTTCACCTCATTCCTGCCTGGCATCACGCGGGACTCTGTCCAGGCGCTGGCAAAAGACGAGAGGCTCGAGATCGGGGAAGGCCGCATCACGCGCGACGACCTCTACATGGCAGACGAGATATTCCTGACCGGCACCGCAGCAGAACTGACGCCGGTCCGCGAGGTCGACGACCGCGCGATCGGCACCGGCAAGCCCGGTCCCATCACGGTCAAGCTGCGCGAGCTCTACAATAAGGCCATCCATGGAGAGCTGGAGAAACACAAAGCCTGGTTGACCATGGTCAAGTGAGCTTCTTCTCGTATATGTAGAACGGATATCCCTTCTTGTAACCCTTGGTTTCGACGAGCCGCTGCATGCCGTCATTCTTCGTATTGGTGAGCAGGAAGATGTTGTCCAGCCTCTTCTCGCGGCAACGCCGTTCCAACTCATCCATCAGTGCTTTACCCAGACCTTTCCCCTGATGGTCAGGATGTATCACCAAGATATCATTATAGCAGTACTTCAGATCCTCCCAGATCTCTGCGACGAGCAGCCCGACCGGTCCCTGGTCCTCCTCCACCACCAGCATCTTGATGATGGGGTGGTCGAGCCGGGACCGCACATAGCTCTCGCCGTAGGAATCGTCTTCGTTGGCCTTGAGATATTCTGAAGAATTGAGCAGAGAGAATAATGCTGCGACGTCTTTCTGACATGCATCACGTATCCGCATCCTTCTCCTCCGCCCATGCGATGGTGACAGCCTTTGCCACTGCAGGCACGACGCGTTCGTCGAGTGGATCGGGGATGACCCTATCAGGTGTCGGGTCGTCGATGAGGTCTGCGATGGCGAATGCCGCCGCGACCTTCATGCGTTCGGTGATGCGTGGCGCCCTGGCATCGAGAGCCCCACGGAAGAGGCCAGGGAATCCGAGCACATTGTTGACCTGGTTGGGAAAATCACTCCTGCCGGTGGCGACCACGGTCGCGCCCGCCTCCTTGGCCACGTCAGGCATGATCTCCGGATCGGGATTGGCCATGGCGATGACGACTGCGTCCTTACCCATGCTCTGCACCATCTCTTTGGTCAGGATATTCCTGACCGAGACGCCCAAGAACACATCAGCGTCCTTGACCGCGTCTTCCAATCGTCCATCAATCTTGTCCGGATTGGTGCGCGCGGCGATCCTCCCTTTCTCTGAGGTCGGATCGAGACCGGGCCGGTCCTCATAGAGCGTGCCTCTGCTGTCCAGGACCAATGTGTTCTCCGACTTCAGGCCGGAAGCGAGCATGATCTTCGCCACCGCGATGCCAGCTGCGCCGGCGCCATTGATGACCATCTTGACATCATCGAGCCGTTTGCCCACGGCCTTGAGCGCATTGATCATCACGGCCAATACAACCACTGCGGTGCCGTGCTGGTCGTCATGCATCACCGGGATGCCGAGATCCTGCAGCGCTGCCTCGATGACGAAACATTCGGGCGCCTTGATGTCTTCGAGAAGGATGGCGCCGTAATTGGGAGCGAGATTGCGGACCGTCTCAACGATGGACTTGGGATCATGTGTCGCCAGGCAGAGCGGGACGGCATTGATGTCGGCAAGCTCCTTGAACAAGACCGCCTTGCCCTCCATGACAGGCAGTGCTGCCTCGGCGCCGATATTGCCCAGGCCAAGCACGGCGGATCCGTCAGAGACGATCCCCACCGTATTCCCTTTCATTGTATAGGTGTAGACCTTCTCCTTGTCCTTGGCGATCTCCCTGGAGGCCTCGGCCACGCCGGGCGTATAGGCCAAAGACAGGTCTTTTCGAGTCTTGATCGGGATTTTTGATGTGATCTCCAATTTCCCTTTGAGCTTCTTATGCATCTCTAATGATTCCTGTTGGATATCCATGACGTTATCCCCCTGATTATTTTCCTCAGCAGGGAGCGCTATAGTATATATGGTTTACCCTTAACGATCGTTTCAGACGTGAGAAGCCGTATGTATTGGGCGACCAGCCCTTATTTTTCCGAAAGGTCGTCGCCATGCTCCTGGCTGTATTCCAGCAGGAACTCATATGTATCTTCTTCCATGTTATCCACCTCACTCTTCTTTTCTCTCTAAAACCTATGTGGGCCGCTCGAGAATATATAGTTATGCTCTATAAGCTATATAGTTGCCGCAATATTTATATAGTTCTTGTGCCTTTGTGTCCACATGGATCGTCGAAAGATACAATTGATCGCCGGTACCACCTATTCCATCACTTTACCCAAGGATTGGGTGCGAAAGAACAACCTACGTGAGAAGATGGAGGTCTTGGTGCAGGAGCGCGGCGACCGCAACCTCCTCATCTCGTCCGCGCCTCGGTCCGAGACGAACCCCAAAGAGATGTCGTTGGATGTGGACAAGCACGGCGACGTCATCGAGCAGATGCTATTCGGTCTCTATTACTTAGGCGTCGAGACTATCACCCTCAATTCCAAGACTGAGATATCCAAGGAGGTGCGAGGCCGTATCCGTCGCACCCTCAACTACATGAGCGGGACCGAGATCAACTATGAGGACCGCAAGAAGATATCCGTCCGGGTCTTGCTCGACTGCTCCAAGGTCAGCATCACGCAGACCCTCTATCGCATCACGCTCCTCATCGACCTGTCGCTCGCCAGCCTCATCGACCATGTGGAACTCGAAGAGATCGATGTCAACGAAGATGAGGTCGACCGGCTCTACCATCTCATGATGAAGGTCGCCTCGGTATCTCTCATCGACAGCGCCATGCTCAGGTCGTCAGGTATCGGCCAATCCATACTCATCCCTTCATATGTGCTGGTGAGCAAGAAGCTGGAGAACATCAGTGATGATGTGTTGGAGCTTGCCCGACGCATCGGCGAAGGCAAACCGGTTCCCCAAGAGCAGGCTGTGGTGCTTTCCCAGGCCAAGGCCATGATGTCCCGGATCGCCAAGGCGGTCACCGCGGGATTCCCTGACATCTACGACAAGACCTCGCGGGAAGAGGTGCGGAAGATGACTGACCGTCTTGGAAAGGTCGTCGATGTCCGCGCAGTTTTTCATCTGGAGAACCTGGTCCGGTACATCGTAGACATCGAAGATGAGCTGGTAAATATCTCTTCTTATAGTCAGTTGGCCAAAGATGGCCTTCTATGATTGTGGATTTTTAAAGAACGACTTTTTTCGGTCTATTGTTCCACAATTATATCCTTTGGTGACGAAAACAATAAAAAAAGGAAAATTATCTGCCCATCAGGAGGTGATACCATGAATAAACTTGTTCTTTTGGCTGTGTTCGCTCTACTTATGATGTCGACTTCAGTTGTCGCGTCAGTGGGTGGAACCTATGGCTATTTGCCTAGTGTGGATACATCCCGGGAGGTTGAGTGTGCAGCGGGTTTTAATTGGATTCCTGCGTCCGCGACCTATTGGTATAGGCCGGGAGGGTGGCATTTCGGAATCCATGCGGCTTGGCCCATGTATGCACAGCTTGCTTTTAATCCGTGCAGCTACTATTGGTAGGCAGGAATTTTTTTAATTTTTTTTCTTTTTCTTTGATAACATTTATATCTCTTGGCTGGTTACCAATGGTATCGGTGTGGTTAAAATGGTCCTAATGCCCAAAACTCTTCCGGACTATCAACCCGCTCAAGATCATAACGGGGAACATCATTCTGTAGGTACGGTCATAGACCTTGAGAAGATCGCTAACTCTCTGCAAAAGAATCACGGACGTTTACCAGAGGGTGGCCCGATCGTGGTGACCAGCGCTCGTGCCGACTGGAACAACCAACTATTCTATTATGTGGCACCGGTCTCAGAGAAGACCAATAATTATCACTCAGGTGAAGTCGCTCTTGCCGATGTCAAGCGTCCATGCTCGGATCCTGATGATGCCATCCTTGAACAATATATCCTGCCTCTCTGGAAGACGCTTGGGGATAGCAGCCCCAAGACCACCCCGCTCCAACGGTTCGCTCCGCAGCAGGTCAAGGGGCAATGGTTCCGTTTCGAGTCAGTCGATGGTGCCGTGATCGAGGCCTTCGGTCCAAGCTCACCTTCTCAGAACAGCGGCACTTATACGGTAAGGATCGATGGCAATTATACACGGGGTAGCGGAGAAAAGCGCTACTATGGTCGTATCATGACGAAAGTCATCGACAAGCGTTGAGCCACTCCCCACTCCCCTTTGATGCATAAGGCTTAAAAAGCCCTTTCTGTTTTTTCCGGCAGCGATGAAACATATTGTCATCAAGGGGGCGCGGGAACACAATCTCAAGAACATAGATGTCACGCTGCCCCGCGACAAGTTCATCGTCGTCACCGGTCTTTCCGGCTCAGGCAAGTCCACATTGGCGTTCGACACCCTCTACGCCGAAGGGCAGAGGCGGTACGTCGAATCGCTCTCCGCCTACGCCCGCCAATTCCTCGGGCTCATGCACAAGCCCGACGTCGACTCCATCGAAGGGCTGTCGCCCGCTATCTCCATCGAGCAGAAGACGACGTCGAAGAATCCCCGTTCAACCGTAGGCACGGTCACCGAGATCTATGACTATCTCCGTCTCCTCTTCGCGCGGATCGGCATCCCGCATTGTCCTGATCATGGATGTAAGATAGAGGCCCAGTCGCCCGAAGCCATGGCCGACCGACTCGCTATCGAGATGAAGGGCCGGATCACCATCCTCGCTCCCATAGTCAGCCAGAAGAAGGGGACCTATGAGAAACAGGTCGCCGACCTCGGCAAGGATGGATTCTCCCGGGTGCGGATCGACGGCAAGATCCAGCAGGTGGACGAGAAGGTCTCGTTGGAACGTTATGTCAAGCATGACATCGAGATCGTCATCGACCGGCTGGAGACCAAGGACCGTTCCCGACTCGTGGAAGCGTTGGAACAGGCGGTGGACAAGGGCAAAGGGCTCGTCATCGCCATCGACAAGGACGGTAAGGACCATCTGCTATCGTCCCGCATGGCCTGCCCGGAATGCGGCCTGCCGTTCGAGGAGCTGCAGCCCCGTATGTTCTCCTTCAACTCTCCTTTCGGCGCATGCGAGACCTGCCATGGTCTCGGCATCCAGATGGAATTCGATCCCGACCTCATCATCCCGGACAAGAGCAGATGCATCGCCGACGGCGCTGTCGCATTATACCGCAACGCGATAGATGGCTGGCGTGGCCAATACCTGGGAGCGGTGGCCAAGCATTTCGGCTTCGACGTGTTCACGCCAATCTCAGACCTGTCCCAGAAGCAAATCGACGTGCTGATGCGTGGCTCGCCCGAGCGCATCAAGTTCTCCATGAGCATGAAGAACGGCGACGCCGAGTGGTCGCATATGGGCAACTGGGAGGGGCTCATCCCCCAGAGTGAGCGTCTCTACAAACAGACCGAATCGGAGTACCGCAGGAGGGAGCTCGAGAAGCACATGCGCATCTCGAGATGTCCGGACTGCACAGGCCACCGCCTCAAGCCAAAGATCCTGGCGGTCACCATTGATAGCAGATCCATCATCGACGTCACATCACTCTCGATAAAGGACGCGATCCGATTCTTCTCCACGCTCAAGCTGACAGAGAAGGAGCGTAGCATCGCAAAGCAGGTGCTCAAGGAGATCGTCGAACGTTTGCATTTCCTCGATCAAGTGGGTCTGGGATACATCACGCTGTCCCGAAACGCCGGAACCTTATCGGGCGGGGAGGCCCAACGCACCCGCCTCGCGACGCAGATCGGCTCCAACCTGATGGGTGTGCTCTATATATTAGACGAGCCCTCCATCGGGCTGCACCAACGCGACAACCAGAAGCTCATCGACACCCTGCATCGTCTTCGCGACATCGGCAACACATTAGTGGTGGTCGAGCATGACGAGGACACCATCCGCAAGGCCGACTACATCGTCGACCTCGGACCAGGGGCAGGACTTGAAGGCGGCCATGTGGTCGCCACCGGTACGCCGGCACAGATCATGAAGAACGTCAAGTCGTTGACCGGCCAATACCTGGCCGGTAAGATGGTGATCGACGTTCCTGAGAAGCGGCGCGAGCCCACCGGCTGGATCACGTTGAAAGGCTGCGCCGAGCACAACCTGAAGAAGGTCGACGTCGGGCTGCCGACCGGGACATTCACTCTGACCACCGGCGTCTCTGGTTCAGGCAAGTCCACGCTCATCTACGACATCCTCTACAAGGCCATGATGCAGAAGCTGCATCAATCCAAAGAGCGTCCCGGCAAGCATGATTCTCTCGATATCCCTGAAGCGATCGACAAGGTCATCGTCATCGACCAGAGTCCCATCGGCCGGACGCCGCGATCGAACCCCGCGACCTACACTAAGCTGTTCGATGAGGTGCGCAAGATATTCGCTCTTATCAAGGAGGCCAGGATGCGGGGCTACAAGGCCGGCCGTTTCTCCTTCAATGTCAAGGGCGGACGATGCGAGGCCTGTCAGGGTGATGGTCTGATCAAGATCGAGATGAATTTCCTGCCCGATGTCTATGTCGAATGCGAGGAATGCAAGGGCAAGCGCTACAATAAAGAGACTCTCGAGGTCCGGTACAAGGGCAAATCCGTCGCAGATGTGCTCGACATGACCGTGGATGAAGCGATGAAAGTGTTCGAGAATGTGCCGCCCATCAAGAACAAGCTCGAGACCCTGCAGAGGGTCGGATTAGGCTATGTCAAGATGGGCCAGAGTTCGGTGACGCTGTCAGGCGGCGAGGCCCAACGGATCAAATTGACCCGGGAGCTGTCCAAGAAGGCCACAGGCAATACACTGTATCTCTTGGACGAGCCCACGACCGGACTGCATTTCTATGATGTCAAGAAATTGATCGCGGTGCTGGACTCCCTGGTGGAGAAGGGCAATACGGTCGTCGTCATCGAGCACAACCTTGATGTGATCAAGTCCGCCGACTATATCGTCGATCTGGGTCCTGAAGGCGGTGACGCCGGCGGGCAGGTGGTGGCTTCGGGTACACCCGAGCAGGTCGCGGCGACCAAGAAGAGCCATACTGGAAAATTCTTGAAGAAGATGTTGAACTGATAGGTCATCTGCCCTTCCTTTCTGGATATGTCCTGCGATATCCTCTGAACCTGAGCAAAGTCACAGTTTCAATCATTCCGGTGTTAGTCATGCCTAACAAACGATAATCTTTTTAAACTTCCTGTCTTCGCTCCTCATCTGATGAACGTATCCATCGAGGATTATCTGCGTACAATCTATTCCATCTTCGAACAATCTGGTAATGAGAGTATCAGATCGGTCGATATAGCCAAATCGCTCGGTGTCTCCCGGGCCAGTGTGTCGGCGATGGTACGACGGCTGACCGATGAGGGCTACATCGTGGCAGAAAAATACTCAAAGAACCTCCTCACCGAACTTGGCGAGAGAGAAGCTAGACGGATCACGCATCGGCATCGCGTCATCGAGGTCTTCCTCTTGGACGTATTGGGTCATGATGTCAAGACGGTCCATGAAGAGGCGCATCGGCTTGAGCATGCTTTCTCTGACCAGTCGATCCAGAAGATCGATGCGCTTCTCAAGAAGCCAGGCATCTCTCCGTCAGGTCAACGCACCCCGCGCAAGAAGGGAACGGTTGCTATCATGAATGTGACACTCGATCGTATGGAGAAAGGACAGCAAGGCAGGATCATCAAGGTATCTGGAAGAGGCGATGTCCATCGGAGGCTCCTGGATATGGGAGTCGTCAACGGAACGATGATCCGAATCGAAGGGAAGGCCCCGTTGGGCGATCCTATTCAAGTGAAGGTCAAGGACTATCTTCTCTCTTTACGTATGGAAGAGGCGAAGCATATCGAGGTCGCGATCGAATGATGCCGTTGACCATGGCCGTAGAAGGCGATACGGTGGTGATCAATTTTCTCGATATCGGAGAGCATTTGCGACGACGGCTGATCGATCTGGGCATGCATGACCGTGCGACGATAACGGTCATCAAGAATGATGTCTTCGGATCCATGATTGTCAGCGTCAAGGATTCGCGGCTCGTCATAGGCAGGGGTCAGGCAAGCAAGATCATGGTGACGAGCGTATGAGGATCGCGCTCGCAGGAAATCCGAACAGCGGTAAGACCTCTCTCTTCAATACTCTTACCGGGATGAGGCAGCACGTGGGGAATTGGCCTGGAAAGACAGTGGAGAGAAAGGAAGGCCACGTCATCTATCAAGGGAAGCGAGTCGAGATCATCGATCTTCCCGGAACCTATAGTCTCAGCGCATATTCCATCGAAGAGATCGTCGCGCGCGATTTCATCGTCAAGGAGCATCCAGACCTCGTGGTCAACATCGTCGACGCGTCCAACATAGAGCGGAACCTCTATCTCACCATCCAACTCATCGAGCTCGGAGCGAATGTGGTCCTGGCGTTGAACATGAACCGGTTCGCCCACAAGAAAGGAATGCGGATCGACGCAAAGAAACTCTCGCAGCTCCTAGGCATTCCAGTGATCAAGATCGAGGCGATCAATCAGGCCAGCAAGAAAGAGCTCCTGGAATCCATCATGCAGGCGGATCACGGAGGCATGACCGACAGGATCCGATACGGAACTGAGATCGATGAGCATCTCGATCAACTGACTGGCTTGGTCTCGACCGAGCTTGAAGAAAAGAACCCCAGATGGACTGCCCTGCGCATTCTCGAGGACGATAAGATTGTCCTTGATTCCATATCTGGCATGAAGAACGGCGATAAGGTATTGGCCAAGTCCAAGCGCCTGCGAAAACATCTTGATGACGTGTTCGGAGAGGATGTGGACACCGCGATCGCCGACGCGAGATATGGTTTCATCACTGGCCTGCTCAAAGAATCGCTGAGTCGCTCATCGATCAGCAGGCGATCGTTCTCTGAGCATATCGACCGTGTATTCCTGAACAGATTGTTCGGAATCCCTTTCTTCTTTCTCGCGATGTATCTCATGTTCCAGATAACATTCACCGTCTCCGCTCCGGCCGTCGGATGGATTGACGGTGCTATCAGCTTCTTGGCTGACGCGTCCATGAGGTATCTCGATGGGATCGGCGCTCCAGTATGGCTGTCCTCTCTCATCGGAGACGGCTTGTTCGGCGGCTTGGGCTCTGTGTTGGTGTTCGTCCCCATCATCATGATCCTGTTCTTGATCATTTCGCTGCTCGAGGACTCTGGGTACATGGCTAGGGTTGCCTTCATCATGGACAAGATCATGCATACGATCGGGCTCCATGGCAAGGCCTTCATCCCCTTCCTGTTGGGATTCGGGTGCACTGTGCCAGCGATCATGGCGACACGGACCCTGGAGTCCAGGAAGGACCGGTTGTTGACCATGCTGCTCTCGCCCATGATATCATGCGGTGCCAAGCTTCCTGTGTATGTGTTGTTCACAGCGGCCTTCTTTTCGAAGAACGAGGCCGAGATCATCTTCTCGCTCTACATGCTCGGCATATTCCTGGCGCTCTCGATAGGGCTTCTCTTCAAGAACACGATATTCAGAGGAAAGAGTAGCCCATTCGTCATGGAGCTTCCACCTTATCGCTTGCCTACGCTCAAAGGGAGCCTCATCCATATGTGGGAACGGGGTAGGCTGTTCATGATCAAGGCCGGCAGCGTCATCTTCGCGAGCGTGCTCGTCATCTGGTTCCTCTCAAGCGTGCCCTTCGGTGTAGAGTATGGGTCAGAGCATAGCGTCGTAGGAATGCTCGGGAAAACAATCTCTCCGATCTTCGCACCTCTCGGATTCGGCAATTGGCAGGCCTCTGTCTCGCTGTTCTTCGGTTTCGTGGCAAAAGAGGTCGTGGTCGGGAGCATGGGCGCGTTGTACGGTGTCGGAGAAGAGGGGTTGGTCTCAGTGCTACAGGGTTCCTTCTCCTCATTGTCCGCCTACTCCTTCATGGTCTTTGTGCTTCTCTATGTCCCCTGTCTCACCGTGCTTGCAACGATAAGGCGCGAGACCAATTCCTGGAGATGGCCTGCATTCACCGCCATCTATCTCACTGTCGTCGCGTGGATCGTCTCTTTCATTGTCTATCAAGGGGGGCTTCTCTTGGGGTTGGGATGATGGAGCAGGTTATTTTCTACGGGTTGGGGCTGATGTTCTTGCTGTTCTTCCTCTGGACGGTCCGGTCGCTGGTGCGCGTTGAGGATGGCTGCGCTGGCTGCGCAAAGGGCTGCGCCATGAAGAAGACTGGAGACGCGCCGATCTCTATGGGCTGGAAGGATTGAACGGGCGAAGCATTCACTCATCCCAGACTTCTTCGGGTAGGACAGGAGTCGGTGCCATTTCTCATAAGTTACTTATTAGAAGATCTTTGGTTCCGTACATATCTTTCCGTTGTCCATCGATTCCGCTGTCGCTGAATTGGTTCCATATGAGGTCGAAGAAGGCGTTCGGATCCGTCTGCACTCTTTTCTCAATCAACAGACTCGTTGAGTCAAGCGCCTCTTCCGTAAGTCTGTATATTCCCATTTGAGGAGCGTGTTTTCTCCCTCCCATCCTGAAATCATAGTAAGCATTGGTACTGTAGAGCATACCGAGTGGACCGCTGATTATTGAGGTGGCTTCATCCTTATTCTCCTCATAGGACTGTAGGAATCCCTGACGAATTGCTGCTTCCATCTCATCTTTAGTCTTCCTTACCGGTGCCATCCACACTGCAAGTTGTTGAGCAGTCGTTGAATCTGTGATCACCCCGTGGATGTTCTCTCCTGTGTTCAACCACTCGCCTTGCTCATCCGCAGGATAAAAGAGGCGTATATGGTTTTCCTCTCCTTTCTCGATGGAGGCTATGGGCTTGCTCTGGTATTTCCAGAAGGTGAAGGGGAATTCTAAGTCGCGCAGGACAATCTTGTTGCCATCATAGTGTGTGTTCTTCCAATGGCAGTCCATCAGTCCTACGATTGCAGCAAACGCCAGATTCTTCCCTACTTCATTGAGGTATGTATCAGGATTCTTATTAACAAGATCGACAGCCTCTGGTGTATCTATCTGAGGAGCTTCAAGAGTCTGGCTCACTATCCATTCATTTTTCACCTGTTCTCTAAGCGCTTCTGATTTTGCATATCCCAAGCCAAGCTCCATCCGGATATAATCCATGGGGACTTCCCGGAGAAGTCTTGCGCCATGCACATGATTGATCGTATAGTCGTTCTCACTTTCCATCGTAAGCAGGTAATCCTCGCTGATATCCGCTTTTGCGTAGGCGACCGTTTTCCCTTGTTCATCAAGTAATTTGAACACGTAGCCAGGTACATGATCATGGTCGCTGGGGAGATGCTCAACCGAATGAACCTGTATCTTATTATCTCTGATCGATAATTCATGTCCCTCTGCTGCCAAAGAATCGACAGTCTTACCATCAAACACAGCGTCCAAAAGCTTCTGCTCAAGGAAAGGGACGGACCTATATGGATCATTTTCCACATACTGCCTGAATAAATCGTCGATATTCTGAGGAGGCTGTGGTTTCAATAATCTGTCAAAATACCTCATGAAATTCTCATCCATGAGGGGGGTTGAAGGATCCACCTTATTTAAATGTTACTACTATTTAGTTAATTCAGTTAGTCTAGTATGTGGGGTCAATTATTGATCGTTCTTATGGTGCAAGGTAAGAAAAATGATCCTGTTCTCCTCTGGAATGACTGCATATGCTAACCTAAACGGGGGATATAGACCTCTCGCGTGCCTTTCCTCGCATACCGCATCGGTTTGCCGATCTCAGGCCGCTCGACAATCTTAGCGACTTGTTTCTTGACGCGTTCTTTGAGAGCTCCATCTGATATCTTCTTGATGGTCTTGGCGAAGGACGGATTGAATTCGACATTTACCATGATTCGAGCTCTCTGAGGAAGTCCGTTTTCGACATCTTCTTGGACTTCCTTTTCGAGAGGCTCTGCCATGCCTTTTCAACCTTGTCTGCGAACTGCAGATCATCCTTCAGGTCTCTCGCCATGCTTTTCATGCTCCGTAGAACTATCCGTCTCTTGTCCTTTATCACCAGAAACTCTTCGCCCACATCGAAATCCTCGCGGAGAGGATTGGGGATGACGATCTGTCCCTTGGTGCTCATCCGAGCTATGGCATAATCCATGAAAGTAAGGTGTGTCTTACTTCCTATTTATATCTTTCCCTTCGGTCTTCACAATCCTTTTATACGTCCCGGTCATCCTCCGTTCCATGATCGACCTCCCGTCCCTGCCCCATCAGCCCGGTTGCTACCTGTTCAAGGACTCCAAAGAGGTCATCATCTATATAGGCAAGGCAAAGGACATCCGCAAACGGGTGTCGAGCTACTTCTTCCGTACGCTAGATCCCAAGACCGAGCGATTGAAGGAGCGGATCACCGCTGTCGACACCATCGTGACCGACTCCGAAGTGGAGGCCTTGGTGCTGGAGAACAACCTCATCAAGAAGCATACGCCGAAATACAATATCGACCTTAAGGATTCGCGACGATATGCCTATATCGAATTGACCAAGGAGGAATTCCCGCGTCTGCTCATCGCTCGGAGGACGGACGGCAAGGGCGAATACTTCGGCCCTTTCGTGTCGGGCGAGAAGCGTGACTATGTCATCGATATCCTCAGAAAGACCTTCAGGATCAGGACATGCAAGCGGCTACCCAAGCGTGCCTGCTTACGATATCATATCGGCATCTGTGATGCGCCTTGTGTGGGCAAGCAGAATTCTGAGGACTACGCTGCTGAAATTGACGCGGCAAGACGTGTGCTCAAGGGCGATGGTAAGAAACTGGTCGGCGAGCTGAAGAGATGCATGTCGACTCATGCTCATGCCCAGGAATTCGAGCAGGCATTGATGCTGCGAAACCAGGTCCAGGCCATCGAGTGGATGGGGGAGCGGCAGAACGTCGAGCGGCAGAAGGACTACAACGAAGACATCATCAACTTCATGGTCAAGGACGATGCGGTCTACCTCATGCTCTTCTCGGTCGTCCGCGGCGTGCTGGGTGAGAAGCAGGAATTCGTCTTTCCCTGGCATGACACCTTCTTGGAGGAGTTTCTGGTGCAATATTACGCTGACAATCCTGTTCCTCGAGAGATCCAGCTGCCGGTGAAGGTCGATGCGTCTGTGTCAGGATATCTCAAGCTCAAACGAGCCGGCGTCAAGGTGCGTGTGCCGCAGCGTGGCGAGAAGAAAGAATTGCTCGAATTGGTCAAGAAGAACATCTCGCTCTCCTTCTTCGGCGGGACCGAGAAGATGCTCGACCTGCAATCGCGGTTGCGCCTCAACGGGATGCCGACCGTCATCGAATGCTTCGACATCTCCCATCTGTCCGGGACCGCGACGGTCGGTTCCATGGTGCAATTCAGGAATGGGCTACCGGACAAGAGCAACTATAGGCGTTTCAAGATACGGACGGTGCAGGGTGTCGATGATTTCGCTGCGATCGCTGAAGTCGTGACAAGGCGGTACCGCCGTCTGCGTGATGAGCGTTCTGAGATGCCTCATCTGGTCGTGATCGACGGTGGCAAGGGGCAGCTGTCGGCGGCGATCGATGCGTTGCGTTCTCTCGAGGTTCGGCTTCCCATCATCTCGCTGGCCAAACGTGAGGAAGAGGTATTCTTGCCCGGGAGGCAGCGGTCGATCAAGATGCCGCCGAGAAGCAAGGCGATCCTGTTGCTGCGGCAGATCCGTGACGAGGCGCACCGCTTCGCGATAAATTACAATAGGTTGCTGCGGAAGAAGGCGATCCGCGGATAGTCATCCTTTCTCCATCTCAGCCTTGATTGTTTCGCGGTTGTACCACATATTACCTGCGGCGCGGGATATGAGCTCTCTCGATGGCGTGTTCTCCATGATGCCTAGCTTATAGGTGATATGCTGGAAGAGCATCAGCGTAGCGAAGAGCTTGTGGAGGAAATCGGGCTGGTCCAGCGGTATCGTGATCGCCATGTTGTCGCCGCCCTCCATGATTGCCTTTCTCGCATTGTCCATCTTCGCCTTGGTGTAGGCGTCGTCATCCATGTCCTTGAACATGAAGATGGCCTGCCTGATCGTGGGCATCGAGCATACGCCGACCTCGCTGTGGCAGAACTCGTGGAAATAATTGCGGTGCGCCGGTACCATGGCGATCTCGTTGAGATGCATCTTGATGAGCTTGAGCAGGCTGGTATGCCAGAGCGGCGTCGCGAGCATGATGATGTCTTTTCCCCGGACCATCCTGGCGATATCCCTTGCATCTCTCGATAGCTTCAGCTCATGGAGATCGTCTGCGAGTTTCTCCAGTCTCTTGGCATAGTTCTCTCTGAGGATGCCGAACCTGCAGAACACATCCAGAAGGATGGCGAAGTACTGCGGCACATGGAATAGCGGGTATTCGCGATCGGGATCGATTATAGCCCATTTGATGACCGGCACCTTGTCCGATCTGGCGAGTTCATACAATCTCCCGCCGGATGTCAGGAAGATGATGTCCTTGGTATGTTCTCGCATCCGTTCGTATGCCAACACGGGCTCCTTGGAGAATCCGCTATAGGAAGAGACGATGACCAAGGTCTTGCCGTCCTTGAGGGTGCCTACGTCGATGAGTTGCTCCACATGATAGCCGTTGAGCACCTCCACATGTATGTCCACTCCTTGGTCTGCGAAAAACCCTTTGATGATGTCGGAGACGATGGCTGAGCAGCCCATTCCGGTGAATAGGATACGACGGAAGCCGCCTCTTCGCATCTTCTTCTTGAGCCTTGGGAAGAACCCCTCTATGGCGTATTCGCTATTCCTTCTGAACCCATCAAGGAAAGCGTCACCGATGAAGGCGCGGTATCTTCTCAATCGAGGTTGTGTCGTTGCCATACTGTAGTAGTTACACTACATGTATATATTTCTTCGTTGTCTTAATATGAGACGACAAATTAATATACTGGCGGGTGTAATGGATATACATGCATCCTGAAGAGGTCCTCCAGGCTTTCGGTCTCACTGAGGCAGAGGTCAAGCTGTATCTCGAGCTGCTCAAGACCGGCGAGGCCACAGCCGCCGATCTGGCCAAGCGGACCGCGACCAACAGGACATTCACCTACGACCGTCTCAGGAAGCTGCTCGACGCCGGCCTTGCTGGGTACGTGATCAAGGATAACCGCAAATACTTCAACCCTGCTGAGCCGAGTCAGCTGCTGTCCATCCTCAAGGAGAAAGAGGAGCAGGTCAAGGCTGTCCTCCCTGATCTGGAGAGGCTCAAGTCGCCCGTTATCCACGGTCCCAAGGTCGAGCTCTACTCTGCGCATCGTGGCATCCGCACCGCGCTCAACAAGGCGCTCAAAGGGAGCGATGAGGTGCTTATCCACGGATCCTTGCAACGGTTCATCGACACCATGGGATCATACGTCGAGATCTGGAACAAGAGGAGGAAGCAAGAAGGCATTGCCGTCCGCATCCTCACCAGCGAGAACGTCGAGATCCCTGACGCCGAGATCAGCCTCCTCACTGAGGAGGAGAGCGCAAACACCACGACATTCTCCTTCGGCAACACCGTCATCATCACTTTGTGGTCCGACATTCCTATGGCCATCCACATCGAGAGCGAAGCGATAGCGAAGGAGAACACGATATTCTTCAATAGCATCTGGGACCGCGAGATCAAGATCTACTCCGGTGTGGAGGGGATACGGCGTGCATGGATGGAGCTTGTCTCTGTCCCGTCCACAGAATTGGTGGGGTATGGATTCTCCTGGGACCTCGCCCAGATCTATGGCAGGAAATTCTCAGAGGTCTGGCACAAGGAGCGGACCAAGAATGGGATACCTACCCGTCTCATCGCCTATGACGACAAGAACTCCAAGAAGTATTTCGACGTCCGCATGATTGAATGGAAAGATTTTCGCCTCCGATTCCTCAGCAAGGACTATTGCGGGCCTGCCTGCGTTACGGCATCCGATACGCTCATCGCGCAGTTCCTCTATACCGAGAAGAAGATGCGCATCATCCTGAGCAAGAACAAGGAGATGATCGCCGTCCACAAGAAGCACTTCGAGACCTTGTGGAAGCGGTCGGAGAAGGAGTAGCAGCGACCATGATCTCTAGAGAGACCAAAGGAGCCGTCTTCGCGCTTGCCAGCGCGGCATTATGGGGTATATTCCCGGTCATGGTCCACCATGGCACGAAAACCATCCCGCCGCTGATGTTCGCCGCCATCACCATGCTCTTGGCGGCGGTGGCATCGTTCCTCTATGCCGCGTACAAGAAGAATCTCGGACGGATCGCTGACAGGAAAGCGTTCTTTCCGATCATCATGGTCACGCTCTGCGTCGTCGTCATCCCGTCGGTGCTTTTCTACACAGGTTCAAGCATGACGTCGGGCATGAACACGTCTTCCCTATTATTGGCTGAGGTCATATTCACCCTCATGTTCACGCCGCTCATCGGCGAGAAGAACACCACGCAGAAATATGTCGGCGCCATCGGGATCCTAGTAGGTGCGGCGCTGATCCTGTACAACGGCACGCTTTCTCTTAATTGGGGCGACCTGCTCATCATCGCCAGTACTCTTACCTATCCTATCGGGAACTTCTACGCCAAGAAGGCACTCAATCTCGTCCCGCCCGCAGTCGTGCTCGTCATCCGTTTCACTTTAGGAGGGCTCTTCCTGTTGGTGCTGTCTGCTTTGTTCGAGCCGCTGGCCTCGCTCCCTTCCATCGTCGCGTCCAGTTGGTGGGTCATCCTGCTCACCGGCTTCCTGCTGATGGGTGTGACCAAGATGATCTGGTATGAAGGGCTGAGACGATTGGACATCTCCAAGGCGATCTCGCTCGGTATGACCTTCCCATTATTCTCGTTGGCGTTGCTGCTCTTGGTTTTCCGCGAACCGATCTCGCTTTTCCAGTGGCTGGGCATCGGCGTGATGATGGTCGGTGTCTACTATTCGCTACGGCGGGCGTCTGTCGATCCGGCGCTGACGAGGTACGCACCCGAACACTGATGATATCTCAAGAGAATTCTTTTAGCTGCTTTTGCGGACTGGGAGCTTTCTTGCCCTGCCGTATCGCGGTGAGCAACATGATCAGGACGAATGCGGAAAGCGCCATCATGGAGATGGTGATGTAGCCGTAATGGAAGACATACTTGACCGTGCAGCTCGTGCCGTCGGCGGAACAGGTTGCGGCGTACGTGATATGTTGGATGATGTATTGATACCCTGCGAATAACGCGCCGATGAATGCCATCGGGATCGCGTAACTGCGGACACCCGGATCGCGTCTCAGTAGTCCTGCGCCGAGCACGAGCACCAGCGGATACATGAAGATGCGCTGGAACCAGCACAATTCGCAGGGCGCGTAGCCAAGGATCTCGGAATACGACAGGCTGCCGGCGGTCGCCGTAATAGCGACGATGAAGGCGAGCATCAAAGCATGCTTGCGGACGAAATCCCAGAGGGCGTCGATGGTTTTGGACCTGGTCGCGGCCTTGAGGATGCCGAGAAGGATGATGAGCCCTATGGTGATGTCGCCGATGAGTGTGAGCGTCGACAAAAGGCTGTTGATGATATCTGCCTCGGTCATAGAACAGGGGAATACGTTGTCATTAATAGGTGTTACGGATGTTTCCTGAGTTCCCAAGCCGTTCTCTTTATAAACGTAGTTTGATTAGCTTAGTCTATGGCGTGCCATAATTATGCCTTGGACATGTATCTCCGACATCCGGACGATACCGGGAAGCTGATATCGCAACCGCTCATCGACAGCATGCATGGATTCGAATTTCATTGGTTCTATAAATCTGACCAACGGATAGCAAGCACCATGCACGACTGGCCTAGGTTCAGGTTAGTGGATAGTTTCTGCTTGACAAAAGATGAGCTTGAATCCATACTTCCCGGTTTCCTGGAAGCGCTCCAATCATTGTATGATCCAGAATCGACAAGGCAAGCAGAACAGCTCGCCGCCGCAGGCTGCAAGAGCCTTGATGAAGCGATTGCGAGGAGTCTTTATCTTTGATTCTACTTTCAGAAATCTTTATATCCTCCCGAACTAAAGCACCATCATGATCGTCGTCTTCGACATGGGAGGTGTCTTCTTCAACGACGGATTGGAGGAGGTCAAGACCAAGGCCAACGCCGCATTCGGGATAAATCCGAAAGAGATCGATGACGCTCTCCGCGGCCCTTTCGCCAAGGAATACCGCATCGGCGAGATCGAGCCCGAAGAGTTCTGGCGTCGTATGAAGGACCGCTTCAAGCTCGATGATATCGAATTGTTCAGACGCATCTTCTTCTGCGCCTACCGTCCGCAGCCTGCCATCATCAGCATCATCACTGATCTCAAGAAGAACAATAACAAAGTCGGCTTCCACTCCAACGGACCGCGGGACCGGAGCCTGTACCTCGACGAACTATACCATTTCCGCGACCTCTTCGACTTCGGCTATTTCTCTTATGAGGCCCATGCCTGGAAGCCCGAGATGCATTTCTATCGTTATCTTATCCAGCATGCAGGCATCGACCCGAGCGACACGATCTATGTCGACGACAAGGAAGACAATCTTGTCCCGGCGAGCGCGCTAGGCATGGAAGGCGTCCTCTTCGAGTCCGCAGAGAAACTGAGGCAACTGTTCATCCAACGCGGTATGATCTGATATTCCTTCTCACACTTCTATCTTGGAGAACATGTAGGTGCCGAAGGCCCCGATGACGACCGCGACCGCGGCCATGACCACGAGGTCCAGGCCGAATCCTAGGTGGGTCACACCGGTCAGCGCGCCTCGCAAGCCGTCGACACCATAGGTCAACGGATTGAGGCGGGTGACGACCTCCAGCCCTTTGGGCAATCCTTCTAGCGGGAACAACGCGCCGGACAGGAAGAATATAGGCATGATGAGGAAATTCATGATGAGCGGGAATGCCTGCATGTCTTCCAGCCGAGAGGCGATCGCCGTACCGAGTGCGGTGAACAGCAATGCGATGAGCGCCATGAAGACCATCGCCAATAGGAACGATGCGCCAGGAGCGAACCGGAATCCCACCGCCATGCTTATGAGGGTGACCACGATGCCCTGCAAGAATGCGACCGTCGCGCCGCCAAGCGTCCTGCCGGTCATGATGACCCATCGCGGCACCGGAGCGACTAGGGTCTCTTTGAGGAAGCCGAAGCGACGGTCCCAGATCACCTCGATGCCGGAGAACATGGCGGTGAACAATATGCTCATCGCGACCACGCCCGGGGCGAGGAATGAGAGATAGTCGCCGCTGCCTGCCTTCTCGAAGACCGGTCCGAAACCGAAGCCGAAGGCGATGAGGAAGAGTACTGGCTGGCCCAGCGTGCCGATCATGCGCGCCCGCGACCGCCAGTATCGTTTGAGCTGGCGGAGCCACATGATGTGGATGACGCGTATCAATGTCGCCACACCTTCCTGTGCATACGCAGCTGCTCTTCAGGGTTGGCGGTCTGCTCCCGCATGGACTTTCCGGTGAGCTTGAGGAATGCGTTCTCCAGCGACTTCGTGCCGGTCCGTTTCATGATCTCCTTGACCGTCCCCATCGAGATGATGCGGCCATGGTCGATGATGGCCACCCGGTCAGCGACCTTCTCGGCCTCTTCCATGTAGTGTGTGGTGAAGAAGACCGTCATGTCCTTGTCCTTGCTGAGGCGGTGGATATGCTCCCAGATGTTGATGCGGGTCTGAGGATCGAGCCCGAGGGTTGGCTCGTCGAGGAAGAGGATACGGGGATGATGGATGAGGCCGCGGGCGATCTCCAATCGGCGTTTCATGCCGCCGGAGAAGGTCTTGACCCTATGCATACGGCGGTCCCAGAGGTCGACGAAGGTCAACAACTGGCGGATGCGATCGCCCTGCTCCTTGCGGGGTACACCATAGCACACCGCGTGGAATTCCATGTTCTCATAGGCTGAGAGCTCATCATCGAGGCTCGGGTCCTGGAAGACGATGCCGAAGGACTTGCGCACCAGGTCCATATGCTTCTGCGGGTCGTGGCCGTTGACTTTCACCATCCCCTCGTTGGCATGCAGCAATGTCGTGAGGATCTTGATGGTGGTGGTCTTGCCCGCGCCATTGGGCCCTAGGAAGGCGAAGCGCTCACCCTGCTTCACCGAGAACGAGATGTCGTCGAGGGCGGTGACGGTGGAGAACCTCTTGGTCAGTCCCTTGACCTCAATCGCCTCGCTCTTCTTGGTGGCCATTCCACAAGCTGCGACCCCCTCCCTTAAAAAGGTTGTGCATACTCGGTCCACTCTCCACTCCTTCCTGGTGCACAACGTTTTAATACCCTTATCCGTCCGCTCTTCCTTATGCACCGATTCGAGCTCGCATCGCCGTTCGAACCCAAAGGTTCCCAGCCCGAGGCCATCAAGAAGCTGGTGGACGGCATCAAGAATGGACCGACGCAGCAGACGCTCTTAGGGGTCACCGGATCAGGGAAGAGTATCGATGCGGAAGAACCGCTCCTGCTCAGAGATTCAACCGGCACCATCATAAAAACTCCCATAGGACCATTTGTCGAGAAACAGCTGATCGACCCCCAGATATCAGGACAGACATTCTTCCAATCAGTCCGCGGATTCGAGGTCTGCTCCTTGGACCCCCATACAGGCAAGCTCGAGGAGAAGGCCCTCTGCCAAGTGTCCAAGCATAAAGCGGACCATGTCTATAAAGTCATCCTGGATGACCACTCTTCAATCCGGATCACAAAAGACCACAATTGTTATCGGTTCGAGAACCTTCGTTTCACGCTCTGTCCGACCCATGCCTTACGTGTTGGAGATGTCATACCTACTTCAAGACGGATACCAATCCAAAAAAACATCCCTTCGACCATCAACCTTCTCGACCACATCCCGAACGTGAACGTATCCCTGAGATTGCTGGTGGAAGAGAAGGATCAGGAAGGCTTGATCCTCATACCTCTTCTGGCTCGAATACACCGCGCACCACGATGGAAATTCAAGCAGATCCTCTCAGGAGGCAAGGAACGGGGAGTCTCCATCCTGTTCATGCACTCCTATCTCGAAGCGCTCCGAATGGACTTGAACCAGGCATCCCACCTTGTGAGGATCGTCTCGAATGGCGGGGACTACCTTTCTCCGCTACTTCCGGTCGACGATCTGTTCTTGGCTTTCTCAGGGCTTTATCTCTCCGAAGGCCATGCGACTCGTCGGGCGATCCTGATCTCCAACAGTAATGAAGAGCTGCAAGACGTTTGCATCTCTTTCATGCGATCCTGTGGAGTGAACTATTATCGGAGGAACAGGAACGACATAGCCTTCCATTCCACTCATCTCTCCGCTTTCTTCCGAACATTTGGATTCCACGCGAAGACGAAAAGGTTCCCCTCACTCTTCTACAACCTTGATGACACCTCGCTCTCGATTGTCCTGCGCGCGCTATTCGACGGAGATGGCTATGTAGAGGTAGGTTCGGTCGGCTTGACCTCCGCATCAATCGAACTGGTGGAGGATATAAGGAACCTGCTGTTGCGTTTCGGCATCACATCCCGTATCAGGGCAAAGAGGGTCCGGACATCCGAATATTTCGTCCTCTCAATCTCTGGACGGGACAATCTCCTGTCGTTCAGAGATCGGATCGGATTCAACCTCTCATATAAAACACTGAAACTCACAGCGATCATCCCTACCAGCAAGAACACCAATGTCGATCTCGTGCCGGGTGTCGGCCAACATATCAAGCGGTTTCGGGATCTGCACAATGTCGACCAGAAAGAGATTGCGCGATGGATCGGTTGCAGCAGGTCCCACATATCCCTTCTTGAGGGGGGAAAAAGAGAGATATCTGTGGATCTCTACAATAAACTCGTCGAGCAGTCACGGAAGAGAGACTATGATGTCTCGAAGTTCCCAGACGTCTCCGGCATCCAATTCCGTCGAATTGAGGACATTGTCAGAGCGGACACGTCGACTGGTTGGGTTTATGATCTGGCTGTCGAAGGGAATGAGACGTTCGCGGCCGGTTCAGGGAATATCCTGGTGCATAACACGTTCTCCATGGCCAATGTCATCCAGGCGGTGCAGAAGCCGACACTGGTCCTTGCCCATAACAAGACATTGGCCGCTCAGCTCTATAATGAGTTCAGGGAATTCTTCCCCAAGAACCGGGTGGAGTACTTCGTTTCCTACTATGATTATTACCAGCCGGAATCCTATCTCCCGCAGAAGGACCAATATATCGAGAAGGACACGCAGATCAATCCGAAGATCGAACAGATGCGTCTCGCCGCGACCGCGTCTGTCCTCTCCCGGCCGGACACCATCATCGTCTCCAGCGTGTCCTGCATCTATTCCGTAGGCGATCCCAAATTCTTCCAGGGTCTTGGCTTCGAATTGGTGAAGAAACAGAAGATCGGCCGCAAGAAATTGATGGGACGATTGGTCGACATCCAGTTCGAGCGCAATGACCTTGAACTCATGCCAGGACGTTTCCGAGCAAAGGGGGACACCATCGATATCGTGCCGGGCTACTATGATAACATCGTCCGTATCGAACTGTTCGGCGATGAGATCGAACGTATCCGCGAGCTCGACAAGACCACTGGCGAACTCATCGCGGAGCATGAATACTTTTTCGTCTATCCGGCCAAGCACTTCGTCATGCCTCAGGAGATCATGGACAAGGCCATCGACTCCATCAAGAAGGAGCTTGACGAGACTCTCCCTGTGCTGGGCCAACTCGAGGCGCATCGTCTCAAGAAACGGACGCTGTATGACATCGACATGATCAAGGAGACGGGCATGTGCAAAGGCATCGAGAACTACTCCCGCCACATGGACGGTCGTAAGCCCGGCGAGAAACCCTATTGCCTCATCGACTATTTCCCGGACGGCTTCCTCTTCTTCATAGACGAGAGCCACCAGAGCCTGCCGCAGGTGGGAGGGATGCAGCGTGGTGACCGTGCCCGCAAGGAGAACCTGGTGGAGTACGGCTTCCGACTGCCCTCCGCCTATGACAACCGTCCGCTCAAATTCGAGGAATTCGAGAGATATCTCCAGAACAACACCATCGTCTATGTGTCAGCGACACCTGCGAAGTACGAACGTGAGCATTCGTCTCAATTGGTGGAGCAGATCATCCGCCCCACCGGACTCGTCGATCCGAGGGTCGAGGTGCGTCCCATCGAAGGGCAGATCGAGGATCTCAAGAAGGAGATCGACGCGACCATCAAACGCGGCGACCGCGTGCTCGTCACCACGCTCACCAAGAGGCTGGCTGAGGAATTGACCGACTACCTCGCTGAGCAGAAGATCAAGACGCGCTACCTGCATTCAGAGGTCGACACCCTGGAGCGGACCGAGATCATCCGGGAGCTGCGTCTGGGCAAATTCGACGTGCTCGTCGGCATCAACCTCTTGAGGGAAGGGTTGGATATCCCAGAAGTCGGCTTCATCGGCATCCTCGACGCCGACAAGGAAGGATTCCTGCGTGATGCCCGTTCACTGATCCAGATCATCGGCCGCGTCGCACGAAACGTCAATTCCCATGTCGTGCTCTACGCAGACAAGATGACCGACTCCATCAAGGAAGCCATGGGCGAGACCGAGCGCCGTCGCAAAATCCAGCTTGACTATAATAAGAAGCATGGAATCACGCCGCATACCATCATCAAACCGGTCAAGGAAAAAGAGGTTGACATCAAGGACACAAAGCACATCCCCAAGGGTGATGTCCCCAATCTCATCGTGGAGCTCGAGGCCGAGATGGCAGAGGCGGCGGACAGGCTGGAATTCGAGCGCGCCATCGCGTTACGGGACCGGATCAAGAAGTTGAAAGAGCGTCTCGACGGAGAATAATGCTGCGGTTTATATATCCTCTTAGCTTCGCTTTCTCCTATGGGCATCTCCCTCATCAAGTCTATCGATGAATTGAAGCATCCGCGAGCCGCTGCGCTAGCACACAACCACGGCTTTACATCCCTCAGATAGCTGTCGGCCATTTCGTTCTTGATAATGAGCTGATTGAGAACAACGGCACCTTTAAAGTTTCGGTTCCGGACGACGCCTCTTTGCCTACGCAGATTACAGCCGTCGATGCCTACATCTTGAGATGCGCTGCTCATGCCATCGTCGATTATGAGTATGCCCATCACAACCCCCTCTACCTTCTTACTTTCGGAACAGCTCTGCTATTCGATACTGGTGGATCCATCAATGATGCATCTATTACGCCTGGTGTGTATATCGTATCCGGCAGCCTACCTCTTCATGAGCTTGAATCGCGTGCAAAGGATCTTGAAGTGCAAATCAAGAATCTGAACGACGTCAGAGCACAGCTCGAAGAAAAGGTTTTCAATCAATATCTTTAATGAGGCGAATATTCACCTCAATCGGTATTAGGACTATCGCATTCTTCTTGAGACTTTCTCGGGGAACTCAAGAAACGGATCGGTTGATATAGTCCAAGAAATTGAATTCTGCCTTCTTCTCGTCGTAGAGCAGCAATGGATCCGCACGGATGATCATGTCAGGGAATTGGTCCTTAAGCTCCTGGATGACCTGGTTGAACTCCTTGAACCCTTCCACTTCCATCTCCACCTCGAACTGCCAGGGACCGATGGACTTTACCGCCATATTGATGCGGGGGTGCTGGACGCAGAATTGGCGGAGCGAATTGATCTTCTTCTCGGTCGTGTTCTTGAGATACAGCAGTCCTTTGTAGAAATCGAGGTCTAATGCATTGATGTCGAGGGAAAGCCGATGGAAGCCGACGATTTTTCTCTTTTCCAGATTCTTGATCCTGTAGATGACCGCTCGCGCGGATGTCTTGACCATTTTTGCGATCTCGACCGCGTTCAGCCTCGCGTCGTTGCCAAGCAACCGTAAGATAGCGATGTCAGTATCGTCTACCTTCTCCATTAATGGCTTGCTCAAGAGAAGTCCCGAGATTGGCGTTCCGGCAGAATTGGTGAGGTATCCTCTAGAGGAATATTGCGCTTCCAGATGGTTGTTGATGTCCTCCTTGAGGATGTATTGTGAGAATCGGTCGTGGAACTGTTCCAGCACATTGTTGAACTCCTCGATATCTTTTGCGAACACCGAGTAGAGGAGATCGTAGGTGCCGAAACAACGGACCACCCACCATACATGGTTGTGCGCAGCAAGCATCTGCATCATCTCTTCTTCGATATCTCTCGTGGTGTTCTGGAACTGGATGTACACCTTCCATGAGGAGAATCCGAACTTGTAGCTGTCAATAAATGATGAGAAGGATCGTATGATACCCTGTCGTTTGAGTTTCCTGATGCGGTAATCGACGATGGTGCGGGAAATGCGGAGCGCCTTGGCTATCTCAGAGACTGGCCTCCTCGCACCCTGGTCCAGTTGGCTGAGGATTTTTCGGTCAGTAGTGTCGATTTGCATGATATTGTTATATTACTACAATTTTTTATATATCTTTTGCCGAAATTCATAATTTTCAATGGGAATTCTAATATTGATGTAATTTTTTTGTAGTGGTGAAATATTGAACTAGGGCTGAAGACATGGAAGCATCAACAAGGAGGAATGCGATTGACAGGTATCTGAAAGGATATCAGAACGAGCCATTCTATTCTGACCGAAAATTAGGATCGATGATAGAACAATATCGGGATGTGGAGGATATTTCTGCACTTGAGAGCATAGTCATGTCCCATCGACTCCTTGTTGTCAAGATTGCATCAAGATTCCCTTCTGCCAGACTTCCGATGGAAGACATCCTCTCCAACGGCACTCTGGGTTTGATCCTGGCGGTCCAGAACATCCCTGAAAGTCGTTACAGGAATTTCCGTCCCTTCGCCCAGCAGATGATACGAAATGAGATAGTGAAAGGTTTTTCTGATACTGCATACACTATCAGGATGAACCGTCGTCTGTTGCGGGAATATGCCGATAAGGGAGAACAGATGTATCTTGATCCGAATCTGTCGAAGAAGAAGATAGAACAAAAAATGATAGTATATCATATGATTAAGGATGGACATATTCAAATCACTAGACCTGACGGTCCCTTCGATTCTGAAATTACGCTAGAGGATACGTTAGTGGATGATGTTCCTGGGATCGATGAATCTCTTGAGTATGTCTCGCCAAAAAAGATGGTGGTGGATCTGTTGGAAGAATATCTCGCAGATGAACGAATGGGGATAGAGACCGAACAGAAGAAAAAGGATGTGTTCATCGTACGACAATACTATCTCAATACTGAAAAAATAGTGACGTGTAAGGACCTCGCAAAGCAACTTGGTTGCGGTACGAAGAGTGTGGATTATCACAAATCGAAAGCACTTCGGCACCTCCGTCTCTTCGCAATGGAACACGGTTATGGTGAGCTATTTTTCAAACAGTGAACCTGACCCTCCCTTTTTTATACTAAATCGATTTTGTTATGTATCTGGGTGATGCACATGGATGATAACAAACAAAAGACTGTGGTCAATCAATTCTATAGTGACATCGCGAAGAAAGGCTCGACCGGCTGCTCATGCGATTGCACCAGCGATCATTACGAGAAATCAGAGCTCGTGATAGCGCCCGATGCCCACATGGGTCTTGGCTGCGGCAATCCGACCGCTCTCGGCGAGATTAAAGAAGGTGATGTGGTGCTCGACCTGGGCAGCGGCCCTGGTTTCGATGCCTTCCTCGCGGCCAAGAAGGTCGGCCAATCCGGAAAGGTCATCGGCGTCGACGCATCCGACGAGATGCTTGTCCGCGCACAGGCGACCGCCGAAAAGTCCGGCGTCAAGAACGTCTCCTTCATCAAGGGCGACATCGAGTCGCTCCCGGTCGACGATGCATCGGTGGACATCATCATCAGCAATTGCGTCATCAACCTCGCGCCTGACAAGAAAAAAGTGTTCTCTGAGTGCCACCGCGTGCTCAAGCCAGGCGGCAAGCTGTTCGTCTCTGATATCGTGCTCAACGGTGAACTCACCCCTGAGCAGAAGGCTGATCCTGTGCTGATAGGTGGTTGCGTGGCCGGCGCGATCCCTAAGGATGACTACGTCCGCATCATCGAGGACGCCGGTTTCACGGTGCACTCCAATGATGAGAAGACGAGTCCGAAGCCGAACCACCAAGGGCTTCCTGTGATGAGCCTGCAGGTCGTCGCAAGCATACAATAAGGCCCTATTGGTCCTTCGTAGTACCACAACGTTTAATAAGTAACTATTTCTTTACTTGGTGATTCATTCGTGACAGTGATGATCTATGGCTGAAGGACGAGTCAAATTCTTCGATGAGATGAAGGGGTATGGGTTCATCACGCTAGTCGATGGTCGCGATGTCTTTGTCCACATCACCGCCATGATGCCGGCCAAAGTGGCACCCAAAGAAGGTGATCTTACCCGTTTCGAGCTCATCGAGGGCGATAAAGGCCTGAAAGCGGCGGATGTGCAGATTCTCGGGGCATCCATCCCTGAAGAATCTGTTGATAATCTTTTTAACTGAATCTTGGTCTCCTTTTTTTATGGATGCTGAATACCTTAGCTCATATCAACCTCAGATAATCAGGATTGCGGATCCCCGAGAGTTCGTGGTCGGCTACCGATTTGACATGGTCAAGCACCGGACGACAAAACTGACCGATATCCTCGAGGGGGTGGAACGGGCTCAAGGCCTCTCTATTCTGTTGTCAGAAGAGCCGACTGATGCTCCTGGATATTCATTGAGAGCCGATTTCCAATTCCCTGGCCAGAGCGAGCATTCTCAGAGCTCCTTGAACATGGAGACCGCTCATTATGGCTCTCGTGAGCATGCCCTCAAAGAAGGTGGGTTGATACTCCCAGAAGATTATGATGAGCAGGATCACGAAGTGCTCTCAGTATCCTTCATGGCTCCACGAAGCATCGGAGATAGGATGGTGGATGCGATCATTCGTTCAATCCGGGTCTATGCGGTTCCGGTGGAATACACATCCTCTGGTCAATTCCTTGCTCCGAACCTATTGAAGAAAACTTTCTCCGAGTTTGCTGAAAGATATGGATGCCCACTAGGTCAGGGTAACTCGGTTCTCGATCATCCGAACTTCCGAGATATCGCGGATGCCATGGGTCCGCTGGATGAGTTGAAGAATTAAGCCGAGCCTGATGAGCTCAGAAACCCTTCAGATTTCTGAGCCCACCAAACTCTCCGCTACGCTCGGCTCAAGTCAATGTGGGCTGGAATCAGATTCCACCCACTTCTTTTTCCCGGGTTTTTAGAAAAAAGCCGAGCCTGGTGGGCGTACAGAAACCCTTCAGATTTCTGAGCCCACCATACTCTTCGCAACGCTACGAGCCTGGTGGGATTCGAACCCACGACCTAGTGCTTAGGAGGCACTCGCGCTATCCAGGCTGCGCTACAGGCTCATCTGACGACGGAAAACCCAAGGGCATTTATAAACCTTTTCTCCACCAATATTATATATGGCTCGCCGCTCACTGTCGCACATGTACATCTTGAAGCAGATCCCTGAGGATTTCGTGGTCGACGAGATATTGGATATCTCTCCGGGCCAAAAAGGTGGCTATGCCTACTACCACCTCAAGAAAAAGGGCATGACCACACCGCAGGCCATCACGAGGGCCGCGCGGCTCTTCCATGTCCCTGTCCGTGTCATCAACTATTGCGGCCTCAAGGATAAGGACGCGGTCACGACACAGTACATCTCGGTCCGTGAGGGTGTGGGGAAAAACAAGGAAGGGAAAGACATCTCTCTCCACTACCTAGGCCGCGGCAAGGACCGCCTTGCGGTCGGCATGCTTTCCGGCAATCGCTTCAGGATAACGGTCCGGAATCTCGACACCGCACCAAAACCGATAGATCGCATGCTCAACCTCTTCGGAGAGCAGCGATTCGGCCACGGAGGGATGAACGCGGAGATCGGATTCATGCTCATCAAGAACAAATTCTCCGAAGCAGCGAGGGCATTGGCCGTCCGCCACCACGACGTCGCCGACGCGCTCGAGGAAAATCCCACCAACGCGATCGGCGCAATCCGATCACTCTCAAAACGCATCCAGCTGCTCTATATCCACGCTGCGCAAAGCGCATTATGGAATCAGGCCGCGGTCCATCCCGCCGCGCCTGAGATGCTGCCGCTCATCGGGTTCGAGACCGAGCTCTCTCCCGCAGAAGAGACGGTCTACACTCCAATCCTGGAAAAAGAATCCCTCCGTCCAGAAGATTTTGTCATCAGGCAGCTGCAAGGGCTGAGCGCTTGCGGCGACCAGAGGAAAGTCCGAGTCGAGTTGCGTGATCTCGAAATCTCCTTCTTGCAGGAGGATGATCTCAACAGAGGAAAGAAGAAATGCGTGGTCGGATTCTCATTGCCTAAAGGCTCGTACGCCACGGTCGCGATTATTCAGATGTGTTGTTGAGCGCAGCCTTCGCCGACGACATGACGCTGTCGACTTCGCCGCCGGCCTCGACATCTTTTATCAGTCCTTTCTTGCGATAATAGCTGATCAAGGGCTCGGTCTGTTCTCCATACGTCACCAGCCGCTGCCGTACGACATCTTCCTTCTGGTCCTCGCGCTGGTAGAGCGCTTCGCCGTCGTCGTCACAGATGCCTTCCTGCGTTGGAGGCAGCGTGATGGAATTATACACGCGCTGGCATGTAGGGCATGTCCACCTGGTCGAGATGCGTCGGACCACCGTGTCATGGTCCACGATGAGATTGAGCACGGTGTCGATCCTGATCCCTTGTTCCACAAGAGCGTCAGCCTGTGCGATGGTGCGGGGAAAACCGTCGAGCAAGAACCCTTCCTCGCAGTCGTCATGCGCGACCCTTTCGAGAAGGATTGTGATGATGAGTTCGTCAGGCACGAGCTTGCCCTCGTCCATGTAGGACTTGGCCTTGGCGCCTGATTCTGTGCCGTCCCTGACTGCCTCGCGGAGCATGTCGCCTGTGGATAGGTGCGGCCATCCATGTTCCTTGCTGATGCGGGCGGCGATCGTGCCTTTTCCCGCACCTGGCGGTCCCAGTAGAATGATGTTCATGTTCTCACCCGAAATACTCAAGGTTCTCTGCGGTTATCTTGGACTCATTCCATGAGTCATGCATCATGCGGAGCACCTTCTCAACTCTCGGTTTGAGTTTGTCCCATTCGACGCTCACATCCTTGATGAAGGCGGCATTGGCCGTGTCTGAATTCCCCAGGCCGACAAGCACCGAGCGGCGATTGATGGCCATCATCTGACGGTAGAGCTCGTAGACCTCCAATTTCTTCGTCTCGTCCATGTCCTTGACCTCATGGAGATTGGCGAGCGTAGTGTCGGGCTGGATAAGCTCTTCGATGAAATTATTGAACATATCGATACGTTCTGTCATCCTTCGGCGGACAGAGCGGAGCAGAAAGCCGTGGTCCTCAATCGCGCTGATCTCAAACTCCTCATCGAGCCCCTCGAACGGGGGCAGACTTTGCTTCTTTTCCAACTCTTGATATTCAGATTCGATGTCTTCTGTCATGGTATGGGGGATAAATCACGCTCCTTTATTTGGCTTTCCCTAGATCAGGAGCTGTGCAAGATCGCTATCGAGGCTGATGATGAGGGAATTTCCTTCCGGAACCCTGTTGATTACTCCTTTTTCCTCGAGCCGTTTGACAATACGGTGTACTTTTACCCGTCCGAGCCCTGTCTTGCTCTCGAATGCCGCTTGGCGCATCCGTCCCTTCTCTTCAGCTAAGACATGTACCACCTGCCGTTCGTCAGGTGCCAGGAATAGGAGTGCTTTTTCGACGGCTTTGTGTGCTGTCCTGTTGTCCTTCATATGTCGTCGGCTCATGAGAAAGAATATGGTGGACCCCACAAATACCCCTAATGAGGCCAATATGAGCATCATGACCGGGACCGGCAGCACGCAGCCGCATACGGTCCCCTTGTTGATCGCGTCGTAGACATAATACGCTGAGAATGATACGATGAACATGAATCCGGTGATGATGCCGAGCACCAGGGCGACATCCCTCGGCAGCCTTCCGGCGTTCTCCTGGGAGTCTTGCACTTGTTGTTTCATTTTTTGTAACAAACCTTTATAAATGGTTTCATGTTATCTGAGGTGGTATTTAAGCCTTATGTGGGATTCTCCATGACATCAGCATTCAACCCTCGGAGCGTCGGATCGGTCATGATAGCTCTAGCGGTCATGGTGCTGTTGTTTCCGGCTGTGCAGGCCCAGCCCCATGACGTGACCCTCTATCTCTTTTGGGGTGACGGTTGCCCCCATTGCGCAGCCGAGAAGGTCTTCCTCAATGAGATCTCCGAGAAGTACCCGACGCTCACGATCAAGGATTACGAGCTGTATCACAATGAGAGCAACCGGGAATTCTTACAGGAGCTGTCCGAAGCCTTCGGGCACACACCCCAAGGCATCCCTGTGACCTTCATCGACAGCACGGTCATAGAAGGGTTCGACTCCGCCGACCGACTAGGCAAGGCCATCGAAGAAAGGATCGCGAACTGTGTGGAGGACGGCTGTCCTGATCCGTTGGACATCCTGGATGATCCCAGTCTTGGAGAGGTCAACAACGAATCGATCGTCGACATCCCCTTCATCGGCGCCATAGACGCGGCCCAGATATCGTTGCCTGCGCTAACCGTCATATTGGGTGCCGCTGACAGCTTCAACCCTTGCGCGTTCTTCGTGCTGTTCTTCCTGCTCTCCATGCTCATCTACGCGCGGTCCCGCATCCGCATGCTCATCATCGGCGGCACCTTCGTGTTCTTCTCCGCATTCATCTACTTCCTCTTCATGTCGGCGTGGCTCAACTTCTTCCTCATCGCCGGCTCCATCGCCATCATCACCCTCATCGCAGGAATCGTTGCCATATTCATCGGCGTCATCAATGTCAAGGATTTCTTCTTCTATAAGAAAGGGATATCCCTGACCATCTCGGACACGGCCAAGCCTAAACTGTTCGACCGCATGCGCGGCCTGCTCAAGGCGGACTCGCTCGGCCATATGTTCCTCGGCGCCGTGGTCCTGGCCATCACGGCCAATACATATGAGTTGCTCTGCACCGCCGGCTTTCCTTTGGTCTACACCCGCGTGCTCACCCTGCATGGCCTGCCCACGTTGTCTTACTACCTCTACCTCGCGCTCTACAATCTAGTCTACATCATCCCGCTCTCCATCATTGTGGGCATCTTCACCGTGACCCTTGGCGCACGGCGCCTCTCACAATGGCAGGGTCAGGTGCTCAAACTCATCTCAGGTTTCATGATGCTGTTCCTGGGCGTCGTGCTCGTCATCGATCCCGGCATGCTGCAGAACGTCATCGCATCGGCGTTGCTCATCGGCGGCGCCATCGTGGTGTCGCTTGCCATCGTGGGGATAAAGAGCCTCTATGACAAGCGTCATGGCATCAGCCATGATGACTTCCAGAAGAAAGGAAACGAAGAAGGGTCGGAGAAGGGAACGGATGCCAATAAAGACGAAGAGGCTGACAGCAAGAGGACGGATGCTATACAAGACGAAGGTGATGCGGATGACCCATGAATTCCCTGATGATCTGTTGTACGCCAAGGATTTCTCCTGGGCCAGGATCGAAGGCGACGTGATGACCTTAGGGATCACACCGTTCGCCGCCAGCAGGGCGATGGAGATCGTCATGGTCGACATCCCATCCGTCGGCACTACCCTCAAGAAAGGCGATACCTTCGCTTCGATAGAGTCCATGAAATGGACCGGCCACCTCTCGTCTCCGGGAGCGGGCGAAGTGATCGAGAGGAATGATGCGGTGCTCGACAAACCGCCGATGATCAACGATGAGCCATACGCCGCATGGCTATGCAGGATCAAGCTGACAGGCGGCACGCCAGAAGGATTGATGGACGCCGAGGCAGCGAAAGAGTTCTACGAAACCCAATGAGGTGATATCATTGAACGACTACAAAGAGATGCTCAGTGAGATGAAAGACATGCTCCCGAAGCTTGGGGCAGCAAATCCTGACGCCATGAAGGGTTTTCAGCAGCTCAAGGAAGCTATTGAGAGAGACGGCGCGCTCCCAAAGAAGATGAAAGTGCTCATCGCGCTCGCCACCGCGATCACTCAGCAATGCGACTGGTGCATCGTAGTCCATGTCAAGGACGCACTCGCCGCAGGCGCGACAAAAGAGGAGATCTTGGAGACAGGATGGGTCGCGGTCATGATGGGCGGCGGTCCTGCCCTCATGTATTTCCAAGGCGTGCAGAAAGCTCTGGACGACCTCGGCGCATGATCATCTTTTTTTCCTTTTCATCACGTTCTTGACCGCAGCGATGATATCTTTTCTCGTCAGCCCGTAGGCTTCCATCAATTCGTCAGGATCGCCGGATTCACCGAAGGTGTCCTTGACGCCGACCATCTCCATCGGCACCGGATTATGCTGGATGACGACCTCTGCGATGGCAGACCCGAATCCGCCCATGATCTGATGCTCTTCAGCCGTCACGATGGCGCCGCAGTCCTTGGCCGCGGCAAGAATGGTCTTGTCATCCATGGGCTTGACCGTATGGCAATTGATGACGCGCAATTCGATACCCTCTTCCTCGAGTTCCTTGGCCGCTTGGAGTGCCTCGAAGACCATGACACCGCAGGCGATGACTGCGGCATCCTTGCCCTCACGGTACACTTCGGCCTTGCCGATCTCGAAAGGGGTCTTCTCCGTGGTGACCACAGGCACCGGCTCGCGTCCGAAGCGGACCACGACCGGTCCATTGATCTTGGCCGCGGCGATCGTCGCTTTCTTTCCTTCGATGGCATCGGCCGGGACGATGACCGTGGCGTTGGGGATGGTCCTCGTGATCGCGATGTCCTCCAGCGCCTGATGTGTCGCGCCGTCGGCTCCGACCGATATGCCGCCATGGGCGGAATTCAGTTTGACATTGAGGTTGGCATAGCATATCGACGTACGGAACTGGTCCCATGCGCGACCGGTGCAGAACACACCATAGGTGGAGACGAAAGGGATCTTGCCCACCAGCGAGAGGCCGGCGGCGACACCCAACATGTCCTGTTCTGCGATTCCGATCTGAAGGAAACGGTCAGGGAAACGTTTCTGGAACCAATCCGCGCGGGTCGATGAGGTGAGATCCGCGCCGAGCACGACGACCCTCTCATCCGTCTCTCCTAGCGCGACCAGTCCATGGCCATAGCCGTCGCGTGAAGGGAAGCTCTTGGGTTCCTTGAACACATCCTCATCAAGGTGCATCTTTGGATCAATCATGCTGTTCACCCCCGAATCCATAGCATGCTTCGATATCTTTCAGCGCTTTCTCTGTCTCGTTTCCCTGGGTCGCCTTCCCATGCCAGCCTGCCTGGTTCTCCATGAAGGAGACGCCCTTGCCCTTGATGGTGTTGGCCAGGATGACGGAAGGCTTTCCTTTTGTGGAGGCGGCCTCTTCGAAAGCGTCGAGGACTGCCTGCATATCATGGCCGTCGATCTCGATGGTGTGCCACCCGAACGATGCCCATTTGAGCCGGAAGGGCTCAAGGTTCTTGACGTCCTTGGTAAAACCGTCGATCTGCAGGCCGTTGACGTCGACCATGCCGCAGAGTGTGTCGAGCTGGTAGTGGCCGGCAGTCATCGCGGCCTCCCATATCTGCCCCTCGTTGGTCTCGCCGTCGCCCATGAGACAATAGGTGCGGTTGGTCTTGCCGTCGAGCCGGAAACCCAGCGCCATCCCAATCGCGATGGACAAACCCTGACCCAGCGATCCTGAGGAGGTCTCCAGCCCAGGCAGCTTGAGCATATGCGGATGTCCCTGCAGGCGTGAGCCCATCTTGCGGAGCGTGAGGATCTCCTTCTTGGGGAAATATCCTGCCTCGGCCAACGCAGCATAGAGTCCGGGCGCGATATGGCCCTTGCTCAGCACGAAGCGGTCGCGGCCGTCCCAGTCAGGATCGTCCGGCCGATGCTTCAACACATGAAAATACAATGCGGTGAGCAGTTCGGTAGAAGACAGGCTTCCTCCCGGATGGCCGGATCCCGCTGCTGCTGTCATCTCGATGATGTCCTTCCGAAGTGCCTGCGCCTTCTCGCGCAGCCTTCCGACACTAAGCGTTTGCATGTTCATTCCCCCACCAATTGTTTGTCATTCAGATTTCTTAGTCTTGGATATGATGAATGCCTTGAGCTTGCTGAGACCTTCGGTTATTTGGTCTGTCTCGATGCCCGAGTAGGCGAAGCGGATGTACTTGTGCGTTTCGTCCGGTAACGGCGTCCCGAAATGATTGCGTGTGCAGAACGACACTCCTGTCTCGTTGAGCACCAGTTTGCGGAATACCCCCACGTCGTCTATGCCCATCTTCGCCATGGCCTCGGTGACATTGACGAAGAGATAGAATGTGCAATTGGGTTTATGCACCACGAATCCAGGTATGGTGTTGAGCACGCTCACCGCGGCGTCGCGACGTTCCTTGAGCGTCGCTAGGAGGGCTTTTACTTCTACTTGTGGGCCCTCCAACGCTTCGACAGCTCCGTACTGGTTGAAGTGGTTCGAACAGGACTCGTCGTTGACATTGATCCTGGTGATCTGGTCGATGAACTGCTTCGGCCCTATGGCCGCGCCCAGTCGCCAGCCCGTCATCGCGAACCTCTTGGAGAAGGTGTAGAGGATGACGCTGCGTTCGAACATACCGGGCAACGATGTGATGCTCTTGCCCTTGCCCTCATAGACGATGTCGAAGTACGCCTCGTCGCTGAGCACCTTGAGGTCATGCTTCTCGCAGAGCGAGGCGAGCCGGGCCATCTCATCGTCGTCGCTTTCCGCTCCCATCGGATTCTGGTAGTTGTTGTAGATGAACAGTCTGGTCTTGGGCGTGATCATGGCCTCGATAGCGTCGATGTCGATCGCGAATCCGGTCGAGGTCTCCTTGAAGCCGTAGGGTTTGGCGACGCCGCCAAAATAGTCGATCATGGATTCGTAGATGGGGTAACCGGGATTGGGATAGAGCACCTCGTCACCAGGGTCCATCAGGATCTGGATGAACTTGCCGATGACCGGTTTTCCTCCAGGCTGAATCGAGACATTGTCTGCGGTGAGGTCGAGGCCTCGCGCTTTTCCCACGTCTGCTGCCAAAGCGTTGCGTAGCTCAGGGATGCCGGCGGTGGGGCAGTAGCCCGTCTTGCCGGAGTCGAGCGCGGCCTTCGTCGCCTCCCTGATGTTCTTGGGCGTGATGACATTGATGTCTCCCAGATGGAAAGGGTAGATTTTCTTTCCGGTCTTCGCCAGGTTCGCTGCCTCGAGTCCGACCGCAAAAGCGGTCTCCGTCCCTAATTTGTCCATCCTGTTCGCGATTGTCATTGTGGTTACACCTGCTAGTCAGCCCGTTAATTATGGGCATCATCTATGGCGGGCGAATTCGGCTGTTTTTATGGTTTTTGTCAGATAGAACCAGTTTGACACATGTAATCCGAAAGCTTTAACAATGATGAAAACAGACAGAGTGAAAGCGATAATTCTGATTGTTATTTCTCTTTGAGAGATTGAGACTATAAGACTAAGAAGACTGAATCTGTTTATTTCTTCTCATCCTTCCTCTCTGGTTGGAAGAGTGTCGTGCTCGGCGGTAGAGGCGGCCTGTTGTCGTCCTTGATATGGTGGGCGTGGTCGAGCGGGTCGACGGCCTTCTTGCTGCCTCCCAAGAGCAGCATGATGATGATCACGATGAAGACACCGCTCCCAGCGAACCACACCCATGTGGGTAGCCTGGATATCCATCGTTCTGCCTTGTCGTCGACGGTCTCCGAGATAACCTCGACGCTTCCGTCGTCGTCATCCGGCTCGTCTCCACCGACAGGGATGGATCCTTCCTCAGAATCAGGATCGTTTTCCATCAGCGGTCCGGTCAGGGTATCGTTGCCGTCATCTGCCGGCGCTGCAGCCACGGGCGTGAAGAGGCTTTCCGATCCTTCGATCTCGAAGTACTGGCTCTTGTCGTTGCGGAAGGAGAGTGTGGAGAACAGGATGGGGCCTTCGTCTTCCGGCACGATGAATGTCCGTTCGATCAGCACCACGGTCTCGTTGGGCTCCAGCCTGACGAAAGACTTGCTCTCGGTGCCGAGCTCTTCGACGCCGCTCCTCAGCTCGATATTGACGTCGCGGAGCAGATGTCTGGGGCTTGGGTTCTCCAGAGTCAGCCTGACCGTCACCTCCTCGCCGGCGGCGATCGAACCGCTGATGACCTCCATCTCGATCTTGGGGTGTGGCATGGTCACATTCACGGGGATGGTGCGGCTCTCGCTCCTCCTCAGGTTCCCGCTTGTATAGGTCAGTTCCGCCTCGATGACTCCTTGGCCAACAGTCTCGGCCGTGAACGGGAACGTGAAGTTGTGCTTCTTGGTCTCGTTGAGCAGGCCCTTCCAGTAGAATGTATGCGATGTCCGTTCATCCCATCCTCTCGCATTGCCTGCATGGATGTGTTCGGGGACGGTGACGCGGTACTCGGCCTCGATCGGGATGTCTTGGGTGGGATTGTTGAGATAGGTGTGCACGAGCTGTTCATCGTCCAGTTCCATGGTGATGTTGTCCTGGGAATAGTAGAGATCGAGCGAGAAGTTCAACACTTCGATGGTCTGGGTCTCTTCAAGATATTGTGTCTGGAGACCGTCGTGGTATTCTGTTTTGGCCACAGAAGAGAACGTCGTGCCCTTGACGCCTTTCACTTCGTATGTGCAGGTCTTGGACTCTCCCGGACCGAGGCTGCCTGTCCATCTGGCCGAGTTGTTCGTGGCTTCGCAGCCGGTGATCTCGTCCGTGATCTGGATGAGGCCGAAGGGGAAGGGATCGACAAAGACGACGTTCTTTGCGATGAGGTCGCCTGTGTTGGTGATGATGGTCTCGATGCGTGCCTTCTCGTCCTGGATGATGCGTAGCGGTGTGATGATGCGGCTCATTCCGACATCGGGCGCGAATTGGTCGATCTCCAGATGGACCTTGTAACGCACCATCTGATGGTCGAGCGGGTCGCCTTCCTCGGTGTCTGTGTAGCAGACATAGAATGTCTTCCATTCCTTGCACTCGTAGGCAGGCACGATCGTCTTGGATGCACCCCATTGGACGACCACCTTATCCGGGGTCGCGTCCTCATAAGGGAAGAATACCTGCATCTCGGTGCTCGCGATACCGAATACCTCCTCGTGGTAGACCCATTTGTCCATCCTGGCGCCTGCGTGGACGAAAGGCATGAGGAGAAGGATGGCGATACCGATGGCGAGAGGGAAACGCATGCCCATGCTACGGTCGAGGGCTTATAAATACTTTTCTGTGAGGTTGCTAATTTGGTGCGAAGTCGTAAGCCTTCATCACGTCGAGGATGGGCTTGTTAGGGACAATCCTCTTATTGCTCACCATCTCATAGCCGGCAAGGATGCGATGGGTGACGTCCGGGAGACTGTTCCACATGGAGAAGTCGGTCGGACCTGCTGTGAGTCCTGCGGTGTAGAGTTCACCCATGGCAGGATTGCAGCTAGCATTCTTTCCACCCGCTGTTTCATCATACACTCTGACCGCGGCGCCGTAGATGATCTGCTGAAGCTCTTTCCACATTGGTCCTTCGTGCTGATTATAATCTGTATAATGGGGAGCGAAGAGATCACTAATCTCTTTGGCGGCTTGATCGGGTTGTTCGAGCGTTGTCGTCAGAGGTTTCAAGAACTCCGCTAATCTTTCAGTATACTGTCCGTAGAGACTGGTCCCGAGGCCCTTCAACATGATCTCAAAAGCTTTATTACCTTGTGGCATGGTTTTTCCCCCTTGATATCTATAGATGGAATTCCTCAAAAGCTTAAATAATTTGCTATTTTCAAGGAATGACAGCTTATATATTCCCGGCAAGGCACCCATTGGTGCCACAGATGGTCTCCGCAACCATAATACTTATGAATCTGGCCAGGCTCCGGCTCAAGACATGGCGAAATCCAAAGGAGGAGCACGTGTCTTCATCCCCTGCGAGCCTCAGGAAGGCGAGCGGAGGGCGGCTGCGACACCGGCCTCTGTCAAGGGGCTTATAACGCTCGGGCTTGTCGTCACCATCGAGAAAGACGCAGGCAAGGAAGCGGGTTTCTCTGACGATGAATACAAAAAGGCAGGCGCAGCCATCGCGACAGATACCGCCAAAGGGTACACGGATGCCGACATCGTGTTGGCCGTCAACGCCCCGTCATCCCATCCCGACACCAAGCTCAACCAGGGAGACATGATCAAGCCCGGCGCATGGTGGGTGTCATTCCTCATCCCTCAGACCGACAAAGATGCGGTCAATACTCTCTCCCGCCGCAGGTCGACCTGCTTCTCCATGAATCTCGTGCCGCGCATCTCTCGAGCGCAGAAGATGGACGCGCTCTCGTCGCAGAGCAACATCGCCGGTTACAAGGCCGTGATGCTCGCAGCCGACGCGCTCGATAAGGTCATGCCGCTCATGATGACCGCTGCCGGCACCATCAACCCGGCCAAGGTGGTCATCCTCGGCGCTGGCGTCGCGGGACTGCAGGCGATCGCCACGGCAAGAAGGCTCGGAGCGAAAGTCGAGGCATCTGACATCAGGTCCGCTGTCAAGGAGCAGGTCGAGAGCCTCGGCGCCAAATTCATCGACGTCCCGACAGACGAGAATGCCGAAGACAAAGGCGGCTACGCAAAAGAGGCGTCAAAAGATTATCTCAAGCGACAGGCCGAAGAGGTCGGCAGACGCCTCGCCCAGGCCGACATCGCGATCACCACCGCGCTCATCCCCGGGCGCCGGGCGCCTCTGCTCATCACGGCCGAGATGGTCAAGTCCATGCCGCAAGGATCCGTCATCGTCGACCTCGCCGCGGTGGCAGGCGGAAATTGCGAACTCACCTTCCCAGGTAAGACCATCCAGAAGCACGGGGTCACCATCATCGGCGAGACCAATATCCCTGCGTTGGTGCCTTTCCATTCAACACAGATGTACGCCAACAACATGCTCGCCTTCGTGCAGAGCATCGTCAAAGACGGAGTATTGTCCATCGACAAGACCGACGAGGTCGTGCGGGACAGCATGGTGCTTGAAGAGGGCAAGGAGCCGACGAAAGAAACTGTGACCGAAGCGCGGCCGACACCCAAGAAGAGACCGGCGACGAAAGGAGGCGGCAAGAGATGATCGGTCTCTTCGCATTGCTCGTCATCTTCATCCTGGCCATCTTCGTGGGTTATGAGATCATCACGAAAGTGCCGCCTACCCTGCACACGCCGCTCATGTCCGGGACCAATGCGATCTCAGGCATCACCATGGTGGGCGCACTATTGTCCATTCCTTATGCGAGCCCTACACTAGCCAATATCCTCGGCATGCTCGCCTTGATCATGGCGACGGTCAATGTCGTCGGCGGCTTTGCCGTGACTGACCGCATCCTCAAGATGTTCGGAGGTGCGCGTAAAAAATGAGCGCCGCTTTCGACTTCGCATACGTGATCGCTGCCGTCATATTCATACTCGGCATCAAGCGGCTGACCAAGGTCAAGACCGCAAGGCTCGGCAACCAGCTTGCCGCAGTCGGCATGCTCATCGGCGTGGTGACCACCTTGGTGCGCATGCAAGTCGAGACAGGCCAGATCGGCTGGAGCTATATCATCACTGGTGTCATCGTAGGCGCCGGCATCGGACTCTATCTCTCACGCACCGTCGAGATGACCGCCATGCCCGAACTGGTCGCGGTGTTCAACGGCGTGGGCGGCGGCGCATCAGTATTGGTCGCGCTCTCTTATCTCTCAGCGAAGGGCCAATTGAGCCTGGAGACGCTCGATCTCGGCACCGTCGCGATATCCATCGTCATCGGAACCATCACCTTCCTCGGCAGTTTCATCGCATTCGGCAAGCTCGCAGGATTCATCAAGAGCCGACCCATCAAATTCCCTGGCAACAACATCCTCAACCTCTTCCTATCCGTATCGGTCGTGGGCCTGGCCCTTTTGTCGGTGTTCGCGCCGAACGGCGGCTGGCCGGTGATGATACTCATGATCGTCTGCGCAGCTGTGCTCGGCGTGCTGCTTGTCACCCCTATCGGTGGCGCTGATATGCCGGTCGTCATCTCGTTGCTCAACTCCTACTCCGGCCTCGCCGCGGCCGCGACCGGATTCGTGCTCAAGAACCTGCTGCTCATCGTTGCCGGAGCGCTCGTCGGCGCATCTGGACTCATCCTGACGACCATCATGTGCAAGGCCATGAACCGGTCGCTCGCAAGCGTCCTCTTCGGCGGCTTCGGGCAGGTGGATGCTGTCAGTGGCGAGAAGGAGGGCTATACTAAGGTCAAGGAGTGCTCGCCCGAGGACGTCGCCATCATCCTGGAGGCAGCGTCCAAGGTCATCGTCGTGCCTGGCTATGGCATGGCCGTGGCGCAAGCGCAGCATGCGGTGGCCGACCTCATGGAGGCTCTGGAAGCACGTGGGACCACGGTGGAGTTCGCCATCCATCCGGTGGCAGGACGCATGCCTGGACACATGAACGTGCTGTTGGCCGAGGCCGACGTACCTTACGAGAAGCTCAAGGAGCTCGACGCCATCAACAACGATTTCCGAAATGCCGATGTCGCCATCATCATAGGGGCCAACGACGTCGTCAACCCAGCCGCCAATACGGACAAGACCAGTCCCATCTATGGTATGCCCATCCTCAATGCCCACGAGGCCAAGACCGTCGTGGTCATCAAGCGATCGCTCTCCCCGGGATTCGCCGGCATCAAGAATGGCCTCTTCGAGATGGACAATTCGCTCATGCTCTTCGCAGACGCCAAGGAGGCGACCACGCAGCTCGTCTCCGAGATCAAGGAGCTTTGATGGGTTTGGGTATTCTTAGAAATATTGCTTGGACAGAAATAAATAAAAAAATATACGTCTTGATACTGTATCATTGCTGTATCGCCGATCCGATCATGGTTGCGGCCGTGACAATCCCTGCGGTCAGAACAACGGTGCTTCCTTCGATATTCTAAAATCCCGCCCATAGTGCGCCCATCTTGATGATCCCTGCTTTTTAAGTAAAATGAATAAACCTTCTTTGGCTTACTCGGGACAGGACCTATGCGGAGAGAAAACCTACGCCTTTCCTGACGAGCAGTTTCCTGCTCTCTTCGACAAGGAAGATGAGGATCGGCAGGACAAGGAGGACGAGCCATGTCCATCCAGGAAGCGGTGCAGTGGAAAAGAACCGATGGAACCACGGCAGTTCGGTGATCGCGACGATGAAGAATACTTCCAGGACAATGCCGGACATGATCACCGCATTCCTGACCTTGAATTTCCCAAAGGCGCTCATCCTCGCGGTCCTGCTCGAGAAGACATTGCCTATCTGCGAGAATATGACGGCCGCCAAGAAGGCTCCGGTAGCGGTGCGGTAGAGCAGGCTGTCGCCCAGGAGCGGGTCGCCCCACATCCAACCTCCTTGGAAGAGGATGAGAAAGAACAAGGTAAAAGAGAAAGCCGCTTCGAGCGGTCCGATGATGCCGTAGCTCCGGAGGAAGGTCCGTCCCGAGACGAGCTTCTCTTCCTTCCTGCGCGGCGGCCTTTCCATCACGTCGTCTTCCGTCGGCTCGTTGCCCAGGCCTAAAGCAGGCAGGATATCGGTGATGAGATCTATCGAGAGGATCTGGATGACGGTCATAGGCAGTGGGATGGGGAGAAGGACATAGGCCAGATAGGGTATGATCTCAGGGATGTTCGACGTCAGGATATATGATATGAACTTCTTGATGTTGTCGTAGACCGCGCGTCCCTCCTCGACCGCGGCGACGATGGTGGCAAAATTGTCGTCGAGGAGAATGATATCTGACGCCTCCTTGGCCACGTCGGTTCCTGAACGTCCCATCGAGACCCCGATGTCCGCCTTCTTCAATGCCGGCGCGTCATTGACGCCATCTCCGGTCACTGCGACGACCTCGCCCAGCTCCTGCAATGCGGTGACGATGCGCAATTTTTGCTCCGGTGATGTCCTTGCGAAGATGAGTTCAGGCGATCCGAGGATCTTCTTGAGCTGCTTGTCCGACATCTTCTCCAGCTCCTTGCCGCTGACGACAGTGGGATCAGTGACGATGCCGACCTGTCGTGCGATAGCCTCGACGGTCTCGGCCTTGTCCCCGCTGATAGGGATGATCCTGATATGGGCCTTCTTGCAGAGCTCGACGGCTTTCTTCACCTCTTTTCTCGGCGGGTCGATCATCCCGACGAAGCCGAGGAAGACCAGGTCTTGCTGCCTGCTAGTCAAGACCAAATCTCCTTCGTTCTCCTTGTCGAAGTAGGCGACCCCCAGCACCCTGAGCCCCTTCCGTTCCATGGATTCGTGGACCTTGTTGAGCGTCTCCCTCCACTCGTCATGGATGGTCTGGACTCGCCCGTCCTGATGGATTCCGCTGCACATCCGGAGGATGACCTCTGCGGCACCCTTGAATGTGGTGTATCTCCTGTCGCCTGCGGTCAGGTGCGTCGTGTTCATGTACTTGTCCTCTGAGGAGAAGGTTTTCTGGTCGAGGAAGGAGAACTGCTGCCTTATGTTGGCGACATTCGCCATGCTGTCGGCGAACCGGAGCAGGGCGGTCTCGGTCGGATCGCCCACATAGACATACTCGTCATGCTCACGGACATAGTTCGCGTTGTTGCAGAGACTGATCGCCTCGACGTACGGCTGGAACGCAGGGTTCTGCCTGATGGCATCACGTTGGTTCTCTGGGTCATCATAGGTCTGGGAATTGAGGTACACATCCGTGACCGTGAGCTTGTTCTGGGTGAGGGTGCCGGTCTTGTCCGTGCAGATGACCGTCGTGCTGCCGAGCGTCTCTACAGAGAGGATGTCCTTGACGATCGCCTTCCTCTTCGCCATCTTCTGGGTGGCCCGCGTGAGCGCGAGGGTGACCGTCGGCAGCAGCCCCTCCGGGACATTTGCCACGATGATGCCGATGGCGAAGATGAGGTTCGTCCAGAAGGGGTTCCTGAGGAAGAATCCGATGAGGAAGAATGAGAGACCGATGACGAGTGCGAGTATCGTGATCTTCTTGACGAAGTCTTTGAGTTGAAGCTGGATAGGGGTGGCCGTCTCCTTGACTGAATCCGCCAGGGTAGAGATCCTGCCGAATTCCGTATGGGCGCCCGTGCCCAGGACGACCCCTTTTCCGTTCCCTTTGAGGACCGTCGAACCGGAGAACAGCAATCCCAGGCGGACATCCTGCTCCTTGACCTTCTCGAATCCTATCTTGTTGACCGGGACGGATTCTCCCGTGAGGATGGATTCGTCGATGAGGAGCTCGTTGGCGTACAGGATGAGCGTGTCTGCCGGCAGTTTGGCGCCTTCCTCGAAATAGATGATGTCGCCAGGCACGAGGAATTTCGCGTTGATGACAAGCTTCTTTTTCCCTCGCTTGACCTGGACCTGTTCAGGGATGTATTCCAGGAATGATCGCATGATGCATTCGGTGTTATATTTCTGGATAAAAGACACCACCGCGTTGAGGATGACCACCCCTAAGAGGGCATAGCCGATGAGGTTGTACCCTTCTCCTGGATTCCGGAGATTTGCGAAGAAGGATAGCGCTGCGGCGCCGAGGAGCAGGAGCGGGAAGAGCGCGGTCAACTCCTTGAGGAAGAGCAGGAGCGGATTCGCTCTCTTGTGCAGATGGATCTCGTTGGCGCCGAACCTGCGGAGCCGCGAGGAAATCTCGCGCTCGTCCAAGCCGTCCTCTGAGGTGCTCGATGCCTCCAACAGATCAGCACCGGTCTTGCCGACCAAGGTCATCGGATCCATAAATGATATGAGAGTGGCCTAGAATATAAAAACTTCCGTAGCCACTTAAAAGGTATGAGAGTCCGCTGAAGGGCTCTTGTGGAATCGGAACCCGAAAAACATCTTCAAGAAGATCGATCAAGGCTTTTTGGATTCCTTCCACTCACGCATGTATGCGAGAGTTTCCCCTGGCATCCTCGATCCTAAGCGTGTGAGAGGCAGAAGCCTAGGAGCATTTATATACTGTGCCTGTTCCACACTATTTTATGGACACTCAGGATTTCCGATTTCCTGCATTGACCAAGAACGAACAGAAAGAGTGAGAATATATCAACATCGGGCGAAGACCTGATGCGGTGGGGTGGTTATGATTTTTACCGTCAATTCTGAACTGAAGAACATATGCCTAAAATGTCATTCTGGGATACCTCAAGACAGGATATACTGTGATGCTTGCCTTGTCGCGATCAAAGAGACCCCTTAAGGGTCTTGACCAGTATGTCCATATTTTTTTGAAGATAAGGACGTCCATCACACTACTGTTGAGTATACTGTCTTATTCTTGAAGACGTATATGGCCTTCGCCGCGCAGGCAGAAACGTTTCCGTCTTTGAGTCCGTCGTCAACTTTCTAAAAAGAAAAGCCTCCGGCGGACCATTGAAAAGAGCTTTACCTTATTTCTTTTTAAACTTCCTTACTGCTTTCTTAGATCTATTCTTTTAATAGCTTTTGTATATTGCTGATAATTTTTTCTGCAAGTTCTAGTGCTGATCTTGCATCAGTTATATCACAATCCTTGCCGTAATATTTTATACTATTTCGAATTTTTCGGAACCGATCAAATTCCCTGAGTTCATTATCATTGAATTCTTTTTTCTTCAGATAAATTATGGATGCCTCATGTGAATAGGATTTATACCCTTCTTTGTATAATAAAGCATCTGCTGCTTCTCGCATTGCCTCGTAGGCGTTTTCCAGAACATATTTTGGTTTCGAAGTTGCGAGAAGAGATTTTGCTAGAACAAGCCTGTCTTCACTTTCTTTAAATGTAGCTCTCGATAGAGGCATATTTGGATGCTGATGTTTGACATCTCCTTTACCAATAAAAAATTCAAAATCTTTCACCAAGATCCCTCCAAGACAATACCGTTCATGAGATTTAGACGAAATTCTTCACTTACCGTAGTCACATCAACTATATGGATGCTGATTTCTCGTTTTAATACTTTTTGATATTTGATCAAATCTGTTTCTTTCGGTTTATCGGTGAGTATAGCGATATCAATATCTGATCGCTCAATATCTTCACCGCGTGCATAACTTCCAAAAAGAATGATGCATTTTGGATGATTATACTTCTGTATTAAAAAATCAACAACTCCAGACTCAAAAATATTTTCGAGATTGGCAACCATTTTTGCCCGACCAAATTCTTCAGCCTCCCTATTTGCTTTAAGGAGCGTGGTCACTTTTCCTTTCTTTTTAATGATAATCTCTTTTTTTGAAAGATAGTCGGTTGTTGATATTGCAGTGGGTAGTGAAATGTTCAAGAGTCTTGATAATTCTCTTAGATGGAATTCTCTTGTGGGTTCGTCAAAAAATGTTTGCACGACCTTTCTTTTGATAGATCTTTCTATCACGTGATAGATATAGTTATCAACTGATATATTAAACTATCGGTTAATTCAGAAAACAGCCTCTGGCAAACTTTTACAAAAATGAACTTAATTTTTAGTGCGAGGGTCCGCAAGAACCCTTGCGGGTCGAGCGTAGCGAGACCCGTAGAGAATTGCGGTGTCGATACCCGAGCTGGACAATAATTTCTTATATTTTGAGAATAAAAAATTGAGTGCGTGGTGTAGCCGACGC
>JBDRHG010000023.1:0-85211 GCA_043817075.1 archaeon | reverse complement strand
TGACTATTGGCGAATGTGTTGCACACATCCAAAACAAAGGAATGGATGATTTCGTACGCGAAATCATCCTAATCGAAGATAAAACCGCTAGAATTAATCATTTCGAAGAAGTATTTATAAGGAAAACCGCGAAAGTCTAGTCCAGTAAATAATATATAGGACAGATTCCACCCATACATCATGGATGAAAAAAAGAGGTATCTTCTGCTAAGTGTGCTTCTTGTCGTGCTAGGTCTGCTGCTCGCTTTGGCGTTCCGCAACCCCTATTGGTACAGCTTCTTCATCCTCGGTATCTTCCTGCTTTTCGACTGGCTCGACCAGCACTTCAACGGCCACTCCCTGCTGGACATGATCCGCCATCGACTGGGCAATGTGACCATGATATACTTCTGGTTCTTCGTGCTCGGCATGGTCATGGACATCATGACCGGACGCTTGGCTGGGACCCAATGGCATTACCAGGGTTTCACACCGATCGAACATGTGGTTCATGTCTGGCTCATCGGTTACCCTGTCACCTTCCTTGCCGCATACGAGGTGTTCCAGGTCATCAAGGCATTCTTCAGGCCCCTGTCGCATCACAGCCACCATGTCCCGCTCACCTCGAGAGAGATCGTCTTTGAGAGCATGGTGGTCTATGGTGTGTTCTTCTTCGTGCTCCCGTTGGTGGCGCGCATGATCGACCAACCCCATTTCACCATCTTGCTGGTCATCTCCGGCATCCTGGTGGTGGTGGGAAGCGACTTCCACCACTGGCATCACCACAAGAAGGACATCTGGCACAATACTATTGGCATCGTCGGCACCATCGTGGTGGCGGGCATCATCATCGGATTGCTCGCCGGGCTACCGGCGGTGCTGGGCGGAGGGCTGGAGAGCTTCCTGTTCAAGCAGATAGAGATATTCTCGCTCGGTGCTGCGGTCATCATCCCAGGCTGGGCATTCTATGTCATGACCGCTTTCGCATTGGAAGAGAGCCTGCTGGGCAGGAAGCACTAGAATTCTTCAGGAGTGGCCAACCGATCCTCCATCTCGTGATGATGCTCTACCTGATGGAGCTCGATGACAGCACGCGCGATTGCCAGCAGGGCGAGCAGCATGACTACCCAGTTGATCAGGTCCGCGGACAATCCGACCTCGATGACGGCTTCGCCGCGGGAGAATTTCCAGAGCGCGTAGAAGAAGATGACCGCATAGGTCAATTTGAGCGCGAAAAGGATCTTGATGGTCCGCTTGCGGTAGACGTGCGGCATGAGTGAGAGGGAGTCGGACAGGCTTTTATGTGTTGTGCTGGAGAATCACGGATTCTCAGGACGACGATGCCATGACTGCCTGGTGACGGGAATCCCAAAGGTATTTAAATGAGCCCGAATTCTCCGGAACCCATGTCTAAGCGATCCAAACGCAGGCTTGCCGGTAAGCAGAAGGCCGCAGTCCGACAGGACAAGGCGTCTGAGAACGAGGATAGCAAGCCTGTGCGCAAGGCCAAGAAGGGCTTATGGCGCCACATCTATGAGGATCAATATAAAATCCTGCTTCTGATTCCTATGCTCATGCTGCTTGCAGGTATCATACAGATCGGTGCGCAGTACGCGACCACCGGAGATATCATGCAGAAGGATGTCTCCCTCAAGGGAGGCATGACCGTGACCGTACCGGTGGCCCAGGGAACCGACATCTCGGCCATCGAATCAGCACTACAAGCGGCATTCCCTGAAGCTGGCGTATCGGTTCGCACCATATCGAGCCTCGGCGAGAGCGTCGGGCTCATCATCGATGCCGACATCACCCATGATTATCGCAAGGCCTTCGTCACCCAGGTCGAGGCCACGACAGGAGTGGCCCAGGGCCAGTTCTCTGTCGAAGAGATCGGATCATCGCTGGGCGACAGCTTCTTCCGCCAGGCAGCGATCGCGCTTCTCATCGCATTCGTCTTCATGGGACTCGTCGTCTTCCTCTACTTCAAGTCCTTCGTGCCCAGCATGGCGGTCATCCTCGCCGCGTTCTCTGATATCGTCGTGACGCTGGCCATCGTCAATATCCTCGGCATCAAGGTCTCGACCGCGGGCATCGCAGCATTCCTCATGCTCATCGGTTATTCTGTGGATACCGATATCCTGCTCTCCACACGCATGCTCAAGCGCACTGAAGGCACGCTGCTCCAACGGATGTATGATGCGATCAAGACCGGACTGACGCTGAATTTCACCACCTTGGTCGCGGTCATCATCGGCATGGTCGTCTCCAAGAGCGAAGTGCTCATCCAGATCTTCACAATCATATTCATCGGCCTGCTCGTCGACATGGTCAACACATGGATCCAGAACGTCGGCATCATCAGGCTCTACCTCGAGAAGAAAAATGGGAAAGATTAAGCAGATGCTCAAGAGCGTCAGGGTCATCCTGCTGCTCGTCTTCCTGGTCTTGGCAGTCATCGCCATCAGGCCCGGATTCGGAGACGATCAGGTCGCGATACGCAGTGTGCTGACGAACAGCTCGGCCAGCGACGCAGGTATCCTCAATCCCAATCCTCGCGCCCCGCCGATGAGCAGGGAGCGCATCGAGACCGTCAATGGTAAGATGATCTCGGATGTCGCGGCCTTCTACGAGGCCGTCGATGCTGTCCCGATCGGTCAGGCGTTCACCGTCACCACCGACCAGAGCCTCTACAGGCTTGAGGTGAGGCCGCTGACACGGACCATCATCCTCGACGAGATGGAGAACTTCACGTTCACCGAAGTCGTGGCCGAGAACGTCACCATCAACGGCACGGTCACGACGGTAAACAATACGTATAATAGGACCGGAGAACGGCACAAGACCACTTCCGAGGTCATCGGCCGTGAGGACATCGGGCTCAAGGTGTATCCGGCTCCGATCAACAATATCCGGAAAGGGCTTGATCTCACCGGCGGAACCCGTGTGCTGCTCCAGCCTGATGTGGAGGTGTCTGCAGAAGACCTCGACATCGTGCTCTCTAATCTCAAGGAACGCCTCAATGTCTATGGCTTATCCGACATCGTGGTACGCCCGTCAAAGGATCTCGAGGGACAGCAGTTCATCCTGGTCGAGATCGCCGGCGCCAATGAAGAGGAGGTCCAGGATCTCCTCGGAAGCCAGGGCAAGTTCGAGGCCAAGATCGGCAATGTCACTGTCTTCCGTGGCGGCGACGACGTCACCTATGTGGCCAGGAGCGCCGGACAAGCAGGAATCGATCCTGTCGCAGGATGCGGCCTCGCAGGCGACGGCTCCCACGTCTGCCGCTTCCGTTTCGCCATCACACTTTCACCTGAGGCTGCCGAGAGGCAGGCCGACGCATCGAGGGATCTTGCGATTGTCGCGAGCGAATCCGGCGAAGAGTATCTCTCAGAACAGCTCGTCCTCTTCTTGGACGACGAACGCGTCGACGAGCTCAATATCGGCGCCGACCTCCGTGGCCGGGCCGTCACCGACATCTCGATCTCAGGGGCGGGCGCAGGTGCGTCCCGCGACGAAGCGGTCTTCAATGCGCTGGCCAACATGAAGCGCCTACAGACCATCCTCGTGACCGGCAGCCTACCGGTCAAGCTCGACATCGTACAGTCTAACGCCATCTCTCCTGCATTGGGTGAGGAATTCATCGACAATGCGTTGCTGGTCGGCATCCTTGCTATGATCGGAGTCGCCTTGGTCGTCTTCATCCGTTATCGGACCATCAAGATCATCATCCCTATGATTATCACCATGGGCAGCGAAGTCATCCTGCTGCTCGGTCTCGCATCCCTCATCGGATGGAACCTCGACCTCGCCGCGGTGGCAGGCATCCTGATCGCCGTGGGTACCGGTGTCGACGACCAGATCATCATCACGGACGAGACCATCGGCAAGAAGCACGGCAAGACACCGCTCACCTGGAAGCAGCGCATCCAACGCGCCTTCTTCATCATCATGGCCGCCTACTTCACGACCGTGGTCGCGATGGCGCCTCTGTGGTTCGCCGGCGCGGGATTGCTCAAGGGTTTTGCGATCACGACCATCTTCGGCGTGACCTTCGGGGTCTTCGTGACGAGGCCGGCTTTCGCCGCCATGATCGAAGTGCTGTCGAAGGAGTAGATTTCTGATAATTCTTTTATACTTCTCTCATCTTCATATGTTGACATGGCACAAGTGATGGAACATCATGACGGCAGTCACTTCATGACGAAAGCCGAACAGCTGAAGTTCAACACTTTCGTCGAGAAGACTGAGTGGCTCAAGGCCTTGATATACTTGAGGCATGTCTGGAAGAAGCACGCCAACATGCATTTTCTCAAGAAATTCACGCTGGTGCACTGGGGACGCCCTGAAAAGATGAACAAACTCCTGAACGAGGCAAAACCAGGTATCGAGATTTGCTGTCAGGCATACCTCAAACCTCCGTATAAGTGCGGGTGGGTCGGGGGGATTGGCGCGATCATCAAAGGTGATATCACTCTCGCCGGATCGAGTGATCTCCAGAGTAAGCAATGGATGGCCTTCACAAAAAAATATGACAAAATATTCACTGACTATCCTAGCAGGCTTCTTGTTGATTCGCGTGATTTCAGGGGAGCGTTTGAGTTCATCGTGGTGAATTGGGAGACGACCGGTCTTATTATCGACGAGCAATTTAGGGTAAAATGGAGCGATGGTACGGAAGGGGAACTATTTAAACAGATTCTTGAATACGCCACAGAGCATAGGCTTTCTATCGTGGATATCGAAGGGAGGAAGATTTTTTCTTGATCGAATATTAAACAGAAAAGAAAAGAAAACTTTACATCAGTTCTCAAGATATCTCTTCGGGTCTGGCCTGAAGGTGTAGGTCAGGCCGTGCTCACCCATACGAACAGCAAGGGGTTTATATAGACCACTCATGGCCTGCCACCACAAGTTTTATAAACGGACAGAGGTTCACGGGCCGTACCCTCAAGGTTGGGGGGAATGACAAGTGTCTACCGTGTCGGTAGGTGCTTTGCACACAGCCTGAAAAGGAGCTTTTCACAACAGGAAAGCAAAAGCTCGTCGTTCTCGACGAAGAGCTTCACCAATAGGCTGATTATCAAGGACCCGATCATATGGTGCCCTATGGGGACCCTCTACGATTTGGATTAAAGAATATGGGAAAGAGAAGTAAGCCGCGCGCAGGAAGCATGCAGTTCTGGCCTAGAAAGAGGTCTGAGACTCCCCATGCACGTGTCAGATCATGGGCTCCCTCGAACACGAATAAACCCCAGATTCTCGGTTTCGCTGGCTACAAAGCAGGCATGACCCATGTTCTCTTCACCGACGAACATCCTAATTCTCCTACGAAGACCCAGGAGGTCTCTGTCCCGGCGACAATCATCGAATGCCCACCGATCAAGGTGATGGCTATCCGTTCATACAAGAAGGGCGATCTCGGCCTCGAAGCCAGCGTCCAAGTCCTCGCCAATGAGTTCGACAAGGAACTCTCCCGCCTGCTGCCTCCTAACAAAGGCAAGGGTAAGAAGTCTAAGATCGAGGACATCAAGCTCGAGGAGACGGTCGATATCAGGCTCCTTGTCCATACCCAACCCGGTCTCACCGGCATCGGCAAGAAGAAGCCTGATGTGTTCGAGATTGGCATCGGAGGCAAGACGATCCAAGATAAGCTCGACTACGCCAAAGGAGTGCTCGGTACCGCAATCGATGTCAAGGACGCGATTGCCGTAGGCTCCGAGGTCGACATCCATGCAGTGACCAAGGGCAAGGGTTTCCAGGGCCCGGTCAAACGTTTCGGCATCGCGATCCGCCAGGCGAAATCTGAGAAGAGCATCCGTAACCCCGGTTCTCTCGGTCCGTGGAAATCTCAAGGTAAGATCCAGTACCGTGTCGCGCACGCAGGCCAGATGGGATATCATCAGCGCAAGGAGTTCAACAAGTGGGTACTGAAGGTCGGCAACGAAGTGGCGGACGTCAACCAGGACGGCGGCATCAAGCATTACGGCGAAGTCAAGAGTTCATTCATCCTCCTTAAAGGATCAGTCGCAGGTCCGGCGAAGCGCATCATCAAGATGAGCCTCGCTTCCAGGCCTAATAGGGATGCGGGCAAAGAGCCCACCATCACCAGCATAAGCACTTCCTCCAAGCAAGGAAGGTAATCGTGATCACCGATGAAAGCAGATATCATGACTAAGGACGGCCAGAAGAAGGGTAGTGTGGACCTCCCCGCCCAGTTCGGCGAGGCGCTCCGACCCGACGTGGTCAAGCGTGCGTTCGCATCCCTCGAAGCCTCGAGCAGACAGAGCTACGGTTCTGATCCTGACGCAGGCATGAAGGCGTCCGCCAGGGTCTCGAAGAAGAGACGCGACTACCGCGGATCCTATGGCATCGGCATCAGCCGTGTGCCCCGAAAGGTCATGAGCCGACGCGGTACCCGGATGAATTGGACCGGCGCTATCGCCCCTGGCACTGTCGGCGGCAGGCGTGCTCATCCTCCTACATCCAAGAAAGTGTGGACCAAGTCCATCAACAAGAAGGAACGACGCCTCGCCATCCGTGCGGCGATTGCTGCCACAATCTCCAAGGTTGACGTCGTTGCCCGAGGTCATAAGGTCCCCGCTTCATTCCCTATCATTTTCACTGATGACGTCCAGAGGATAGCCAAGACCAGCGATGTGAGAAAAGCGCTCGAAGGTGTAGGCATCACTGACGAGCTCAGCAGAGCGAAAGGTAAGATCATCAGGGCTGGCCGAGGCACCATGCGCGGCCGCAAATACCGACGCAAGACCGGTCCGCTCCTCGTCGTCAGCGACGCCTGCGAGCTGCAGAAAGCGGCCAGGAACATCCCCGGTCTCTCCTGCGCGGTCGTCTCCAATCTCAATGTCCGTCTGCTCGCCCCTGGTGGCCAGGCCGGACGGCTCACCTTCTTCACCGAGTCCGCCATCAAGAGGCTCAAGGAGGAGAAGCTGTTCACAGAAGAGTACAAGGCTCCCAAGAAGGAGGTCGAAAAAGCGCCTGTCAAGAAGGTCGCTGCAAAACCGACCTCCACACCTAAACCCGCGGTCGAGAAAAAACCCGTGGAGAAGAAGGAAGAGAAACCTGTCAAGAAAGAATAATCACTGATGCAACATGGAAATCAATACCGTGCTCAAGCGGCCTGTCTCGACGGAGAAGGCCATCAAGATGATGGAGGCCGACAACAAGATGGTCTTCATCGTCCGCAAGAAAGCGACCAAGTCAGAGATCAAGCAGGCATTCGAGTCTGCCTTCTCGGCCAAGGTCACCAAAGTGAACACCTTGATTACGCCGCAGGGCCATAAGAAGGCATTCATCACACTCTCACCTGAGAAGCCGGCGCTGGATATCGCTACCCAGCTCGGACTTATGTAAGTGGATCACCATGGGTAAGAACCTCATTCAACAGGCACGGGGAAAAGGAGGACCTACCTACAGGGCTCCTTCTTTCCGATGGAAGGGTGCAGCCAAGCTGAGGAGGTCGGTCGACGGCCTCATGTCTGGCGAGGTCAAAGACATCATCAGATGCCAGGGCCACAGCGCGCCTCTGTGCAAGGTGACCTGGGCCGACGGCGACCAGAGCATATCAATCTGCCCTGAAGGGATCAGGGTCGGACAGGAAGTCTCGCTCGGCGCGCAACAGGATTACCGTACCGGCCACAGCAGCTGTCTCGGTGACATCCCCGAAGGTACACTCATTTTCAATATCGAAAGCCAGCCCGGAGACGGGGGCAAATTCGTCAGAGCTTCAGGTACGTTCGCCAAGATCGTGGCCAAGGCTCCCGACTCTGTCACCGTGCTCCTCCCTTCCAAGAAGCGTAAGAACTTCAACCGCAAGTGCCGAGCAAGCGTCGGCATCGTGGCTGGAGGCGGAAGGACGGATAAGCCCTTCGTCAAGGCAGGCAAGAAATATCACGCCATGAAGGCGAAGAACAAACTCTACCCGAGCGTGTCCGGCAACAGCCAGAACGCTGTGGATCATCCATTCGGCGGTTCGTCGTCTGCCCATAAGGGTCGACCGACAATCGCGCCCAAGAATGCACCTCCAGGAAGGAAAGTTGGAAAGCTCCATCCGCGAAGGACGGGCAAGAAGAGGTAAAAATGGCCAAGAAGGAATTTTCATACCGAGGAAAGAGCCTTGAGGAACTGCAGACCTTGACCCTATCCGAGCTCGCGGAACTCTTCCCGGCTGACCAGCGTCGCAAGATCAAGAGAGGATTCACCGACGAGGAGAAGAAGCTCCTCGCAAAGATGCAGAAGAGAGGATCGAATGTTGAGACCCACTGCAGGGACATGCTCATCCTACCGGTCATGGTTGGGATGACCATCAAGGTCCACAACGGCAAGTCGTTCGTGGCAATCATCCTCGAGCCCGAGATGATCGGGCATCGCTTCGGTGAGTTCGCGCTCACCAGGAACAGGGTAGCCCACTCGTCGCCGGGCGTCGGCGCCACGAGGAGCAGCACGGCGATCTCAGTAAGGTAAACCAATGGCAGAATTCAGATATGCGTTCAAGGACACCGGGGAACATATGACGAAAGCGGTAGGTATCAATCTGCCGATCTCGTTGAAGCAGTCTGTCATGATCTGCAAATCTGTCCGGGGCAAGATGATCGACAAGGCCGTCGCCGTCCTCGACTCTGCCATCAAGCTCGACCGGCCCATCCCGTTCACCAGATATAACAAGAGCATGGGACACAAGAAGGGCAAGATGGCCGCCGGCCGCTTCGTACCCAAAGCTTGCGGAGAGATCAAGAAACTCATCGTGTCGGCCCAGACAAATGGCCAGGCCAAGGGCCTGTCCACAAGCGGTCTTAAGCTCATCCATATCTGCGCCAAGAAAGGCACTTCCACCTACCGTTACGGCAGACATTCCCGCCGCAGCGCAAAACGGACCACTGTCGAGGTCGTTCTCGAAGAGGTCGCAAAGGAGGAGAAGAAGGCGAAGAAGCCAGTCGTCGAGAAGAAAGAGACGCCTGTGGCTGAGAAGCAGGTCGAGCCCGCGCCGAAAGTGGAGAACGCCACGGTAAAACCTGCACCGGCAGAGAAGAAGGCCGAGCCTGCACCGAAAGTGAAGAGCGCACCGGCCAAAACCGTCCCGGCTGAGAAGCCTGAGGAAAAACCATCACCATCACCCAAGAAAGAGGCCGAGCCTGAGAAGAAGGAGCAGCCGAAGGATAACAAGGGGGCATCAGCATGATCGAGCGTACGCTTGTCAACCAAAGGCTGCGGGAGTTCCGCATCCAGGAATTCATCACCGAGAACTTGCGCCATGTCGGCCATAGCCACACTAAGGTGCAACGAACGCCGCTCGGCGAGAAGATTATCATCTACGCATCAAGGCCCGGTCTCATCGTCGGTAGGAAGGGTCAGAACATCAAGAACCTGACTCAGGTCCTCAAGAAGAGGTTCAACCTCGAGAATCCCGAGATTGAGATCCAAGAGGTGGAACAGCCTGACCTCGACGCCACCATCGTCGCGGAGAGGATCGCCAATACCCTCGAGCGCTTCGGCCCTTCCCAGTTCAAAGGCGTCGGCCACAAGACCATGGCCGCGGTCATGGAAGCGGGCGCGCTCGGTGTGGAAGTCCTCATCTCAGGAAAGATCCCCAGCCAGCGATCAAAGAATTGGCGCTTCTATTCAGGCTACCTGAAGAAGTGCGGGGACATCGCGCTCACCGGCGTACGAACCGCTGTCGCGAATGCCAAGCTCAAGAGCGGCACGGTCGGCATCAAGGTGCGGATCATGCCTCCGGACACGGTCTTGCCTGACAAGGTAGAGCTCCTCAAGGTACCGCTGCAGGTTGAAGAGGAGATCTCAGACAAGGAAGCCGAAAAAGAGATCAAGGCCAAGGAAAAACCTGTCGAGGAGAAGAAAGCGAAGAAGCCGGCCGCCGAGAAGAGAGAGGCACCTGTGGCTAAGAAGAAGGAATAACAATCATGAAATCACCGTTTACGAATATGGGCATGGAAGAGCTGGAGAAGAAGGTCGCGGACCTGCGTATGCAGACCATGAAACTTAACTCCGAGCTCGCATCCAAGTCTGCTGGGAAGAACGTGGGACAGCTTAGCAAGATCAAGAAGTCCATCGCTCAGGCCAAGACCGTAATGTCCATGCTCAAGAAGAAGGCTGCCGAAGAGAAGGAAGGAGGAGAGCCCAAGGCTGAATGAGGCTACTGACGATGGCAGCGACACCGCGCATCGAAAAGAGCAACCTCATCGGAAGGCACATCATCATCATCAGATACCAAGGAGAGAAGAGAGAGACTCGAGGTGTGATCAAGGACGAGACAAGGTACACATTTACCATCGACATCCCCGGAAGGAAGAGATTCCTCAAGGAGAGTCTCGTGTTCCGCATGCATTGGCGGGACAGAGAGGTGGAGGTCGAGGCGCGTGTGCTCAAGGGTCGACTGATGGATCGCACAAAAACGAACTGACAATCAAGGTGAAATGTCCAATGGCGAAGAAGAAGGGAATCGGCATCGACGTGGAGATGCCCAAAGAGAAGAATGACGATCGTAACGATCCGTTCTTCGGCAATGTCACAGTCAGAGGACGCACCTTCGAAGGGACTGTCGAGAGCGCCAAGATGACCAAGACTGCTACGGTCAGATGGGAACGAACGACGACGATCCCCAAGTACGAGCGTGCAGAGAGACGCAAGACTAAGGTTCACGCCCATAACCCGCCATCCATCAACGCCCAGAAGGGCGATCGCGTGCTCATTATGGAGACCAGGCCGCTTTCCAAGACCAAGAGTTTCGTCATCGTCAAGAAACTCGGCGTCGACATCGATGCACAGGTCAGGGAGCAGAGCATGGACAAAGAGAAGGATCACGTCAGAGTTGAGAAAAGGACCCCTCCTAAGAAGGGGACCGAGGAGAAACAGGATGAAAGGAGTTAATGCTGCGGTAACTCGCGGGATTAATGTAGGCGCCAATATAGAGGCCTGTGACAACTCCGGCGCCAAAGTCCTCAGAGTGTTCAATGTCAAGAATCTCAAGACGGTCAAGGGCCGTCTCCCCGCCGCAGGTGTCGGCGATATGATCCATGCCAGCGTCGTCAAGGGAAGGCCTGATATGCGTAAACAGATCGTGTACGCGGTCGTCGTACGGCAGAAGAAAGAGTATAGGCGTCCCGACGGCAGCAGAGTGCAGTTCGAGGATAACGCAGCAATCGTGCTCAAGGACGACAAGGGCAATCCGAAAGGGACCATGTTCAAGGGCCCGATCGCAAAGGAGGCCGCCACCAGATGGCCTGCGGTAGCAAAGGTCGCCAATATCATACTATAGAGGTAAAAAAGATGAAGCAAGACTGGTCAAAGAGCTGGAAGGCGAGCACGCAGCCGCGGAAGCAGCGCAAGTATCGGGCCAACGCACCCGATCATGTCAAGCGCTCATTCCTCGGTTGCCATCTGTCCAAAGAGCTCCGCGAGAAGCACGGCACCAGGACGGTGAAAGTGCGGAAAGGAGACAAGGTCAAGGTGCTCCGTGGCCAGTTCAAAGGACAGTCCGGCAAGGTCGAACGCGTCAACGTGTCCCATGAGGCCGTGTTCGTCACCAAGATCGAGACCATCAAGAAGGACGGCACGAAGAACATGCAGCCCCTCAAGGCCTCGAGCCTCATGATCATCGAGCTCGATTCATCAGATAAGCGACGGCTCAAAACTATCAAGAAAGGAGAGACAAAAATTGGTAAAGCAGCACCTCAAGAGGCTTAATACCCCAAAATCATGGCCGGTCAAGAAGAAGGGACTCACCTTCATCACTAGGCCCAAACCTGGCAGCCATAGCCTAGAGCATGGCGTGTCGATTGACACACTGCTCAAGGACATGCTCCATGTAGCGAGCAGCACCAGGGAAGTCGAATATATCCTCTTCAACAAGGAGCTGTTCGTCAACGGCGTCCGCCGTAAAGAGCGACGCTTCCTCGTTGGATTGTTCGACACCGTGACGCTTCCGGCAAGCAAGAAGCATTACCGGATCCTCATCAACACTAAAGGCAAGCTCCAGGCCATCGAGATCGATGAGAAAGAGGCCAAGATCAAGCCGAGCAGGGTCATCGGAAAGACATTGATCCCTGGCGGCAAGTTTCAGATCAACATGGGAGACGGCAGGAATTTCCGGCTGGACAAGAATGCGTATGCCACGGGCGACACCCTCGTCTTCGATGTCCCTGAAGGCAAGATCAACCAGGACATCCCGCTCGCCAAGAAAAACCTGGTCTACCTCATCTCCGGCAAGCACACTGGCAGGGTCGGTGTCGTCGAAGAGGTCAAGGAAGGTAAGATCATGATCAGCACGGCGGACAAGGAGCTCTTCGAGACGAAGAAAGAATTCGCTTTCCCCATCGGCAAGGACAAACCGATCATTACACTCATAGGAGAATAGGATGAACGCCAACAGACAGGTAAGGATAGAGAAGATCACGCTCAACATCGGTGCTGGCAAGCATCCGGGCATGCTCGAGAAAGGCTTCAAGCTACTCGAGAGCCTTACCGACAAGAAGCCGATCAAGACCACGACCATGAAGCGTATCGCCTCGTGGGGCCTGCGCCCCCGCCTGCCTATCGGTGCAAAGGTCACGATGCGTGGTGAGGATGCCAAGACCATGCTCAAGAGACTGATCGCGGCCAAGGATAATGTCCTCTCCGAGAAGATGATCGACACTCAGGCCAACATGTCATTCGGCATCGCAGAGTGCATCGACATTCCTGATACCAAATACGACCCGGACATCGGCATCATCGGCCTCGAAGTGGCTGTGACATTCGAGCGCCCGGGCTATCGCATCAAGAAGAGGCGCCTGCTCACCAGGAAGGTGCCTACCAAGCAGAAGGTCACGAAAGAGGAGGTCATCGACCTCCTCAAGGCCGAGTTCGGCGTGTCCTTCGGCGAGGAGGAGGCATAATCATGACATATAGCGATTTCCGTAAGGTGTTCAAACAGCTCAAGGTCAAGCCGGCTGTGCTCGCCAAGTACAAGAAGAACAACGCGCCCAAGAAGCGGACATGCGGTGTCAACCTCAAACGCTGCAGACGCTGCGGAAGGACCAAGGCCCATATCTCCAAGTACAACCTCGAGCTCTGCCGCCAATGCTTCCGTGAGATCGCCACCAAGCTGGGATTCAAGAAATTTTCATAGAAGGATGATAAAATGTCACTCAACGACCCACTCGCAAACGCCCTGTCCAAGATCAACCAGTACGAGCAGTTGGGCAAGAAGGAGCTTATCGTCAAGCCTGCTTCTAAGCTCATCGCCGAAGTCCTCGGTGTGATCAGGGACGCAAGGCTCCTCGGAGAGATCACGCTGATCGAGGATGGCCGCGGAAACATGTTCAAGGTCAACCTGCTCAGCGCGATCAACAAGTGCAACGCGATCAAACCGAGATTCCCGGTCTCCATGGAGACCTACACGCGCTTCGAGAAGCGTTACCTGCCCTCTGTCCACATGGGCATCCTCATCGTGTCCACATCACAGGGCGTGATGAGCCACCATGCGGCGAAGAAGAAGGCCATCGGCGGCAAGCTGCTCGCATACTGCTATTAATACAACAAGTGAACCAACATGAAGGCAGATCTCACTCAGAAAATGGCGATTCCCGAAGGAGTCACAGCCAGTGTCGGCGCTGACAACCTCGTGGAGATAAAAGGGAAAGCAGGAGAGGTCAAGCGCATCTTCAAGGATGCGCGCATCCAGGTCAGACTGGAAGGCAACGAGATCGTGCTCACCTCGGCCCAAGCCACCAAAAGGGAGAAGATGCGCCTCAACACCTACCGTGCCCACATCCTCAACATGATGAGAGGTGTCATCGAGAACCATGTCTACGCGCTCAAGGTCTGCTCTGGGCATTTCCCGATGAACGTGGCGCTACAGGGCGACAAATTATCGGTCAAGAATTTCATCGGTGAGAAGATCGCTCGCACCCTCAAGATCCATAAGGACGCGAAAGTCACGGTCGACGGCGACATCATCGGCGTCACGTCCGCCTCCAAAGAGGTGGCGGGCATGGTCGCAGGAGCGATCGAACGCCTCTGCAAGCGACCCGGTTTCGACAAGCGGATCTTCCAGGACGGCATCTATATCACAAAGAAGGACGGCAAGTCCATCGTATAAAATGGTATCAAAAGACATAGTGGACAAAAGGAATGAGGCCAAGGCCAAGAAGCCGAGATTCATCAGGCAGGACGCTCATAAGAAGAAGCGTGTCGGATCCAATTGGAAGCGGCCGAGGGGAATAGACTCCAAGCTCCGCCTCCATCTCAAAGGGCATAGAAAGAGCCCCGGTAAGGGTTATCGCAGCCCTGCTGAAGCGAGAGGTCTGTCCCATGAGGGTCTGGTTCAGGTCATCGTGGAAAATGCGACCGATGTCGCTACTCTCGATCCCAAGAAGGACGGCGCCATCCTTTCAGGTCAGCTCGGCCAACGCAAGCGTGTCGAACTCGTCCGCGTTCTCATAGAGAAGGGCATCACGATACTCAACATCCCCTCTCCTGACGCCTATCTCAAGGCGGTAGAGGAGACGCTGCAGAAGAAGAAGGACATCAAGGCCAAGCGAGAACAGAACAAGAAATCCAAGGAAGAAGAGAAGAAGAAGAAGGCCGAAGAGAAAGAGAAGAAAGACAGCGAAAAGGAGAAACCTGAGAGCTCCGAAGACAAGGAGAAGGCAGAGAAGAAAGAGAAGGACAAGGTCCTTGTCACCAAGGAAGGCGGTATGTGATGGCAAGCAGAATCCAGAAGCGGATGGCGGCGTCGCTGCTCAAGGTCTCCCCCAAACGTATCAAATTCGATCAAGAGGCGCTCGAGGATATCAGGGAGGCCATCACCAAGGCAGATGTCCGAGGCCTCATCAAGGACAAGGGCATCATCAGGCTTCAGAAGAAAGGCATCGCGAGGAAGGCTCCCAGGAAGAGATCCGGCCATGGTTCCCGAAAGGGCAAGGCCTCGGCAAGAGAGAGGCCGAAGGATGTCTGGATGGCACGAGCACGTGCGCAACGTGGCATGATCAAGGAATTCCGTGAGAAGGAGATTCTGTCCCGCAAAGATTTCCAATCTTTGTATCGAAAGATAAAGGGCGGCTACTTCCGTAGCAGACGCCACATCAAGCTCTTCATGGAAGAGCATAACATGTTCATCAGCAAGGCTAAGTGAAAATGGCGACAAGGAGACGAAAGACGATGGAGTACCGCAGGAAGCGGGAAGGGCGGACGGACTATAAGGGCCGGCTCTTGATGCTTCGAGGCGGAAAGGCCAGACTGGTCGTGAGGAAGAGCCTAAGCAACATCTCATGCCAGATCGTCGAGTACCAGGCCGCAGGCGACAAGGTCGTCGTGGCGGCGCGCTCGTCCGAGCTCAAGGCACATGGATGGAAAGCCGCCAACGGCAATCTGCCGGCAGCCTACCTCACCGGTCTCCTGCTCGGCAAGAAGGCCATCAAGGCCGGCGTCAAAGAGGCCATACTCGATCTGGGTCTGCAAAATGCCAGGGCCAAAGGACGGCTGTTCGCGACTGTCGCTGGCGCAAGGGCCGCAGGTCTCAATATCCCTGTCGACGAAGTGGTCCTGCCTGATGAGGACCGCATCAAGGGCGCGCATATCGCGGCGTTCGCAAAGGACGTCAAGAACAAGGCGCAGTTCGATGTGGTCAAGAAGCGTGGCTCTGACCCCAGTAAGATCGGCGAGGAGTTCGTCGCCACCGAGAAGAAGATCAACGCGCTCTCATAAATGATTCGAGGTTATGTTCATGGCAGAAGAGAAGAAGGACGAAAAGGCTCCAGAGGAAGAGGTCGAAGTCATTGAGGAGGCCACTCCGATCACCGCCGCTCCCGAAGACATAGAGGTCATCGAATCAGGCGACGAAGAGCATGAGGAACGTGAGGCCGCCCGCAAGGCACGCATCGACGCACTAGACTGGACACCGAAGACCGCTCTGGGAACAGATGTCAAGAACGGTAAGATCAGGAGCCTATCTGAGATACTCGACCGAGGCACCAAGATCCTCGAGGCCGAGATCGTCGATGCCTTGCTCCCTGACATGGAGATCGACCTTCTGCTTGTGGGCCAGTCGAAAGGTAAGTTCGGCGGTGGCCAACGACGTATATTCAAACAGACTCAGAAGAAGACGCGAGAGGGTAACAAGCCGAAGTTCATGACGTTCGCCGTCGTGGGCAATCAGGATGGCTATATCGGCGTCGGCGGGGGCAAGAGCAAGGAGACCGTGCCTGCGCGTGAGAAGGCGATCAGACGTGCCAAGCTCAACATCATCAAGATCAGAAGGGGCACCGGTTCATGGGAAGACAATTCCAAGGAGCCCCATTCCATCCCGTTCGCGGTTTCTGGCAAGTGCGGTTCATGCGAGATCAAGCTGATGCCGGCACCTAAAGGTAAAGGGCTGTGCATCGAGCCCGAGTGCCAGAAGTTGCTGACGCTTGCCGGCATCCAGAACATCTGGTCCAGGACCCGTGGCAAGACAAAGACGAAGACCAACCTACTCAATGCGTGCTTCGCCGCGCTCAAGAAACTCTCCACGACGAAAGTGCTCCCTGATGACAGGAAGAAGATGAACATCGTGGACGGCTCAACGATGGAGAATTTCGCTGAGGAGATCGGAGGTGCTGAAGATGAGCAGTGAAGAGGCACCTAAGGCTGAGAAGCCCGTTGCCGATACCCAAAAGAATGCAGGAAAGACCATGCTGGCTGCGGTCCGCATCCGAGGGAAGATCGGCATGAAAGAGGAGGTCAGGAGGACACTTGATATGCTCCGCCTCCACCGTCAGAACTTTTGCTCGGTCTATGACGACTCGGTCTCGGTCAAGGGTATGTTGCGGAAAGTCAAGGATTTCATCACCTTTGGCACTATTGACGAGGCGACTTTCAAGGAGCTCGTCGACAAGCGCGGAGAGCTCTATGCCGGCCGCGAGCAGGACAGCAAAGGCATCTATACCTATCGTAAGTTCATCGAGATGGGTGGAAAGAAGTACAAGCGATTCTTCCGCCTCAGTCCTCCCCGAGGAGGTTTCGAACGTAAAGGGATCAAGAAGCCTTTTACGACCGGCGGCGTGCTCGGCGACAGGAAAGACAAGATCGCAAATCTCATAGAGAAGATGTGGTAATCTCACATGGCACCGACAAAGCGCAAGAAAGACACCCGCATGCGAGGATCGCATACTCATGGTGGCGGCCACAAGAAGAAGCGACGCGGAGCGGGTAGCCGTGGCGGTCGTGGAATGGCAGGCTCAGGTAAGCGTGCAGATGTGAAGAAACCGTCGAGCGAGAAGATCAAAGGCTATTTCGGCAAGCATGGTTTCTCCTCCAAGAGCAGGACAGCCAAGAATCCTCTCACCACCAAGACACTTTCCTCCAGCATCCAGACATGGACCACGAAAGGCAAAGCGGAAGAGAAGGGCGGCGTGTTCAGCGTGGATCTCAGTTCATTGCATTACACCAAGCTCATCGCCGCAGGTCCGGTCAGTTTCAAGATCAATGTGACGGTTGGCATGGCCAGCCAAAAGGCGATCGAGGCCATAGAGAAGGCCGGCGGCAAGGTCACACTCACTGAACAGGCTCTCAAGGCAAAGGAGTCCTCAGCACCTGAGAAGGAGACTGCCGAGAAAAAGACTCCCGACCAGGAATCCGACTCGTAAGGCGGTCAACCATGTCATTTTTCGACAACATCCTCAACAATCTCCCGGAAGTGGCGCCCCCTAAGCAGAAGCGCCTATCGTTCAAGGAAAAGCTCAAGTGGACCGGGAGCATCCTACTCATATTCTTCGTGCTCGGCCTCGTCCCATTGTTCGGATTGGGCCAGAACCAGCTTGACCAGTTCGAGATACTGTCGATCATCCTGGGCGCAAGCTTCGGCAGCATCATATCGCTCGGTATCGGACCTCTGGTCACGGCATCCATCGTGTTGCAGCTGCTCAACGGATCAGGCATCATGAAACTGGACCTCACCAGCCACGAGGGCAAGAGGAGGTTCCAGGGACTCCAGAAGATGCTGGCGATATTCTTCATCATCTTCGAGGCATTCATCTATGTGTTCATGGGTGGCCTCGCGCCGCCGCCGGCTCTCGCGGGTACGGCCGCATTCTTCCATATCGAGCTGATGCTTGTCTTCCAACTGTTCGTAGGCGGCGTGCTCATCATGTTCATGGACGAGGTGGTCAGCAAATGGGGCTTCGGCTCCGGCATCTCGTTGTTCATCGCTGCAGGAGTCTCACAAAGCATCTTCATAAGAGCGCTCTCTCCGCTCGAGGCTCCCAACCTTCCTGGTTCAGGCATCCCTACAGGCGCGATCCCTGCGCTCTTCATCTATCTTGGCGAGGGCGATCCCATCAATGCAGGGCTCATGTTCGCAGCTGTCGCCTCGACCATACTGGTTTTCATGTTGTCAGTGTATAGCCAGGCCATGAAGATAGAGATCCCTCTGTCTTTCGGTCGCATCCGCGGTTATGGTATGCGTTGGCCGCTGAATTTCCTGTACACCTCTAATATCCCGGTCATCCTCATCGCGGCTCTCATGGCCAATCTCCAGCTTTGGGGACGGCTCTTGCAGAACTGGGGATTGCCTCTATTGGGGACATATGTGGGCAATTCGCCTGACACCGGACTGGTCACATTCCTCTCTCCACCGAACCTTGTAAAGTCCATCATCACGTCTTCGTTGACGACGGACGTGCTCATACGGGGCTTGGGCTACCTGGTCATCATGGTGATCGGCGCTGTTGTCTTCTCATGGTTCTGGATGCAGACCGCGGGCATGGACGCAAAGAGCCAGGCGAAGCAGATCATGTCATCGGGCCTGCAGATCCCTGGCTTCCGTAAGGACCAGCGCGTGCTGGAACGTCTGCTCGACAGATATATCAAGCCCTTGACTGTGCTTGGTGGAATCGCCATCGGTATCCTCGCGGCTATCGCAGACCTCTCAGGAGCGTTGGGCAACGGCACTGGTATCTTGCTCACGGTCATGATCGTGTACAAGCTGTACGAGGAGATCGCGCGGGACCACATGATGGACATGCATCCTGCGTTGCGCAAGATGATGGAGTGAAAATGGGTCTATTCAACATAATCGATCCTGTACTTGACGCTGTTCTCCTCCCCCTGACCAAAATCGGCATCGCATGGGGTCTTATCATCATCACGTTTGTCATTTCGCTTTCTATCGTCTTCATCTACCGCATGGTCACTGACCAGGACCGTATGCGACATCTCCGCGAGGAGATGAAGAAGTTCCAGGACAGGATGAAGACGCTCAAAGACGAGCCTCAGAAGATGATGAAGGAACAGCAGAAGATGATGGCGACGAACATGGAGCTCATGAAACACTCCATGAAGCCGACGCTGTACACCTTCATCCCCATCATCATCATCTTCGGTTGGCTTGCGTCGCATTTCGCTTTCATCCCGATCGTGCCCGGCGAGGCCTTCAACATCTCGATCCAGTTCCATAAGGGTGCTGCCGGAGATGTCGGTATACTCGTCCCTGACGGGATGACGTTGCTCACTGCACCGAATGCCCTGATCACCGACAATCGGGCGACGTGGACATTGTCAGGCCCGGAAGGTGAGTATACGGTCTACTTCGACTACAATAACGAGAAGCTGCAGAAACGTGTGCTCATATCAGAAGAGCTGGGGTCATACGCCCGGGCAGACAAGAACACCAGGACATTCTTCGATTTCATCTATTCCAGCAGGGAGGATTCCCTATCCAAGGAGAGCAGCGCCCAGCGCATCCATGTGGACTACAAGCCAGTAAAGCCCCTGCCGTTCTCCCTCTTCGGCTGGCGCCCCGGATGGCTGGGGACGTATATCCTTTTCTCCCTCCTGTTCTCGATCGGGATCAGGAAACTGCTGAAGGTCTATTGAGGCCAGACGGTTTCAAGGCTGCGATCCAGCATCGGCACGATATCATGAGAACTCAGTTCTGACGGGTCTATCCATCGGTAGTCGGTATGCTCCCAGTCCAATGTGATCTCATCAGATGGCACGTCGAAGAGGAAGGGATGAATCTCCCAGGATATGCCTATGTCATGGTCATCCAATACCAGGGATTCACCAGATTTGACCAATACCGGCGTATCCCGAGGGATGCCCAGCTCCTCCTCGATCTCGATGCGGGCACGGGCCTCCATCGATGTGTCTTCCGGCTCGACGTGTCCTGCGGCGATCCCCCATTTGCCTTGGTAAGTGCCGACGTTCTCAGAACGCTTGAGCAACAATAGCCTGCCGTCATGACGGATGAAGCTGGAGACCACTTTCCGTCTCTCGAGAGGAGCCATCGGCAGAAAAGAAGAGGAAAAAAGCGGATCAGATCAATTCCTCGATCTTCTCCTTCAGCGACTCTTTGGGAAGCGCGCCGACCATACGTCCTGCTTCCTCACCACCTTTGAAAAGGATGAGTGTGGGGATGCCCTGGACGCCGAACTCGCTCGGCAGGTCCTGCTCAGAGTCGACATTGACCTTGGCGAACTTGACCTTGCCCTCGTACTCGCCTGATAGCTCCTCGAACACGGGACCCAGCATCTTGCAGGGACCGCACCAATCAGCCCAGAAATCGACGAGGACGGGGGTATCAGCGTTCTTCACCTCGGCCTCAAAGTTGTCTTTTGTCAGTTCAAGCATGATATATCACCTACGACGAGGGGGAATGAGGGTTTTATAAATGTAATGGATAATCGAACAACGGGCTGTTTGACGAACAAATAGTGACCGGAGAGGGAAAACATTTATTAAGGTCACCAGGTTATCAATTGTAAAAAAGGGGTTCTCGATTTATACTAGAAGAGGGGATTAGACTATAAGGCATTCAGGGTGATGTTCCATGAAACCGAATCATAAACGAGGGAAGAAAGGGAAGGACCAGACCGCGACCTATGTGACGATTCTTGTGGGTCTTGTGGTCATCCTTGCCGTGCTTCTCTATGCATATCGAGACCAGATCTTCCCGGCCGCCATAGATGATGATGTGGCCGCGATGGTCAATGGCGAACCGATCTACGGCGCCGACGTCGAAGGCGTCGTCGCGAGACTGAGCGGGCTGTATGGCCAACCAGTCGATAAGATGGTCATCCTCAACCAGACCATCGCACGAACTCTCCTCCTGCAGGATGCAGCCAAGAAGGGATATGTCCCCAACGAGTCTGATGTGGACGCCATGTTCGCCCAGCTCGAGAGCCAGATGCAGCCCGGCATGACGCTGGAGCAGGTCTTGGCGCAACAGGGCATGACCCTTGAGCAGGCCAAGCAGGAGATCCGTGAGCAGATTGTGCTCAATTCCTATTTCGAGAGCGAAGTGGCCAGCGATACGGCCGCGTTCGCATACTACGACGCCAACATCGGCACATTCACCGCCGGCGAGGGCGAGATCCGTGCGAGGCACATCCTCGTCGAGACCGAGGAAGAGGCTCTTGACATGCTGGACCGCATCGATGCAGGCGAGGACTTCGCCGAGCTCGCGGCACAGTATTCGCTTTCCGGCGACAAGGTCAATGGCGGAGACCTGGGACTGTTCTCACGCGAGGTCATGGTGGAGGAGTTCTCCAATGCGGCTTTCGCGCTCGAGGTCGGCGATATCTCAGAGCCTGTCCAGAGCCAGTTCGGATTCCACATCATCAAGCGCGAGGAAGGAGTGCTTCCCTACGAAGAGGTCGCTCCTGCTATCAAGCGCCAACTCATCAGCGCAGGTGTCCCTGGTGTTGTCGAGAAGCTCACAGAAAAGGCTGAAATCAAGGTCTTCTGGATCGCCGCGGATATCGCGGTCGAGGAAGAGCCCGAGCCCAGCGAACCTAAGTCATCCATAGTAAAGGTGACGGACGAGACGCCTGAGGGTGAGGACGAGACCAAAGACGCTGAAGAGCCCGCCGAGACCAGCGAGGGCACCATGGAACCCACAGAACCTGCTGACGAGGTAGAGCCCATCGCGACTGAGACTGAGGTCGAGGTCACGATGCCCACGTTCTCCACATTTTCGGCCAGCGGCATCGAGCGCTGCGAACAGGACGGCAAACCCGTCGTCAAGATGTTCTCCACCACGACCTGCCCCCACTGCAAGTGGGTCGGCGAGACCTATGAGTCGGTCGTGCAGGAGTATGTCGACGCAGGGCAGATCGTGGCTGAGCATTGGGAATTCGACACCGGCGACAATACACTGAGCGAGGAAGTCGAGGAATACCTGACACAGGCCGACAGGGAACTGTTCTCCAAGGCCAATCCGCGCTCGTCTGTCCCGACCTTCGTGTTCGGCTGCGAATACGTGCGCATCGGCAATGCTTTCGAGACTGCAGAAGACGGCCTCGCCCAGGAAGAGGCTGAGTTCCGCGCCGTCATCGAAGCGCTCATCGCTTAGATATTATATTCTCTTTTTTATTATTCTTATTTTCTCAGATAATGGATAGAGATGGCTCTGGACTTAGGAGATACTTCATCGGCATAGAGATATCTAATATCCTCGAAGCAGAACAATAGAAAAAGAGAGATAACAAAAACCTGTCACTCGGAGCTAACAAAAGTCCATACGGACTTCTGAAGTTTCCTAGCGGAAACTATCCTCGGCCTAAAGGCCGAGGTATTACGCTCCTCGCATCGATAGACAGGTTTTTGGAACAAGAAAGCCAACAGCTTTCTGTTCTGAAAAAAATCTGAAGGTTTTTCATGAATTGAAAATCCCGTCCTGAAGGACGGGGTATCAAACCCACGAAAACCTCATGACGAGATTTTCAATAAAAAAATTTACAGGTTATTGATCGTCAGCAACGAAATCGTGGTATCGGTGGTCTTGACCTTTGTGTCCATACCGACGAGGTAGGTCACATTGACCTTCTCCGCAGTCTGCACCAGGGTCTTGTCGATCTCGCCGTCGAAGACGATGGCATACACTCCCGAAGACAGGCTCTTGATCGTGGTGGCCAATTCAGAGAACGGCACCTTGCCCAGGATGTTGAGCTTAGGGTCCAGGATGTATGCGCCTCGCGTGCCGATCAGGTCTTCCAGCATCTCCTTGAAGGACTTCTTCTCGGATTCGCTGGGCAGCTTGGGGCGTGCGCCGACAGATGGACTCGGTGCAGGAACAGGACGCCTAGGTGGGAACCGGTCATTGCTTCTCAGCTGGGGCCGCTGACTGCGATATTCGTTGCTTCCACCCCTGCTCATCTCTGCCTTCGCTTGTTCAGCCGAGATGCGGCTTCGGAGCGCCTTGTGGATCTCCTTCTTGGTGAGCTCTTCGACCTCTTTGCCGTCGGGCGCCTTGGTCACGTAGTCCATCTCTGCCACGCCTGAGAGCTCCTTGATGATGAGGTCTCCTCCGCGGTCTCCGTCGACGAAAACGGTCACGATCTTACGCTTGGTCAGATCGATGATGGTCTCGGGAACGCTCGTGCCGTTCATGGACACGACGTTCTTGAATCCATGCTTGAGCAGGTTCAGTACGTCTGCGCGCCCTTCAACGATGATGACCTCGTCGGCGTCGTCGATCTGGGGACCTGCAGGCAGACGATCCTTGCCGTACTCCTGGATCTCCATGACGCGGACCGAATAGGCCACTTCGTCGGCGAGCTCCTGGGAATCAGGCATGACCGAATCGATCATATGTTTGAGCAGCTCCTTTGCGCGTTCAATGACGAACTTACGCTTGGATACGCGGACATCCTCGATGCGTTCGACCTTGATCTTGGCATTGCAAGGACCGATCCGCTGGATGATCTCCAGAGCGGCTGCGATGATCGACGTCTCGGCCTTGTCCAGGCTTGACGGTACGATGATTGCGCCTTTGGTCTTGCCGCTCCTTGTGTCGACATTGACCTCGATGCGGCCGATCCGGCCGGACCGCTGAAGCTCACGGAGCTCCAGGTCACTGCCGAGCAGGCCTTCGGTCTGGCCGAAGATGGCTCCGATGACATCGGGCCTATCGACCACCCCGTCGATCTCGATGGTTGAATGAACGATATATTTAGCTGAGACTGGGCTGATTTTTGCCATTGATCTCAATCCTCCGTGCGTGTATTAATCTATGGCAATCAGCAGGAGGCAGCGCTGGCGTCCCCAAGCCCCTCTAGTGGGAAACTGGGATTCAATGCCTTTGCCGCCTTGTCAGAACAAGGTTGGCTAACTGTAAAGGAGCCTAAAAGAATCTCCTTTTATCGAATGAAGCGTGAAATGAATGAAAGTGATCATTTGAAAGCCTTTTCTTGTTCCTTATGCCGATTGTGAGTATGAAAATGTTTGTCGCCCGTAACACTAACTCCCAAGCTCATTGCTTGACTATCGTCGTAAGCTCCATTGAGTACTCTCGTGACGGGCTGAGATACGCAAGGGTGTCTCAAATTCAAGGCCAAAACAGACGTTTCAGCTCATAAGAGGACCCATTTGCATACCGTTTGGTTAAAAATCAGAAAAGACTCGCCAGTTTATAACACTTTCGATTTCATTATTTACCATATGGCAAATAAATCACCATAACAAAACAGACTTAGAAGTTCACCCAATCACAAAAACACAAGTATTCAAAGAAGTTAAAATTTACTCAGATGGCCAAATTTTTAAACCAACCCCATCAACACCCCCTTCTCTGCGACAAAGCATTCGACTAGATAATAACGAAGCCAAGGAATCATCATTTGAGTTAAACTTCCGATTAAAGGCATATGCAACCACATCTGCCATCTGAAGGAAATTTGATGATTCAGACGGTTCAAATAGTATTGATTCAATGAAATGAAATTCATCAATATACATTGATTGAGAAATTAGTGCACTCGCAAATAACCGTTGGTTTTTTTCCAGAGAATGCTCGACTGCGTCTGAGATGATCATACCTTTTTTATCTCTTTCATGAGATAAATACAAATTGTATCTCTCGATTAAAAATTCCCAGCTTTTTTCTTTAGGGAGTGATTGAAAGTTATGAACATTCGTTCTGATTTTTAATTTGTCAATTGCGATACAGATAATTGTTACATCAAGACTAGAAATCTTTTCACAGATCCTTTGTAAAAGTGCAACCCTATCCTCCGTCGAGGGATATTCACGTCCAAACCAATTTCTAATGCTTCGCCTCCTCATCAAACTAGGATCATGTACCTTTTTCCTACCACATCTAATATCCGTTGCGTGTATTTCTTCTCTCGGTGGAATCCGTTCTGATTGCTTATAGTCCTTAAAGTCTCGATCAAATTTTTTCCATTTCCAATCATGTAGAATTAGACCGACACGAACATAAAATTGCGTAGGTGTTTGACCTCGTTCATATCCAGAACGAGAAAAGCCATCATCGCCAGATTCATCAACATACATGAGATGCATGAAAAGGAAGCGACCAAGTAGGAAGGTATTCCTAGCCAGTCGCAAAACAACTGTCTTGGTCGCTTAGATAGTAGATACATAGCTACCTAATAAACATTTCTATACTCCAGTACAGTAGTTACATAAAGTTGTCGATTTTTCAGTTTTATGACGGCTTAGCCTGTAAAAGGGAGTAAATCGATAAATCGCCAATACTTTTTTATACCTCATTGGCAATTGACGACCTGTATGCCTAAAGAGAAGATCCCTCAGTGGGTCCACGAGCTTCTCAAAGATGAGGATCAGGAGGCCGCCAGAGAACAGGATGAACAGGTTTCGACAAAGGTCGACCGCCAGCATCTCCTCGATATCAACTCATTCTCCAAAGAGGTCCTAGGAAAGGACGGCTGCGCGAGCATCGAGCAGGCCAAGGCCAAGTCTCTCGCAGGACTTGCCCAGGCACTCCAGGACCCCAGTCCCACCGAAGATGATCTCCGCAGGGCCAAGGATTGCCTCACCGCGATATCCAACCTGAATTCCCGCATCAAGGATACCGCAACGAGGTTCCGCACCAAGATCCAGAGCCTGGTCAAAGAAGGCCAGGAAGGAACGACGCTAGAGAAGATGGAGATTAAGAACGACAAGCACGCAGAGCAGGTCATCTCCGCGATGAAGAAGATGCTGCCCAAGGACCAACAGGACGCCATCGGCCTCGAGACCTTCATCGGCAAAGGCGTCGCCGGCATCCAGGAGGTGGAAAAACGCCTCGACAAGATCATCGAAGTGGACGGCGAGACCATGACCGCATTGTCTCAGCTTCTCCTCGGCCTCCAACCACTGGACGGCATCGTAGGATCGCAGGAGACCGATCTCTCCATCATAAAAAGTCTCATCACTGACCCGGCCAAAGCGAAGAGGAACAGCACAGCCATCCATCAGAGGATAGCAGCGTTATCCGAGAGCGTACAGAAAGAGAAGACCCAGGTGCTGGACGTCGTTCGCGAATACTACCACAAACTCCAGTTAGCAGAAGAGGACGAACGCATCCGCCAGGTATACTGGCTCGAGGACCAGGAACAGGAGAACACCAAGCGGTCCAAATGGTTCCTCCACCAATTCATCTTGCCCGTCCTGACTTTCCCATCAGGCAACTACGCGACGTATCCTGCCAATCCGAACGAGATGAAAGCCATCATCAGAAAAGGCATGATCTCGAAAGAGACAGGGAGGGTCAACAAGAAGGAGCTTGTCATCGGTTCCCATCACGACGATCTCGCATGCATCCCCTACCGGATCAATACCGTCGACAGGACCAAGATAGATCCGAAGAACGCGGTATGCATCCTCTTCCCGGTGGAGAGCGTCATGAAAGGGCGCTATTTCCAGATAGAAGATTTCACCACAGGCGATCTCCTCATCTTCGACCGCGCGCCGGACCAGAGCGCATTCATCAAGGAGGTCGAGCAGACCAGACGGCATTGCGGCGAGCTGATCCGGAACATCCGTTTCACATTCAAGCGCTGGTTCGAGGACGCGAAGAAGCTCAATAGCCGGTTCGAGATCAAATGGGATGTGACCGCGAAGCACCACATCGAGGATGATTTCACGAAACGGTGGATCAAGGAGGAGTCAGGCACGTTCAACGTCGCCAACAAGCTCTCCTTCGACATCGTCAAATTCCTCACAGAACAGCGGTTCTTCACTTCGTTGTCCAACCACCTCTTCTTCCGGGACCAGAAGATGTTCTTCGATGACCCAGACAACAAGAGCGAGAAGGACTACCTCGAAGAGATGCAGCGCATGACCATGGAAGAATTCGTCAGCACGATAAAAGAGATCAGGGAGAACTATGACGCCCTGCTCAAGGACGCCAAACGGTTCGAGAAGAATGCCACCTTAGACATCCCTATCGATCGTGGCATCATCGTCGCACCCAAAACCCAGCTCATGTTCTGGGAAGAGTTCTTCGATGAGCATGGATCGAGGCCTGAGGCATTCTATTATGACGGCACCGACCTCCAGGCAGGGATCGCGCAAGCGATGAAGACCTGCAAGGAGAACAAGAAGGACAAGAAGCCACCGAAGATCAAGATGGTGCGCATCTACTCTTACATCAATTCTAGGCCGCTTCAGCAACTGTGATGATCAGTCCTTGAGCAGTTCCCGGGTCCAATTGACCTCGACGACATCTACGCTCTTCTTCTGTACCCTGAAGCGGAACTGCTGCGGACGTCGCTTGCCGAGGAACTTCTCCACCGCATAGAACACGCCTCGCTTCTCCTTGGTGGAGATGGAGTTCATCATGACAGTGCAGGCCTTGAGGTCCATGCAATTCGGTGTGTCGTCGACAGGATCGTAGCAGAGGTTCTTCCCTAAGTTCTCGATACCCTCTTCGTCCTCAATATAGATCTTCTCGATCATGGACGGGAAACGCAACGAATCGATCTCACGTTCCCCGCGACCACCGAAACAGACTTGGGTAATCATGGAGTAGAGCATATTGACGTTCTCATTCGCCTGGTTGCTCTCGGCGGACTGCACATAGTTGGTGAGCAGCTTGAAGCCGCCGACGAAGATAAGGCTGCCTATCACCATGCCTGCGATGACCCACATCCACACTTCGACCGATTCCGTGCCTTTCTTGTCGATAGATACCACCTAACTGATCGTGACCCGTTTCTCGCTATAATCATAGCCTACGAGGACATTGTTGGAGAGGCGACCCGTGCTCTGGATGTCCATCTCATCCGTTGCGAGGGTGTCACCCAAGAGCGTCTCGACTCCCGCATAGGTCTGTCCAGCGGAAGCGGGGCAATCGCTGACGATACCATAGCACAACGCCCAGTCCGTTCCCTCGACCTTGCCCTGACGGGCCTTGGTGTAGCATATCTTACCGTGCTTTGCCACTTCGCTCTCAAGCCGGTCGCAGTCAGCGGGAGGGACTTCGATGATCTGCCGGTCCAGGAGGTTGCTGTCGTCTTCGCTGGGGAAGATCTTGGCGAAGAGCTTGTTGGCGTCGAAGGCCCAGTTCGACACCAAGGCGATGATGACGAACACGACGATGAGCGAGACGAATATAGCGAAGATGTAGTTTATACCCAGGTTTCCTCTTTTTGCTGTCATGGGATCGACCTCCATGTCCGCATGAAATCGATGATGATAGGAAGCACGATACGGAGGAACACCACGACCAATATGGTACCGATCACGGCCAAGGCTCCGAGTTTGATGAAGAGCGTAGGCTTGTCCACGGGCGTCTTCTCTTCCTGCTTCTCTGGAACAGGTTTTGTGGATGCAGGTACAGCGGTCGAAGCAGCGGCTCCTGTCTGAGGGACAGGTTGTCCTGGAGCTGTTCCTGTCACCCCGACCGCTGCTGTGCCTGTTGCCGCCGGAATGGTTTTCGGCGGACTGACCACACCCTCTATCTCCTCGGCCTCTTGCGCGGCCATGATCTGGGCCTTGACCTCCTCACGCACCTCAGCGACTGCGCTCTCGTCGACGTCGGCAAGGTTGCCGAATGCGTCACGCTCGGCGATACGCAGCCCGAATTCGTTGGATTTCTCGAGGAATGCGACAGCACCCTTCAAGGTATTGAACTCCTTGAAGACCTTGTTGTTCGTGACCACGAATGTCATTTTTCAGCTTACGATGATGCGTTTTGCGTCGGTGTCGTATTCTATCAAAATGTTGGTGACGCTATTTATATCTTTCGTCATGTCAAAAGTATCCCCTCGACCGCAACCATGCGGCTCGTTTGGGATGATATGACAGCTGTTCCTGTCTAGGATGATGGATGTCAGCCTCGCCTCGGTGATGGGCTCGATGAATTTGTAGTCATGCGGCACGACGAACTCCTCACACAGGATGTCTTTGCGGGACTGACCACGGGACGCCTTGTCCCAGCAGTCGAAGATACGTGAAACCAAGGTCTCCTCCAACAGGTAGAGATCGTAGTCAACAGAAAGGTCTGTGACCTTGAGAAGGGATTCGTAGTTAGTCGTCCGGATAGAAAGCTCCACCGGACACTCTCTCACATCGCAGGTCTCATTGATCATCCTCCGGAGAAGGTCCGTGAAGTCGACGAATACCTCATCATCGACACCTATCGGTCCAGCACGGAAATCGACTCCGTTAAGACGGACGGTCACCTCATCGATAGGAAGCACGTATTCTATGATGAGACTATCGATGGCAAGACTCCCCTCGTTCGAGGAGTAGAAAGTGATCTCAAGGTCGCACCAGCCATTCCCGTCGGGTATGCAAACATCAAGGGCTAAATCCAGCTGTTTCCAGAACTCAGCGAAGATGGGTGAATTGGTCCGGTTGAGCTCGTCGGCATGGAAGAAGAATTCGAAGCCATCGATATCACCTCGGAGATCCTCAGGGTAAGACGTGTTGATGGCGGTCTGCACAGCCTGGATGAGCAAAGCAGTGTCGGTATACCCGCTGACCGTTCCCCCAGACGCATCGGCCAACTGATCCATCCAGGTGAGCACCTGGGCACAACGCGGATGCGATGCGAAACAGTCAGCCCGCGAATAACCCACCTCATAGCCTTCATAGGGATCCGGCTCAGGCTTGTTGCGGTTGACGAGATTCCCATAGACAGGAAAGATATAATCGTATGGAGTCAGGACTCCTGTGATGGTAGGAGGATCCCCTCTGATCATGTCGATGACGCGTTGCTCTGTTCCTCGGAAGATTCCCTCCGGACCCCAAGGACCTATACCTTGCCAAGAATCAGTGATCAACAGATAGTCATCCAATGCGCCACCACCCGTCGGATCAGAGTCCGAGACGGGGACGAGGATGATCTTGGAATTATCCCGCAGACCAGGTCGCTGCCGGATGATGTAATAAGTCCCTATCCCCCAGGCCTCCTTGTATAGGTCATGGGGAACCATGTCTTCCACATATTCTGGTATGTTGACGAACACGCAATCAGGGTTGCCTCCTATACACCATTCACCCCAATATCTTCCAAGAAGGTTCTGGTCAAGATCCGCATTATGCATCTGGATACCGTCTATCAGCGGACAGTTCTTGCCGTTATCGGCAAGGGAATAGACCCATACCACGAGGTCTGTGGTCTCACTTACTGCTTCGGCCACTTCTCCGATAGCGGTGCAGACCGAGGCCCATTCATCGGTCATGCTTCCGGAGGTGTCGATGATGAACACGATGTCTGCCATGCCAGGGATATCGACGCCGGTCAGCCGCATCTTGGCATTGGTGATATGGGCATCTTTCGGTACCCGTACTGTCATGGTCCGCTCCCCGCCTTCACGGGGGAAGTTGAGGATGTCGCTGGGCACATTGTTGACATTGGGTGTGGAGAAGTTCTGTATCTTCGCCTTCTGCAGCTCGATGCCTATCACCGCCTCGGTGATGAGTGAACCTCCAGGGACAGAGAAGTCGAACGTGTAAGAATCGGCCTCCCGGAAATCGAACGACATTTCCGGGACATTGGAGGCGAAGAGTTTCTGCTGTTCCTGGAGCATCTCGATGCTCAAGATGCCGAGCCTGACGTTCTGTGCGCAGTTCACATCTCGCTTGTTGGCCCAGAGGCCGCCCTTGACCTTGTAATAGGTGTCGCAGTAGACATTGTCTGAGCTCATGTAGCGGAGCCCGCTCCCTAGCGCTAAGGTGATGCCGACTATAGTGATGAGTATCGCCGCGATGAATTGTATGGACATGTCTCCTTTCTTGATCTTAGCTCACCCGGATATGGCGCGTATCGCCTATATATTCAATCAGGACATTGGTGCGTTTCGTGACCTCGTCCAGCTCGAAATCCACATTGTCCCCGAGACAAACATCGCCATTCGTGAGGACCTCGCAGAGACCGTTCTCCCAAAGCGTCGTCGCCACCGTAGCATCTGTGATCGGATAGCTTTCCTCACAGCTAGGATCGAGCGTGAGCTCGTCGCAGATGAGGCTCGTTCTGCGCTCGCCGTAGGAGGCCTTCTCATAGCAGGCCAACATACCCGCGATGATTTCCTCCTTTACGAAGCAGCGCTCATAGGTGATCTCAAGATTCTGGACCGCGTAACGGATCCCATATGCTGGATTGGTTGATCCATACCAGAAATTTAGGTCGAACTCGCATTCAGGACCTGTGCATGCAGCCATGGCTGTTTCGAGGAAAGTGGCGAAGTTCACCCGTATAGGTTCGTTCACAGGGAATGCTAGGATAGAACGTGGTGGGATTGTGCGGTCCCCCACGTTGAAGCTGAGGGTGACTGGATCACCCAATCCGATCGATTCCAGAACCACCACCTCAGCGGTCGCGTCGAGGATCTCGCTGTTCGGAACGGTCAACGGAGCTGAAAGATAACCATCCACACCACTTCCTTGGTGCCTGAACACCTGTTGCCCGTCAGAGAATTCCCGCAGCACATCTTCCTGCTTGAAAATGTAATGGCTTCCCATACGCCCTTCCGAGGCGCAGAAATCGGTGTCCACGCGGATGGCTTCAGGGAAATACGTCGATGACTGGATGCGGAAGAAGGTCTTGCAATAGATGGTCTTGGCGAACGTCGGCAGTTTGCCTGCGAACAGCGCGATGAGCAACAGGATGCTGATCGCCGCGACGAATATGACGAAGATGGTGTTGATCGCGATGTCTCCTTCCTTCTTGTTGCGTCTTTTCCTAGCCAATTTGCCTCACCGTGCAGTTGTTCTCTTCTGATTGTATCTTGAATATATAATTTCCGGCCCCGGGCACATCGAGGTCTTCCATATTGTATATACTGAGATCATCAGCCGTTATCTGACCGTCGGTGATGGTCGCGTACAGGAGATAGCAGTCCCTGTCCACATCTCTCTTGCTCATGCAGGCATCACACAACTTAGGTATCACCGTAATGATCGTCTCAGAGTCGCCCTCGACATGCTGTTCCCGATGGTCGATGTCGATGTCGATGGTGTAGGACGCCTTGAGGGCGAATGCTATCAGGAGCCCGGCCATGATGAAGCCGAGAAGGATCATGCCGTACCTGAATATTCCAGTTTCGATTCTCTTCACGCTCCTGTCGATGCGATGCCGCTCTCTATGAGTCCCTGCAGTGCGATGATGCCCATGATGGTGAGCACCATATAGGTGATGATGGCATACAATAGGTTCTTCCCAATGGTCACGTCCCTATTCACCTTGTCGAATCCGCTCTCCACTCCGCTGGCGAGCACAGAGAGCAGCATCACGGTCTCGACGAGATAGATGCCGACCAATATCTGGAAGACAGTGGGCGGGATGATGCGGGTGAAGTTGATGAGGTCGGAGAAGAACGACGTGTCGTCTCCCGACCCGAAGTTGAGGATCTTCATGATGTTCTCCAACCGTTTCGCCATCTGCCAGAGCACCTGGACGATGATGAACGTAAGGCTTCCTACGATGGCGGACAGGAAGGGCGAGAAGAACTTCGCCTGGACATTGATGGAGGATACGGTCTCGGTGAGCAGGTCGTAGATGAGCTCTTTGATCTTCTTGGTGTTGTTGAGGTAGACGCTGATCTTGGTCATGATTGTGTACAGCGTCTTGGCGCCTTTCTTGGTGCCCTCCACCACGATCCACATGATCTCCTGCATCAGGATCGACGGGTATCGGATGATGATGCCATTGGTCTTGTCGAACACGGCGTTGGAGAACGTCACCCCCTCTTCCTGGATACGGTCCATGGTCAGCTTGAAGAAATGGAAGATGCTACGTTGCTTGAGGTTGAGCATCTGAGCGTCTCGGATATAGTTCTGCAGTCCAATCTCTATGGGCACCTCGTCAGTGAACTGTTGGCCGAGCTGGAACAGCGCCTCATCGAGGTCCTCTTCGATCTCTACGATGGAATTCCTCACCCTTAGCCGTTGGATGCTTCGGAAGTAGAAGTATATGGAGAACGTGAGCGCGAGCCCGAGCGGGATGAGCAGAGTGAACATCATCGCGACGAATGTGTATTCGCCTTCTGCTGCTATCTGGCCGACGCCCTGCATACCTACGTCGGCGGCCTGCTGCATGACCATCATGGTCTCCGGGATGGTGTGGGTGATCACCCAAGCGATCCCAGGCAGCATGATGATGATGCCGATGGCGATCGCGACCCTGAACACAGGGATATAGTACCGCTTGTTGTTGAAGGTGAGCATGTACATCCCTTCAGGAGGGAGATAGGGATTCTCCTTGAGGTCTGGAAAGGAGAACGCGCCCGGACGTTTGGCAAGGATGCGCTTGGTCAGGAAGAAGAGCAATAATGGCAGCACCACGATGTAGCCGAAGAAGAGGTATTCGATCCTGATGGAGTCGGACATGAACACGCTGACCATGGGGAAAGCGATGAGTCCGATCAGCGGCAGCATCATCCCGAAGGTGTGCAGCAGCAGTACCGGCGTCTTGAGGTCATGCGAATAGTGCTTCATCTTGATGAAGGTGTTGTCCAGGATGGTGTGCAACGACTTCTCCAGGATCTTCTCGCGCTCCGCTTCGCTGTCCTGGTCGAGAACAGAGTGAAGGGTCAAGAAGGCCTTGACGAAGTCGGGATTACGCTTGATCCATAAGTCCATGAAAGGCTTCATGGCAGTCTCCACAGAAGACGCTTTTCCCATGTCCAGCATCCAGAGCATGGCCTTGATGTCCTTGCCCAAAGGCCCGTTGAGATGCTGGATGGCGAAATACATGCCGTTCTCCAACACCGGACTGACCCGCATGTAGATAGTGATGTAGAGGATGGCCAGGATCGATTCCTCTTGCGCCTTCATCTTGGTGATCTGGGCGAAGAAAGCGGGATAGGAGAATCCGGCATATGCCATGAACATGCCGCTGGCGACAAGGAAATAGGAGAAGTCTCGGAAAGACATGATGAAGAAGGGCAACGCCAGGAAGAGTCCTGCGATCAAGGTGAACACGCTCGATGCCAACACATCCTCAGGTGTGATGCGGGTGAATCCGGCGATGTCGATGCTCTCTTGCATCTCCTCTTTGGTCTTGTCCTTGAGCTTGAAGAAGTTGAGGTAGCCAGAAGCGAACTTGCAGTAGCGCTCGAAGAAGGTATTTAGGGCATACTCCTTTCGCTCCTCCTCCTTGAACTCTTTGTATGAGCCAGAGAAGATATCGAGCTCGTTGGTCCCATCGGTCTCCATGGACCGGAGCTTTGCCGCCACCTCTTTTTCGATGTCCGAGATGTTACCGTAACCGTCGACCATCTGACTGTTTTCCCGCAAGGTGGCTATTTAAAGGTTTGCAAAAAGAGAGAAGGAAAAGAAAGATAAAAAATGGCCCTGAGGGCCTAATTGGTTGTAGTCTTGGTCTTTGACTGCGTGTTGTCGCTGTTATCATTATCTGGGTCTTCAGGCTCAGGCGCAGTACCACCGCCACCGCCGCCACCGATTTCGCAGGGGCATGGCGGATCGTCAGGCTCATCGCCTCTGTCCATGGACACATGCAGCTTGAAATCCCAGGTCAACTCACCCAGATTGGTGTCCACACTGGCCCTGTCGACGCATTGGACATCGACGAGGAAACGGATATGGTGCTTCTCCGAATACGTGATCGATCCCGAGGGATGGTAGTTATTGGCGATGACCGGTGTCCCGGTCTTCCTCACGTATTGACCAGTGTAGTTAATCGGTTTGGGGTCCTGGCAACCCGGACTACCATAATCTCCATAGGCCTCACAGTTCTCATCAGTCCTGCAACCGCCGGCAAAGCAGCTGTCATTCGATTCGTAGGCCTGGCAAGGCCAACCCACGCATGTGGCGTAGTCGACATCCTCGCCTTCGCAAGGATCCTTCCAGATGAATTCAGTCTCGACGAACCTGCAGGGGATGTCCCAAGTGCATTGGACGTCGCCGTCCATTCTTGCCATGAGATCAGCCATGCTCTCGTCGACGATCGTATCGACCACTTCGTCGGTCATGCCGGGCGCATAGCATTCGAGCCATCCAGGAGTCGGATTGTCCGGCTCATTGGAGGCATTGCCCTTGACGATAGGCATGTGGGCGCAGGTCTTCTCAGAGATGACGTCCTGCTGGACCCATCCGTACAGGTGTCGATACACATACCAATAGCGAAGACCCTGGACTTGGGTGGTGAAGGAGTAGGGGACTTCCACTTCCTCTCTGAGACCCTGACCGTTGCCAGAGGTGATCTCGAAACTGCTGGTCAGCTTGCCTGCCTCACCGTATTTGGGATAGACCGGATCGGCGAGCTCGCCGTCCTTGATGACGACTTGGGCCCTGTTGACGCTGAGCGAATTGTCTTCCGTGTTGAAGACCTGGTCCGTGTTGAGGCCGACCCTGCCGGACTCGATGGTGATGTAGGTCTCACCCAGCTCGAGCGCCTTGAACTTGATGGTGGTGATGTTGCCCTTGCCGGAAGCTCCGGAGGTCTCATCCATCATGGCGAGCAGGATCTCATATTTACCCACCGCTTCACTATAAGGGGTAAAAGTGGTGGTCGAACCGGCTTCCTTGAAGAACAATCCTTCCGATATGTCCAGAGCAGGGTTGACGATCTGCAGCTTGGCAGGATCATAGGTGAGCACATAGAATGCGACGTTGGCGCCTTCCACATTGTTCAACGTGATGTCGAAGGTGAACTCATCATCCACATTCATCTCGACGACCGACGGCTCCACCGCGATGATGGGACCGGTCGCTGCCTCTCCGCTGATATTGAAGGCCTCGTCACGGTCGCCGCTCACCAGGTCGAGCTCGTCGACCCATACAGTGATCTGTGAGAGCGTCCCCTCGGATTCGATCACCGCGCCGTTGAGCTCCTTGCCGTTGAGGTCAGACAACCACGCATTGCAATAATCGAGCGTGCGCGCCTCAAGGTTGTCCTTGGCCTCAGCCAAAGGAGGCATAGAGCTCAGACCATACGATACGAGATAACCGTTCTCAGCATCGATGGCTGCGGCAGCCGAATCGAACACGGCCTGCTCAGCCGAGTCCCGCAACACGGCAGTGACCTCGCCCTTGAGAGCGTTGATCACAGAATCCAGCACGAGACGGGCGGCTTCTTCAGCCGTCTGACCGTCCTGCAACTGGACCTCGTAGTCCTGTCGTGTGTATTGCACCAGCACGAATATGCCGATGATGATGGCAATAAAGAAAATCAAGGTAAACATCTGTCCTCTTTTTTTAATAGACATAGAGCGTCCCCTCTCCAAAGCTTCTTGTGCAGGGCATTGGATGTGTAATGTCGTATGCCCTGTAATCGAGCTCGTCGGGGAAGGCGCATGAGCGATGGAAGAGCCCAGGATTATAGCACTTGGTCCCGTTCACCGAGCGGAGCTCGAAAGACCAGTGTCCTTCCCCGTAATAGGCAGTTAATACCGTCATGAGAAAATTGGATATATTAATGTTTCTATTCCTACCATAAGTCACCTCGGTCACATTCTTGCAGACATGGTCTCCAAGCAGATTGATGAGCATGACACCCTCCAACGTGGAATAGAGCATGATATTGGCTCCTGCCCAGATATTCCCTCTTCCACGCCCTTCCGCTATACTCTCAGCCCTCGAGAGGGCTGAATCCGTCGAGCTGACGCGATCGAACATGACGAACATGACGAGTGCGAGGATCAGGAGGACGATACCTATGAATTCTTGCATCTGGGCCTTCTTCATCAGACCATCACCTCGACGCCGTCATCCTTCGGTGTGATGAGAACGAGCCTTTCTCCAGCAGGGATGGAGAATTCCTTCACCCTGCAGGGAAAGAAAGCGAAGAAGCATTCCGCGCCTATGCAGAATTCCCCATATTCGGTCGTGAACTTGATATCCACTGGCAGATCGAGCGACAATGACCGCTGATCACGGGCGACGCAGGCCATCTTGATGGTGCCGTACAGCCGCGGGATGTCTCCGACATAGGCATATATGGTGGCATATCCAGGATGGATCTCAGCGAAATTATAGTTGAGCGCGACCGGGTAAGACCGGGAGATCACATGCGTCCCCTGGTCGCCATAGGCCCAGTTCGGCTCACCACGGAGCCCCAACACCCATTCCTTCTTGTTCATGAGGTCCTCGATGATGACCGTATAGAGGAAATGGTAGCTGTCGACGCAATAGATGTCCTTGTTCTCCTTGTCGAGATAGGTCAGCTTGTCCACCATGAGATAGCCCTCGGTCTCGATCTGGTAGTTTCGGTCGCTCGTCCGGCCATCGATGACAGGATAATGCTCCTGGACAGTACAGGGACTGGTCAGGAGCGCGGCGAAGAAATTGTCGACATGCCTATGGGAATCGAAGAATTCTTTCTGTGACAGGACCGACGACCTGGAGTTGACCACGGTAAACGCGATGAAAGAGAGGAAGATGACGAGGAAGACCGCGTAGAGCGTCTTGGTGGTCAGCGACGTCGAACCCTTCTTGGTCCAGATCATGGGTTCTGCCTCCATTGCTGTTGGGGTCGTTGGGGCTGTTGAGGGGGCGGTTGAAAAGGTTGCTGCTGAGGTTGCGGTCGATTATTGTATTGTCCAGCCTGGTTCTGAGAATATTGCCGTGCATACTGCTGTGCGTATTGCTGGACGTACTGCTGCTCGATCTGCTGCAGAGGTGGCTGAGACGGCGGCGGTTGCACAGGCTGACGAGGGCTGCCTTCCGTCCGTCCCTTGTGCCTGATCTTATGCACCACGATGAAGAGAAAGACACCCATCATGGTGAACATGAGCAGGAATAACACCACGCGTTGGATGCTCGGCGGCCTCATGGATGGCGGGAGCTCTTCCTTCTGGATGGCGCCCGACTCGATGAGATACTCCCTGCAGTCAGGATCGCGCTCGCGGCAATCGGGATCGCAATCGCCATTCCTGGAAGGATTGCATGACTGGTCCCAGCCGGATTCCGGACAATCATCCGGACAAGAATAGTATGATTCTGTGCCACCGCAATCGTTGTCCCCACAGAAACCGAGAGCGTGGACCGTAGCGATGAGGATGAGAAAGCTTCCGAGCAAAAGGAGGGTGTGTCTCATGAGTGCTCACTAATCCCAATAGTTGACCTCCCAATCATTGGGGAAATGACGCTCCCAGTGGTTCAGAGGATTGCCTTGGGTCGCATAGCAGATATCCCCACCAGTGTTCTGGATATTGCAGATGATGCCGTCACTCAGTGGGAGACAAGCGTCGAGCGCAGAGTATGGCCGTGTGACGGCACCAGTCATCGGATCGGTCTCCTCATAGCCCGCGGCATTCCTCACGAAATTGTCCAAGGTATTGTGGTCATCACAGTTGAGGCCGAACGCCGTGGGATCCGCGATGTTGATCGTTACGTCCTCTACGAACTCCAGCTGGCAATCGCTCCCGCGGCAATGGTACCAACGAGTTGGCACGCAACGGGAATATCGGGGGATAGGTGAGCAGATGCCTGACGAACACTCGGTGCCGCAATCACAACCCTCACCAGTACCCTTATTGCCGGAACCGTCGGAGCATAGGGTATCCTCGTTGAGGTTCGGACCTGAGGCACAGCATACCTGCCCACCGCTACAGAGGCTCGGCATCTTCTGACAATTGCATCCAGGGAACTGAGCCTGCTCAGGTATCTCGCAGCCGCTTGGATCAAGCACACAAACGCCGGCAACGTCATCCCAGATATATCCAGGACCGCAACAATGGTTGTTCTTACATTTGTCCTGGCCCGAGCATTGTCCGTCGCACCAACAAGGCTCCGCCGATGCACCTTCGTCGATCTTCGGTGCGCATCCGTCCTTTGTCCCGGTGATTGCGCCTGGACAGCAGACCGGATTATCCGGATCGGTCGCGCAGAGGCAATCCATCGTTGACGTCAGGCAGGTCTCTGCCGGGAACAAGGGATCATCCGTAGTGCAGGTACCGTCGCTGTCGTACCTCACGCACGTTGCACCGTTGAAATATGTCTCTTCAGGACAGCAATGGCCGGTATGGTCGCAACGGTCGTCCCCTCCGCATTGGCAGGACGAAGCGCATTCCAGACCGGTGCCTACATTCTCGGCCGCCGGCACGCAACCCCATCCATCCGGGTCGAAGGTATAGGGCGGGTCCTTTGCGCAGCCGTACTTGCATGCCCGCCCGGCTCCGCAATCGCAATCCTCGGGATAGAACAGGCAGTTCTCGCCGAGCTGCGTCTCGCATGCCCCGTTGCGACGATGGGTGCAGTCCGCATCGAAGGCGCCGAGGATAGCGGTGCAGTCCACATCGCATACGCCGTTCGTGCCGGCGCAATCGGTGTCGCAGAATCCATCCCGCACATTATGGGTGTCAGGATCGCAGATGCCGTCGTCTGTCCGCATGCAATCGATGTCGAAATAGAATCCGCCTTTTTCGTTGTCATAGCAGTCGGGGTCGCAGATGCCGTCGGCATCCCTGCCGTCCGACTTGCCGTCATTATTGGTGTCGATGCATATCTGGTTGCACACGAAGTCGACGGTATTGTCCCGGTAGCACTGCCGATCGCATATCCCTAACACCGCGCAGCCAGGATCGCATCGCTGGTCGAGCGGCTCACAGGTGAGATTGTTGGTGACGAGGATGGTGCGGCCGAACTTGTAGATATGGACCGTGCCCGCGCTCTCGAATTCGCTCGGCAGCACGTGGCTGTTGGGGATGATGAAATTCTTCTTGACCGATATGTCGGACTCCAAGAACTCCATGGTGATCTTGCCCTGTGAGATGTTGGCCTTGTAGTCTACGGCGTAAGGGATGCTGATGGAGAAATCCGTGTCCTCACGTTTCTGCAGCACGCGCTCGATCTCGATCTGGATCATCTCGACGATAGCGGATGCGGTGTCGGTCTCGACAGCGCGGGCCTGCCAGTTGAATATCTTCTGCAGGGAGAACATGACGATGATGGACACGACGAGGACTGCGATAAGAAGCACGATGTTGATGACGGTCGCCGCCCGTTTTGATGGAATCATAAGAAGAAAAAAAAATTAGGGAATCGGTGCATACGGATCGATTAGGGCACCACCTAGGAAATCGAACTTGATCTTCCAGTTGTTGGTGATGGCGATATCCTCGTCATCAAGTCCACAGGTGCCTTCATCAGCATCAGCCTGCCCGACGTCCATCTCATTGATGAGAGCTATGTATGCGTCATTCCGTCGGGAAACGAGCAGATCATGACATTTGTTGCCGTCATACGTCCCACCTTTGCAGTTGTCGACGAGCACGAAGCACGGCACCTTGTCTTCACAGATATCCCATTGACCATAGGAGTACATATCCTCCAAGAGGTTGTCACCAGTGAAGTCTATCCGCATATACCGTTTGCAGAACTCGATGCCGGTGTTGACATCCTTGATGTTCTCGCACAACACCTCACATTCCTGTTGGGCATTGTCGATCGCCGCTTTGGAGAACCACTCGTCCGAAGCCGTGGCCATGGACGAACTGGATTTCTCAGTGAACTTGAAGAAAAGGCTCAGCACCACCAGAGAGATGATGAGAAGGATGAAGAGCCCGAATATCATTTGGAGAGATTTTTCTGCCTTCTTGGACATCATCAACAATCACCGCTTTTTTTATCGATTTTCGTAACGAACTGACAATAACTATTGTACTATTTAAAGTTTTGGGTTGCTCCCTCGCCGAGGATGAATGGATTATTGGCCGGCCTGGGCGGAGGGGGCATAGGCGGTCTCCGCACACGAGAGGTCGCGTATTCGTCGATGACCTGGAGCAGAGCGATGATGCCCTCGGACAGTTCCTCCTGCTGCCGGACGAGATCGAGAAGACTCCTATGGACCTCGAGCTTCTTCTCGAACAGGGGATTTCGCGACGAGATGTTCTTCTCAGCCATGGGCTCGAGCAAGGTATTGAGTTGCATCACCGAATCTCGTAACTGGCGCATACCTGATGAGAACTCCTGCTTGACCGCTTGAGGATCATGTTCTGGCATGCTACCTTTCTCATATTAGACGTTTAAATACCTTTTGGTCGGTATTCCAGCAAAAGTATTTAAATATAACCCCGGCTCCTCCGAGGCTATGACTACTTTTTCCTACGAGCTCAAGATCCCCAAGGAGAGGGTCGCGGTCCTGATCGGGAAGAACGGCGAGATCAAGAAACGCCTCGAAGAGGATACCGACACCAGATTGAAGGTCGACTCCAAAGAGGGCGACGTCTTCGTCGAGGGAGAGGACGCGATAAAGCTTTATACCACAAGGGAGATCATCCTGGCAGTAGCCCGGGGCTTCAATCCGGAGACCGCCATGGAACTGCTCAAATCAGACTATCTGTTCGAATCTATCAATATACAGGATTTCTCACGGAACAAGACCGATTTGCTGCGCATCAAGGGCCGCATCATCGGCCAGGACGGAAAGACCCGACGCATCATCGAGGATCTGACAGAGACCAGCATCTCTGTATACGGCAAGACGGTCTGCATCATCGGTGATCCCAGCAACCTCTCTATCGCCAGGAGGGCCATCGAGATGCTGGTGCGGGGAAGCCCGCATAAGAAGGTCTATACCTGGCTGGAGAAGATGCGTTCTGCGCTCAAGATGCGCAGCATGGGCCTATCGACAGATGACTAACAATTGAGAGTCAGCCTCGCCAAAAAGTATTTAAAGTGGGGAGGGTATGGAACCTGCATGGCTAGGCCTACCCATATACCCAAGGGAAAAGAGGACAAGCTCATCCTCGCCCTGACCATCGTGTTTCTCATCGCGGCCGCGACCATCACCCTGCTCAGCAATCAGGATGCTGCCTCTGATGAGGAAGTGTTCTATTCTCTGCCTCCTGCTGCAGGCGCCGCCCGCGAGAATCTGGCCGCACAGGCCATGACGCGTCTCGTCGACAATACGAGGGAGATAGGCGATGTCAACGGTGATGGCCTCATCGATCCTGATGACGAAGCCCTGCTCCGATCTATCGAGCGAGGCGATACCCGCGCGACGCCCGAGCACAAGGCCTATGGTGACGTCGACGACAACGGCAGGCTGGATTCCCGCGACCGTCAGATACTCGAAGACTATCTCCATGGCAAGATCTCGAGGGTGCCCGTCATGTTTGGCGACCTCGATGCCGACCGGAGGGTGACCCCCGACGATGCCTTGCTCCTCTCATCCTTCCTTGACGGATTCTCATCCCTGGACATGGACCAGTTATACCTCTCCGACCTCAACCTCGACGGCATCGTCGACGAGACGGATAAGGACCTACTTCTCGCCAAACTACGGTAGATGCCGCTAGTGCAGGGCAACAATTTTTTTAAACTGAGCCAGGTTCGGTAGATAGCAGAGGTGATCGCCTACATGGCAGAGAAGACAATAGCAGCGCAGGAATTGGCAAAGGGACAGCGTGATATCTCCGTCGCGGAATTCTTCTCGAAGAACCGCCATCTCCTCGGTTTCGACAACAAGAAGAAAGCCCTCATGACCACCATCAAGGAGGCGGTGGACAACTCACTCGACGCATGTGAGGAAGTGGGCATACTCCCCGAGATCACGGTCGAAGTCGTGGACATGGGCAATGACCGGTTCAGGGTCATCGTGGAGGACAACGGTCCAGGCATCGTCAAGGAACAGATCCCCAAAATCTTCGCAAAGCTCCTCTATGGATCGAAATTCTTCAAGCTCTCACAATCCCGAGGCCAACAGGGAATCGGCATCTCCGCATCCGTCATGTACGCGCAGCTGACCACAGGCCGTCCTGCCAAGATAGTCTCGCGCATCGACAAGACCCATCCGGCTAACTACTATGAACTGCATGTGGACACCCAGAAGAACAAGCCTGAGATCGTGGCCGAGGACATAGTGGAGTTCGCCCTGGACCACGGCACCAGGGTGGAACTGGACCTGGAGGCATCCTATAGCGGCGGTAAACAGAGCATCGACGAATACCTCAAGGAGACCGCCATCGTCAATCCCCACGTCACCATAATCTATCAGCCACCGAAGGGCGCGCAGATGATATTCGCGCGATCGACCGACCAGATACCGGCGAGGTCCAAAGAGATCAAGCCGCATCCATACGGTGTCGAGCTGGGCCGCCTCATGAGCATGCTGAAAGTGACCGAGGCCCGCACCTTGCAAGCCTTCCTGACCTCTGAGTTCTCCCGCGTGGGACCAGGGACGGCGAAACAGATCTGCGAGGAAGCGGCCATCCTGCCCAACACAAAACCAAAAGTGGTGTCCCGCGAGATGGCAGAGAAACTCATCAAGGGCATCGCCGACACAAAGATCATCTCGCCGCCGACGGATTGCATCTCACCCATAGGTGCTGAACTCCTGGAGAAAGGCATGCGAAAAGAGATCAACGCAGAGTTCTACGCCGCAGTGTCGAGACCGCCCAATGTGTATAGGGGCAATCCCTTCGCCATCGAGGCCGGTGTGGCCTACGGCGGCGACCAGCCCGGCGACGAGTCTGGACGGATCATGCGCTTCGCAAACCGTGTGCCGCTGCTGTACCAGCAGTCCGCATGCGCCGTGACCAAATCAATCATCGGGACGTCCTGGCGCGGCTACGGATTGTCGCAGAGCCAGGGATCCATCCCGGTCGGTCCGCTCACCATCGTCGTGCACATCGCAAGCGTCTGGGTCCCCTTCACCAGCGAGAGCAAGGAAGCCATCGCGCACTATCCTGAGATCATCAAGGACATCCGTCTCGCACTGCAGGAAGTCGGCAGGAAGCTGGGCTCCTACATCAACAAGAAGAAGCGGGTCGGCGAAGAGTTCAAGAAACGTTCCTACATCGAGAAGTATATCCCTCACGTGGCGGGCGCGCTCAAGGATATCTTGGGCCTCTCCGAACAGGAAGAAGGCCGAGTCATGTCGACCTTGAAGGACGTCTTGGAGAAGAAGCGCGGTACGCTCGAGAAGTTCGAGGTCGACAATCCAGACTATGATCCAGAGCTGGCAAAGATCGGCATCCACAAGGGTAAGAAGAAATCTGAGGACGCTCCGTCCGCAGACGACAAGGAGCCAGGACCTGAGAAGGAGAAGAAGGGCCAGACCGCACTAGGTGATTACGATGAGTGATGCGCTCAAACAGATCAAGGACATCTCCACAGATGTCTACAAGAGCATCATCAAGAAGGTTCAACCGTCGCTGAAGATGCCTATCAGGAGTCTTGCCAATGTCCGTTATGACACTAAGGACGGTTACTTCGAACTGGTGGGAAAAGAGAAGGAACGTACCCTCACCGCATCCACAATCAAGACCTTCGCCCAGACGCTACGCATGATGGGACTGTCCAAGGAATTGCTCGAACAGAACGACATCGCGACGAAGAGGGAGGCGTACTATGTCAGCAAGAACTGGGGCGACGCCAAGTTCATGGACCAGCCAGAGTCAGACAGCGTCATGGACGACATCGAAGGCATGCTCCGTGTGAACAGAGAGAAGATCGGCTTCATCCCTGGCGAGCATGGCGGAGCGGTGGCTGGTCAATTGACCGTCATCGACCGCGATCCCGACACGGACCAGGAGATCAAGATCGACTGCACCAAGATGGGCAGCGGCGCCTACTCTGTCCCATCATCCGTGGAGCATCTCAAGTTCGAGACCAAGGCATCGTTCGTGCTGGCCATCGAGACCGCAGGTATGTTCGAACGTCTCAACAAGCATAAATTCTGGAAGAATTCCAACTGCATCCTCATCTCCATGGGCGGTGTGCCGACACGTTCATGCCGACGCTTCATGCGCAAATTGAACGAGGAGAACGAGCTGCCCGTGTATGTGTTCTGCGATAACGATCCATACGGACACATGAATATCTACCGGACACTGAAGGTGGGATCGGGAAATGCAGCGCACATCAATGAGTTCTTCTGCGTGCCGAAAGCCAAATTCCTCGGGGTCACCCCGCAGGACGTCATCGACTACAAGCTGCCGACCCATCCGCTCAAGGATGTCGACATCAAACGTGCCAAGGACGCCTTGAAGAACGATCCATTCGTCATGGCCCACAAAGAGTGGCAGGTGGCACTCAAGCAGATGATCACGATGAAAGTGAGGGCAGAACAGCAGGCCTTGGCCAAGTGGGGGCTGAATTTCGTGATATCCGACTACCTGCCGAAGAAACTCAAGAGCAACAAGGGCTGGCTGCCCTGAGTTTCACCACTCCATATTAAGAAAATGTCTATGAAGGAATGTATAGGGGATATCCGAGGGCCTGGATCTCCAACCCAGCCCCCTTCTGTTCCCCAGGCTTTTTGAAAAAAGATGGGTCTGGAGGCATACAGAAATCCTTCCGGATTTCTGGGCCCCCAGCCCCACTCACTATGTTCGCGGGTCTGGAGGGATTCGAACCCACGACCTGCGGCTTAGAAGGCCGCCGCCATATCCAGACTAGGCCACAGACCCAGTAATATGGAGACTGTGACCGATTTCGATTTAAAAAGCTTGTGCCAGCAAAAGGTTTATAAGGAAGCAGGACCAGGACAAATCGGGGATACAACATGGCATTCGACTTCAACCAATGGATCTCAGATATGCTGATCCTATCGCAGAACTCAGGCAACGACTACCTCTGGGCAGCGGGCATCTTCGTCGGCACTATCATCCTGCTCAAGATATTCAAGCTCTTCGTGCTCAAAAGGCTCGAGAAGTTCGCGAAGAGCACCAAGAACGACATCGACGACGCCATCGTCGAGTTCATCGACGAGATCGGGTGGCCGTTCTACATGGTCATCTCTGTATACATATCTCTGAGATTCATCGTGGTCGCGCCATGGGTGACGAATGCCTTCAACTATATCCTTGTCATCTGTCTGGTCTTCTACGGCATCAAAGGCATCCAGAAAGTCATCGGCTACCTGATCAATAAGGAGATCGAGAAAAGGAAGAAGTCGGAAGACACCGCGGTCGGCCATCTCCATGTGCTCGAGCGGACGCTAGGCATCGTGGTCTGGATCGTGGCTTTGCTTTTCCTGCTCTCCAATTTCGGCGTGCAGATCACATCATTGATTGCGGGGTTGGGTATCGGCGGCCTGGCTATCGCGTTCGCGTTGCAACATGTCTTCGAGGACATCTTCTCGTCTTTCTCCATCTATTTCGATAAGCCCTTCACAGAGGGAGACTTCATCGTGATCGGGGCCGATAAGGGCGTCGTCAAGCAGATCGGCCTCAAGACCACCAGGATAAAGACTCTCCAGGGAGAGGAACTCGTCATCTCAAACAAAGAGCTGACCTCGACGAGGGTCAACAACTTCAAGCGCATGAAGAAACGGCGCATCGCGTTCACCTTCGGACTGACCTATGACACGTCGGTCGCCAAGCTCAAGAAGGCCAATGAGATCGTCACGAAGATCGCAAAACAGGCCAAGGTCGAGCTGGACCGGACCCACTTCAAGGAGTTCGGCGATTTCTCCCTCAACTTCGAGGTCATCTACTATATGGACGTGCCTGACTACGCAGTCTATATGGACAAACAGCAGGAGATCAATCTCGGCATCAAGCAGGAGTTCGAGAAGGCCGGCATCGAGATGGCGTTCCCGACCCAGACGCTCCATGTGGAGAAAAGCAAATGACCGCGCCGGTCAAACCCACTATCTCTTTCGGGGATCTTGATAAGATAGACATCCGCGTCGGCACCATCAAGAAGGTCGACGATATCGAGAGATCCGACAAGCTGATGAAGCTGAACGTTGATTTCGGCGAGTTCTCGCGCACCATCCTGGTGGGCATGAAGAAGGAGAGGGAAAATCCGAAGGAGATCGAAGGTGTGCAAGCGCTCTTCGTAGTCAACCTGGCACCCAAGGAGATGATGGGACAGGTTTCTGAAGGTATGCTGTTCGATATCGGCTATGCCGACAAGATCGTGCCGGTCTTGGCTGTGCCTGAGAAAGAGGTGCCTCCCGGCACCCGTGTCGGGTGAGTCACCCGTACAGCAACGCACCTGCGATCACACAGAGGTTGGTGATGAACCAGAGAATGTAGGATATAACGATAGGTTTCTGGTTGTGGACGATGCCGTAGATGATCCAGGGGGTGTTGAAGATACAGTATAGCCCCCAGGTCATCACCGAGACTCCTGCCGCTTGATGCGTGATGAAAATCTTTATGATCTGCGGGAAGGTCATCATCGGACCCAAGATGCCTCCGATAAGGACGGTCTTGTCGAGGATCTTGACCCAATCTTCTTTGTGTTGATGGTGATCGAGAAGCCGGAAGATGTTGAATTGCATCCCCGCAATCCATGACTGAGGTATATAAACCTTGTGGCAGAAAAGTATTTAAAAGCCCCTCGGTTCCTCAAGCATCCGCGCGAGGGTAGCCAAGTGGTCTAAGGCGTCCGCCTGCAGAGCGGATATTCGAGGGTTCAAATCCCTCCCCTCGCTTGATGCGAGGGAGGTTCGGAAATTCTATTTCCACAAACCTCCCTTCGCTTATTTTCCTAATTTTAATATGGGTGAATCCATGGATGATGAGCTTGTTACTAAATCGAATCAATTCTTCGCAAGAAAACTAAAGTTTAAGGAATACTTTATTGAGCTCGAAGAACATTAAAGGAAATACATCAAGGACAATTTCGTATCAAGTAAGAAAAACAATTGGTTTAAACAAATCAGAGATGTTGAAAATTCAAGAGCGATTGTAGTATTAGTCTTAATGACTATTATATTAAACCTTTTTTATCATAGAGTTGGACTGACTAGTAATCATTAGTCAACGACATAAATAAGTTATAAAGTTCTGTGTGAAAATATGTGTTGTCCAGAAGTTTTCTAGTGCTTTTTGCATGTCGTTGATAGTTGTGAAATGCTGTGACTTAGTCACGGCATTTCTCGTGACTTTCCAGTTTGTTTCAATGGGGTTGAGTTCTGGGCTGTATGGCGGGATGAATTCCACTTTGATCCAGGAGTCTTGTTCATCGTATAATTGTTTGACGACTTGTGTTTTATGCCATCCTGCATTGTCGAGGATGAGAATATATTTTTTGCTTGGGTCAAGCCAAGCAAACAAATTTCGCAAGAAATGGCGAAACGTCAAGCTGTTCTGGACGTCATAAAAGTCATAGTAGAACTCGTGATTACTGGTTAATGCAGCAAACGTGATGAGTTTTTTGTTGCTCCAAAAGAATGCTCCTCGTGGGCGTTGTCCCTTGGGAAACCATATTCGTTTGTAATTGGTGGTGAGCTGAAAGCTCACCTCATCGATGGCGACGAGTTCATAGTCCACATATTCTTGTACGAGTTTTTTTTAAATTCATCACGAAAAGCATCCACTTTTTCTTGGTCGTGACGCAAGTGTTGTGATCGAGGTTTTATGAGGCTGAATCCAAGCTTGTGCATAACACGTTCGACATGACGCATGCTGTATGTTTCGCCGATTTCCTGACGAATAAGCTCACCAAGTTGCTTGGTGCTAACAGAACAAAACGCTTCATTCGCCGACTTCACTCGTCCAAGAATTCGCTGCTTGAGCAGCGACAGATTCTTATCGGTTAGTTTTGTCGGCCTGCCACTCCGTGGCAACGTCTTAAGGCTTCGCCCACGCTCCGCGCGGCGAATCCAGTTGTGTACAGTTGGTTGACTACAACCAATCAAATTAGCAATATACTCCTGCTTCTTCCCTTGTCGATGTAATTTCACTATTAACTCGCGTTCTTGGATGGATATCATAAACCACAAAAGAGAAGAACTAGTATTTATAATTTACTTTTGTCGGCGACTACATATCACATAATTTAATAAAGACCTAAGTTATTATCCTAAAATGAAAACATTAATAGTGATACCCACATATTGGAGTCATGAGAATTATGGCTTAAACGAACAAAAACTCCCAGTTTTCGATCATCCGACACCTGTCAATTCTAAAGGCACTTTCATTAGGACTCTTGAAAGCCTGAAAATCTTAAAGGACACTGATTTCGATGTTCTTGTTATTGCATCAGCTGTTTCAGCGAAAGTAATGGGAGAAATGTATAAAAAAATAAAAAAAGAACTTATAGAATATACAAAAAATAGCAAAATTAAGCTTTATTTGTTATCTCGAGTTGAGGTAGATAAATTCAAGAAGATTATTAAAAAAAATTATCAAGATAGATATAATGTCTTTCTTCATATGAAAGGGTATTCTCCAGTTAGGAACCTTTCCTTGATAGCTGCACAAATTTTGGATGCGGAAATACTGATATCGATCGATGATGATGAAATCATAACAGATCCTGATTTCTTGTTTAAGGCAAAGGAATTTATTGGAAAAGAACACAATGGAAAAATGGTTGATGGAATTGCAGGATACTACACTTACGAGAATAATAGGATAAATTTAATTGATAAAAAATCCAAATGGCGCTCCAGTTGGAATCAGGTAAAATTAATGAATGCGGCGTTCGACCAATTTATCAAGAAAGGCCCCAGATTAAAAGAAGCACATTGGATGCTTGGAGGATGTTCTGTGATCCATAGGAATCTTTTCACGAAGATACCTTTTGATATCAGAATACCCAGAGGAGAAGATATCGATTATTTGATCAATTCTAAGATGTGGGGGTTCAATATATTCTTTGATAGAAAAATATTCATAAAACATACACCATCCCCTTCCGGACACCCTTTATGGAAAATGCATAGAACAGACATATATAGATTTATTTATCAAAGACAAAAGATTAGACAACAAAGAACGCATATGAATATGGTCAAGGTTGAAACGAAAAATCTGGCTCCGTATACATCCGCATTTATCGGTAAAAATCTGGATAGCAAGATTGAGAGAAGCTGCAAGATAATGGCAGAGCAATATATGAGTATAGGAGATAGTTTTTCAGCATTACAATGTCTGGAAAATGCAAAACTCGCATCACAAGAACACCTACCCAAGTACAATGTTTTTGACCAGTTATTGCTATTGAAAAAAAAATGGGTGTCTTTTTCTAAAGTGCTCGAGAAGAAAGAAATAAAAAGTGCGCTAAAGAAATGTTTGTTAGAGTTTAGGTGACGTGCTCAGCGCTTTGGTGGTCGCCTATGTCTTCGTCGCGCAATTCCTCCAGCCATGGACGCTCCCCTATTGGCTGTACTTCACCACAGAATCATCATTCCAATCATGGGTCATCATCATCTACGCCGCAGCGATCAGCCTGAAGGTCATCACCGGCAATTCCGCATCGGCCCGAAGAAGATCTCTTGAGAATCTTTAAATAGAAGCATCAGTCCTCCTCTGGCATGGCTCCGATAAAGAAGGTCCTCATCGACCGCGCAGGAAGAAGGTTCTACATCAGAAACGCTGACGAGGACTACCATTGCCAGCATGGTTTGGTGAAGAAGGAAGACATCGGAAAGCGTGCCGGCAGTCATATCCAGACCAATACAGGAGTCGCATTGACCATATTTCCTTCGTCCTTCTGCGATCGCTACGCCAAGATCAAACGCGGCCCCCAGATCATCCCGAGAAAGGACGTCGGCGCCATCATCGCAGAGACCGGCATCGGGAAGGATTCAGTATGCTTTGAAGCGGGTTCGGGATCAGGCGCGCTCGGTATCGCGCTCGCCAACGTGGTCAAGAGCGTCGTCTCCTACGAGGTCCGCGAGGACTTCCACAAGATAGCCAAGGGAAACGCCGAGGATATGGGCCTCAAGAACATCACCCACGAGCTCAAGGACATCTATGAAGGCATCGACGAGAAGAACGTCGACCTCCTGGTGCTTGACCTGCCTGAACCATGGAGAGCGGTGCAACATGCGGCCAAGGCTATCAAGCCCGGCGGATTCTTCGTCTCCTACAGCCCCACCACCCCGCAGGTCAGCGACTTCGTCCAAGCGGTGGAAGAATCAGGTGACTTCATCATCCTCAAGACCATCGAGCTCATCGAGAGAGAATGGGAAGTTGACGGTAGGAAGGTACGTCCGAGAAGTCAGGCAATCGGGCATTCCGGCTTCATGACTTTCTGCAGAAGGGCCTGATCAGCCTGTGGTCCCGCTCAGGTATATCCGTGTATGCGCATCATGGTAGAGCTTCTTGAAATTGGCCAGCCCTTGACCACGCATCATGCGGTAGATGACCAGGTCCCTACCGGCCTGAGTGAACGTCTCCCCTGCCATGAAAGGCTGAGGGTCGATACCCGACGCATCGAACAGCGCAGAGACGAGTTCGGGATCGAGTTCAGGGATGACGATGAGCCTCGTCCCTTTGGATGCCAGGTATTGGTATGTGTGGAACGAGTTGTTCGAGACCAACGCGGCGGCAAGAAGGGCGAGCTCTTCGGCATTCCCCCGGACGTCGCTGTCCCAGCTGGCCGCGTATCCTATGCCATCCTCGATGAGCTGGTCGGTCGGTGCGATGACAGGCATCGTCCGTCCGGTCTGTCCCATCACCTGGCCTGCCAAAGACCACCAGGCGATCACGGTCTCGTTTTCCGCCATCATCTGGTCGAGATATCGCATGACCGCTTCGTTCTCACCAGAATAGGGATAGACCAGACGATGACCTTCGACGTCTATCATGATGATGCGATCACCTTGCGCGTTCTCGTATACGACCGGATCATACTTCGGTTTGAGTGAGACCTCGGATACCTCAGTATAGGTGATACCGTCGATATCCATTGTCTGCATGGGTGTGACGGTCTCTTCAGGAGGAGGCTCAGGGGCGCAGCCGATGAGAGCAAGGACTAAAACGAGAAGGATGACCATGACCAGTCCTTCGGATACGCGATGATAGTGCATAATGTTGCGGTAGCCGACTGATTTTTATAACTTGCGCATTTTAACCGTCATATGATCGACTTGAGCTGCCCGTTCTGCGGCAAGAGGACCGACAACGAGGAGGAAGGTCAACATTGCTGCGAGCCATGCGTCAAGAAATGGCATGCGGAGATGCATGTGGATCATCTCAAGTGAGCCGTTCTTGGACAGCCTTGAGCACATTCCGGTCATTGTCGAATGTGAGCAGCTTCTCGGCATCCTCGAAGGATAGCCACCGACATCCCTGGTGCTCAGCGCTCAACTTGATCTGCTCAGTTTCTGTTTTGGCGAGGAAGAAGGTGACTTGCTTCGTTCGCAAGACCCCGTCGCGTTCATAGTCATACTCTACTTCTCGGGAGAATCCTTCGATGAAATCGAGATCTGTTATGCCGGTCTCCTCCTTCGTCTCCCTGATCGCAGCCTGCCGTAAGGTCTCATCCCCTTCCACATGCCCTTTCGGAAACCCCCAATGTCCTTCAGCATAGTGGAGAAGCAGATAGACCGGCCCATCCTGGAAGACGACAACGCCTGCGGATGTCTCATCGAATGGCATATCCTGAGGATGCGAATTATACTATAAAAAGTTGGCCCAAACGTTTTTAAACGCGGTTAGGCCTCCGTTTCCCATGATCGGCTACATACTCATCGGCTTGGAGAACACCAACGAGCAGGACATCCTCAGCATGCTTCTGGACAACCCGGTCGTCAAGGAGGGTAACATCCTCTTCGGAGAATGGGATATCATCCTCAAGGTGGAGACGGAGAATCCTGAGGCCCTTGGAGCCTTCGTTGTGGACCACGTCAGGAACATCCCCGGCATCAAGCTGACTTCTACCCTGATCTCGGCGAAGTGAAAGACTCAGACCCGGGAACCGCGTCCCTTCTTAAGTTGAGCCTTCCATCTGTACAGGACGACTCCTACACCTGCACACAGCAGCGATAGCAATCCTATTGAGACGATGATGCGCTCGACCATGTTGGAGAAGAAGTCGCCAGCGAACAAGACGATCATGTTGTCCGTCTCAGGATCCAACAACCAGAGATCGTTGGAGAATACCAGCTCATGAAAGCCCTTCCAGAAGGTGGAGAAGTCCTGGACCATGATGAGCAGAGCGACAAGTCCTGCCACCGGCAGCACCAGGATGAGACCGAGACCTACTAGGCGCACCGCCTGCTGCGGCATCTTCCAATAGAGGTACAACACGATCAGCACCGCCAGTACCAGCGAAATCAACGCGATCATCTCTGCGGTGTCGAACAATCCTTTGACATCCACCATATGCGCCTTCTCCCTTTCGTTGAAGAAATCCGATAGCAATCCTTGCCCGCGGAGGTAATCCATCACATTCTCCGCCGCTGCCATGGCTCCATCACCGAATCTCGCTGTCGCCCCGTTCAAGGAGAACTGCTCTTCATAGAAATCCCGGTCGAAGGCCATATCCATGATCACGCCAAGAGACAATGTCAGGAACAGCAGAATGGCCAACACGGCAGGAACCAGGATCCGCATGAGACGCACCATAACCCATTGTGGAAACGTCGACACATAAATGCCTTTCCGATGATGGGAAACCCTTTTATATACATCTTGACCAATGCCCCGCATGGACGCGATTGTCGTCAAGGACCTGGAGAAGACCTATGTCGCGAAGAAGAAGCGCATCAAGGCAGTCGACGGCATATCGTTCTCGGTCAAGGAAGGCGAGATCTTCGGCCTGCTCGGCCCGAATGGAGCTGGCAAGAGCACGACGATCAACATCATCGCAGGACTCCTGAAATGCGATGCCGGCACCATCCGCATACTCGGAAAGGATCCCGATATGGATTGGGAATATGTGCGCAACCGGATGAACACGGCGTCGGCCTACTTCGGACTATCGGACATTCTCTCTGTGTCAGAGAACCTCCGCGTCTATGGCCGCCTATTCGACGTCAAGGAATTAGAGAAACGGATCGACTATCTCCTCGCCCTCTTCGAGCTCTCCCATCTCAAGCATAAGAAGTCAAACCAGCTCTCCAGCGGGGAACGCACGCGCCTCACCCTTTGCAAGGGTCTGCTCAACACCCCCAAAGTGTTGCTCCTCGACGAATGCACAGTCGGCCTTGATCCAGACATCGCCGAGAAGACAAGGAGAGCGATCCGAGAATACCAGAAGAACGAGAAGGCCACCATCATCTTCACGTCGCATTACATGTACGAGGTAGAGGAACTCTGCGACCGCATCGCCTTCCTCAGCGCAGGAAAGATCGTCAAGATCGACACCGCGACCAACCTAAAGAAATTGATCAAGAACGAGCAGATCGAGATCGACTTCGTCAAGACCGACCCAAAGCTCAAGGCCTTCTTCTCCCAGAAAGGTATCGACATCATGTTCGTGGGTGAGAACGCGGTGAGGTTCGAGGTCGAAGCAGGAAGCGAACGGCTATACAAGCTGCTCAACTCGCTCTTCACCCGCGGTTACAAGGTGCGCGAGCTCTCCATCCACCGCCCCACTCTCGACGACATCTTCATCACCATAGCGCGGGGTGGCAAGAGATGAAGATGCACCGTGTCAACGCCCTGATGCTGAAATATTGGTATATCAGCAAGAACCGTCTCGACCGTCTCTTCGACGTATTCTACTGGCCCATGCTCGATATCCTGCTCTGGGGCTTCGCCACATATTACATCAAGGACCTGGCCGACGTCAACCTGCTCTCGATGTTCATGGGCGGCGTCATCCTCTGGGTCTTCGTCTGGCGGGCGTCGCAGGACATCACCGTATTCGTGCTGGAGGATTTCTGGAGCCGTAACCTCTTCAACCTGTTCACATCGCCGGTACGCACCAGCGAGCTCGTGGCCTCGACCGTCATCTTCGCATTGGGCCGTTCAATCATAACGTTCTTCTTCCTCTGGCTCATGGCCTTCCTGCTGTACCAGTTCTCGATACTCACGATAGGCATCTATCTGGTGGTATTCATCCCGCTTCTGCTCCTTTTCGGATGGGCGCTAGGCCTGTTGATCTCAGCGCTCATCTTCCGCTTCGGCCAACGTATCCAGGTCTTCGCATGGAGCGCGGTGTGGCTGCTGCAGCCCTTCTCATGCATCTTCTATCCTCTATCAGCGCTGCCTGGATGGGCGCGAGGATTCGCCAGCGTCCTGCCATCGACCCGGATCTTCGAATCCATGCGCGCCATACTGGCAGGTAATCCGGTGGATATCGGCAGCATCTGGTACGCGTTCTCGGTCACCATCGTGCTCCTGATAGCAGCGACCTTCCTGATGCATAAAGCGGTCGAGGGCGCAAAGAAGCGCGGTATGCTCACCCATAACGAGTAATTATGAGTAAGTCAAAACAATTCTCTTGCAGGTGATATTTCTCGGAAGGCATGACGCGAACAGGTCATGGATTCCGACAAAGATGAATGCTGTCCGGAAAAAGGACCGCAAGCGTGGTTAAGAGGTCGCATCACCAGTCCCACCCATGAGACCGCGCACAACATTCCTCATCACGGCACTTGCCGTCCTACTGCTGCCCATCACCGCAGCGCTCCCACCGGGAGCAGACCAATTGCTCATCACCACGGTGCTGGCCAATCCCTTCGAAGAATCAGGAAGCGAAGCGGTGGAGCTCTACAACCCGACCGATACGGCGATCGATATCTCGGGACTTACCATCAGGAGCGAGAGCCAGGACGCTGACGCCACCCTGCCTGAAGCCTCAATAATCCAACCAGGTGGCTATTTCCTCATCGCGGATGCTGATTTCCTCACCGACAAGGACGACCCGACTTGGCCGGACGCCGACCATGAAGAGACGCTCAATCTCTACAACAGCGATTCCGGCATCGCCATCATACTGGAGAATACCACTATTGATGCGGTCGGTTGGGGCGATCCGGCAGAGATAGAAGACGGCCTCTATGAAGGCACGCCAACAAACAACACCGACAATGGTCATGCGCTTTCCCGGAACCTGGGGGTGGAAGGCTATACGGATACAGGGGACAACCTTGGCGACTTCTCGCAGAGCCCCGCCCCATCACTCCGTAGCAGCCGCCCCCAGGGATCCGACAATGAGACCATCATCGGGATCATCGCGGTGATCAGCGGACCCTTGTTCTCGATCACAGAAGTGAGGCTCTCGCCGGATGAATCTGATGAAGTAGGCGTACAGTTCTTCCCGTTCCCCGCCACCACGCGGCAACTGTTGGTGGAGGCTGACATCGGGCTGCCCGCGAACTATGCAGGAACAGTCACTGTGCGGGCATCGATGGACAACAAGAGCATAGAGATGGAAAACATCGACAATCTCTCCGTGTCCGAGATGATGTTCCGCGGAAGTCTGCCGATGCACTACTGGGAATCACCTGGCGAGCATCTCGTGGAGATCACCATAGATGAGGATACGGAGACGACCGGAGAAGCTACGTTCTCCTATATGGAGGTCGCCGCCCTCTCGATCGACAGCGAGACGCTGACTTTCATCGCCGAAGCGGGCATGGAGAGCGACATCATCGGCGACCTCGACGCCTCTTCAACCAGCAATCCTACCATCCGGAACACCGGCAACACAATCCTCGACATCGGGCTGTCGTTCTCCGGGCTGTCGAGCGATAGCGCCAGCCTCCCGCCAGAGATCCTGGGCTACACCCTTTTCTCCGACGTGTTCGCGGGCTCATTGGCGGGTGTTTTCAGCACAGGGATGACGATAGAGGACCTTGATCTGCTGCCTGGCGAGGATTCATTCAACACCCTCTCGTTCAGGCTCGATGTCCCGCAGGACACGATGCCAGGCAACTACTCTGGACAGGTGCGAGTGCATGCGATGCCTGGTTGATATGGTGATCGCACTGCTCCTCATCCCTGCAGCGGCAGCGACGCTTGGCGTGAGCCCGCCGCTCATCGAACTGGATAGCCACAGCGCGTCATCATTCGTGGTGATCAATCCGAGCGATGAGGAGATCGCGTTCGAGGTGCTGCCCGACTCCATCGATCTGCGGGTGCGGCCGAGATTTTCATCCATATTGCCCAGGAGCGTGGAGAAGATCGAGGTCGCAGGAAGTAACCATGATGCCCAGGGCAACATCATCATACAGGAAGTCACAGGTATAGACGAGGGTGTACGGCTGATCACCGGCTCGGTGGTCAAGGTAGGGGAGAACATCGGAGCGATGAAGATTTTCTCAAACGTCAAGGAGGAAAAAGAAGATGAAGCTCCTCAAGCAGGCCATCACGTCGTAAGGAAGAAGGTGGGTTCCCGCCGATCTCTCGATGCGTTGCCCATCACCGCGATCGTCATCGGCCTGATCCTGGCGACCGCCCTGGCCTTGAAACTCAGATGAAGATCTTCCCGGAGATGATCCTGCCGAGCTCCTTGAGCTCGTCGGCGCTGCACAGCCAATAGTCTTCGATGGCGACGGTGTTGACGAGGACGATGGTGTGCTCCTTGCTGTAGACATAGACCGTGTCGCCAGCCCGAGGGGCGAAGCATGCGAAGTCGCCGACCGACTCGCCGCCAAGATTCCTCAGGCAATGAGAGTATTGTATCTTAGAATCGCCGCCGACGGCTGAGTATGACAGGTAGACCGCTCTTCCTTGACCGGCGTCGAATCGCTTTGCGCATGCCTGTCCCGCAGGAACCTCTTCTTCGCGGGCGACCGCCTCTACACCGCATACCGTCAGTATATCTTCCACATCAAGCAAAGAGCAATCTGGCGAGTACAATTTCTCTATTTTGGTCGGCACCTCTCCTGGCTCTCCTTTTTCCGGAGGAAAATTCTCGACATCGAGGTTCTCGAGAGCATAAGAAGTGCCTGAAGGTAGCAGGACGTTTTGGCTATCAGCACCGCAGCCAGCGAGAAGAAGGATGGATGCGATCATCAGGACTGCTATAAAGGAGTTCATGGTGGTTCTTGCCTACGTCCCGGGCTATCAAGAGGTGGTATAAAAAAGTGAGGGTCAAGACATACTGGAGAAGGTCGGCCGTCCACCCGCCAATGTAACCAGATGGGGATCGACTTCGAGACTGAGAAGCGACAGTATCCGCTCTACTACTTCATCAGGCAACGGTTTCTTGAGTGCGTCCAGTTCAGCAGAATAGTTGACCAGGATCCCTGCCATGGTCTGCTGGTTCTGGGTCTCCAGCTCCTTGATCTTCTTTTCCCGCGCAGCCGCCTGGTGATGGTTATTGCTTCCGATGTAGCCGAGTTTCTCATGAGCCGCATCGACACGTCTCCTTTGAATAGTGGCTGCGGTGATCAAGAGGTCGCCATACGCTGACGGCATGGAACGGTAGGCCTCCTCAAGTGCTTTGACGACCTTATGCGTGGTGCCGACAGGCGTCGAGCAGAGCGTATCAAGATGGTCCCCAGCGTAGGCGTTATTGAATATTGATACGAGGCTCGTGGACTGGTTTCGCTCCCTCTTGCGAAAATCTCTCTTTTCTTTCATCGATATGTTTTTCTGATTCAATGCCGAGAAGTAACTATGGACATACGGCCGGAGCACACTATCGAGGTGGACATCAGCCATGGTCCTACGGCTCTGCATCGCAGGTACCTGCGTGTGGATGAATGAATCCCGGACAAAGTCCTTCCGTTGGAATAGCCAATCGTAGTAGGTGTTCATTAGTCTGCCTTTCTCTGCCGCAGGGATTGCACCAAGTTTCTCGGTGCCATAGGTCTCGGTGATCTCATAGAAGAATTCTAGGATGGCAGCGTCGATTACGCTTTCGAGCACGATCTGCGCCTGCATGATCGAGGTCAGGTCTTGGGTGACTCCGTCCTCGGCACGGACGTGGTAGAGCTCAGGTATGGCCTGATCAGCATCATCGGTCAAGACGATGCTTTCGACCCGCACGCCCGGAGGATTGCTCTCCAGATATGACTTCAGGGATTTGGCCGCGATTGAGTCGGTATCGATGTGCAGTCGGGCGGAACGTGATCGTGCCCGTGGACTGCGTACAGGTTTCCCCTCACCACCAGTGGCCAACGGCTCTGCCAGCCTCCTGCCGAACAGGTTATACTCCATGAGCGCATCATAGAAGCCTGGTGGATCGTCCGGTCCGAGATCCTTGCTCGCGTACCACTCGCCGAATCTATCATTGAGCTTGGCCAGGCGATTGAGGTTCTCCCAATTCTGCGGGGCCCGGATGCCATCGAGCTTGTGGTCCGCACCACTGACGATCCATTGCCGCACCCCATCATCAGAGATGCCATCTTCCACATAGGGGTAGATGATGCCAACAAGGGTATGGACCTCATCTGTCGTGAAATCCGCGCCGCCGACGCGATAGAGCTTATCGAGATACTGTGCCTCACCAATTCCTTTTAGACTTCCGGCATTCTTTTCCCAAACCCCGAGGAGCAGTTGCTCCCGGAATTGGGTGATACGCATGCCGCCACGCGATTCTGTAAATATCTGCTCTTCTAAACCCCGGTACCCTTTGTCATCTAGAAGATCGTCTTCCAGCACATACCGATTGATAGGAATGATCGTCTCGTCAGGCTGGATGTCGCGGGAGAGCTTTGCGATGTGGCCCACTGGCGTGCGGACGATGCTCCTTTTGCCCGGTTTTGCGCGATAGTCCAGAGGCCGGGAATGCTGGGTATCCGTCCCGTGCACGAGATAGGATTTGACCTTGGATTCGACTGACATAGGAGAGGATGAGACCGATTTCCGTTTAAAAAGCTATCGATTCTTCACTACCCGATAATGAAGAATAAGGGCACATCAAGAATAATACAGTTTCCCGCTCGAACGCTGCTCTTTGTCCTTCTGCGAGTCGGGCTTATTGATGCGGGGCCGTTTGCTCTCCGGATCCCGCCGCAATGTGATAGACAGACCGTCCAAGAACCGGTTCATGCCGTCCTCCATGGAGAACGGCCCGGATACCTCGCCCCATATCGATGGCTCGCCGTCGAATACCATGAGTGAATCCGATAGATAATCCAAGAAGATCAAATCGTGGTCCACCACGATCACGCTCTTCTCGCCGGTCTCCGCGAAGTCGCGGATGACCTTGGACATCAGGAGACGCTGCTCCACATCGAGATAGGCGGAAGGCTCATCCAGCAAAAAAAGCTCCGCATCCTGCGACAGGCATCGCGCAATCGCGACACGCTGCAACTCACCACCAGAGAGCTCATCCAATTTCCGCATGAACAACGGCTCCAGTTTGAGAGGACCGATGATTTGGGCCTTGAATTTCCGTATGGCATCATGCAGTGCGTTCATCACCAGCTCGTCTCCAGGAACAAGATACTGGGGCTTGTACGACACCTTGATATTGTCGGACATCTCTCCGCCGTCGGCCTCGATATCTCCTGCGAGGATGCGGGCGAGTGTCGTCTTGCCGATGCCGTTCTGGCCGAGCACACCGGTGACTTCTGCCCGGGGGACCTCCCCCTCTGTTGCGGACAGCGAGAATGAACCGAGCTTCTTGCGGATCCCTTTCCACGACACCAATGCTTCGCTTTTCTTGCGCTTGACCGGAGGCGCTGCGATGAACCGGATATGGGAATCGCGGAAACGGACATTCTCTTCCTTGAGATAACCAGACAAGTACACATTCATGCCGACGCGCGTCGCCTTGGGCTGCGACACCACGCCGAACACCCCCACCTTTCCGTACATGATGTGAAGAAGATCAGTCATATAGTCAAGAACCACGAGATCGTGCTCCACGACCATCACCGCGGTCTCTTCATCCGCCAAACCGCGGATGAACTTGGCCACCTCGATACGTTGGTGGATGTCGAGATAGCTGGTGGGTTCGTCGAAGATGTATACATTGGCTTTCTTCAAGACAGTCGCGGCGATCGCGACACGCTGCAGTTCCCCGCCGGAGATCTGAGAGATATCGCGGTCAAGAACACCAGTGATGCCAAGCTTTTCTGCGATCTCGTCGAGTGCGCCACGTTCGTCCACCTTCAAGAGCAGCTCCTTGACTGTACCGGTACTATTGCGGGGAATCATATCGACGTGCTGAGGCTTATACGCCACAGTGATGCCCCCATCACGCATACGCTCGAAGAATCCCTGCGCCTCAGAACCACGGAAATGCTCGATGATCTCCTTATATTCGACCTCTTTGCCGAGCTCACCGAAGTTGGGTTTGATGATGCCGGACAGCACCTTGACCGCGGTCGATTTTCCGATGCCGTTCCTGCCCAGGATACCGACCACTTTCCCGAACTGTGGGATGGGCAGGTTGAACATGGCGAACATGTTCTCGCCATACCGGTGGATAGGCGCCCCATCAAGCGCCTCAGGAAGGTTGACGATCTGGATCGCGTTGAAGGGACAACGGTTGGGGCATATCCCGCAGCCGGTGCATAGCTCTTCTGAGATGACGACCTTCGTGTCCTCACCTACGAGGATGCAGTCCTTTCCTTCGCGGTTGATAGGGCATAGCCTGATGCATAGATGGTTCCCGCATTTGACGGGATTGCACTTCTCCCTATGGACGACCGCTATCCGTGTCATGGAAGATTCGAGGGCTCACGCTGTTAATAAATGTTTTGGACTGTAGAAGCAGTCACCTGCCGAGCTCGATGACCCGCATGTCAATGTTGTTGAACTGCTCGTATTCATGCGCCTCGTTGACCCGTCTAGCAACGACGTATTCATCATCGGAAGGTAATCGGTTCAATCCGTTGATGAATCCGCACATATTGCACTGACCGGCGATAGGCACCTTCTTCCTGCAGTTATGGCAGCGTGTGTATCCCATGGTTTTCCCTCTCTCATACCCCTATTGAAACCATGTATATAAAAGTTTTGTATATGATGTCCGGGTCGCTGAGAATCAGAATCATGCAGGGACGAATGGGTCCGACCACAACCCTTTTATTGGGCCCGACCAACCCACATCAAACACGCAGTGGAGGGATATATATGGATGAAGCGCTCTATCTCAATGATTGTTATCTCAAGGAATTCGATGCCAAGGTCGTCAGCGTAAAGGACGGCAAATTCGTCGTATTGGACAAGACGATCTTCTACCCCAAAAGCGGAGGCCAGCCCGAGGATCTCGGCGTGCTCAAGAAAGGGGATGAGGAGTTCAAGGTGGTCTTCGCCGGCAAATTCGACGGCCACATCTCCCATGAGGTCGATCATGAGGGCCTCCAAGAAGGAGACGAAGTGCACGGCGTCCTAGATTGGGAACGCAGATACGAATTGATGCGCTACCATACCGCAGCCCACATCCTTTCCGGCATGTTCCACAAGGAGGCAGGTGCCAAGATCACGGGCGGCGGCTTCGATATCGGCAAGGGCCGCATCGATTTCGATCTTGAGGACTTCGATCGCGAGCGTATGCAGGAATTCTTCGACAAGTCCAATGCCATCGTCCGAGAGGACCACGAGATCAAGGTCTACACCATGCCCCGCGAAGAGGCGCTCGCCATACCCGAGATGCTCAAGCTGGCAAACGTGCTCCCCCCTTCGATCAAAGAATTGCGAATCATCGATATCGTCGACTTCGACCGACAGCCTGATGGCGGCACCCATGTCCACAAGACAGGCGAGGTCGGCAAGATCACGTTCATGAAGGCCGAGAACAAAGGCAAGAACAACAGGCGCGTCTATTTCTCCCTCGAATGAGGGATGCTTTTCTTCTTCTTTCTCTCCATCAGCGCATGCCACATGCGGTGTAGCCAGTCATGCTTGCGATGGTATTCCAGTGCCACCAATATCACGAGGAACAAACCTGCGAGCACGATGAGCATGGTCCGCGAAGAGAGACAGGCGTCTCCGACGAGCAGCTTGCCCGATACCGTGACCTCGATGACCGCGGCGAACAGCAGCACTGCCAACGACAGACCGAGCAACAGCCCCGCGTCCTTGATCACGCGCAGGAATCGTTTCGAACGGAATTTCTCCTTGAAGAACGCCTTGGACAGCACTCCGCCTGCGATGGCTCCTAAGAAATATCCGGCAAGCTCAGGCAATGTATGGACGAACATCACGCCCAAGTTGCACGCGAGGAATGATACCTGCGATATCAGCCCGGCCGATGCGAGCTTGGCCTGCACCGCATGTGCCAATGCCGAGGCGAATATCGAAGCGTTGAAGGTGATGAGGAAGAGCGCGCCGGAGCTATAGAATAGGCTGAGGAGGAAACAGATGATCATCACATAGATATTATTGACGAATATGGCCGATATCTCACGAAGGATCGTGGGCCTACCCCCTTGGAAAGCGAAGTCCGGAGGGGGTGGAGGCGGCAGTCCGCTGCCATCGCTGTCCTTGGTGACCATGCGGAGCAAGGTGGACGGTGTCTCATCCTGGATATTGAGGAAATCGGCCCGGGAGAACACCAGGGTAGGATTGATGATGGCGATGACGAAGAATGTGATGAAGACACCGATGAAGAAGTAGAGGAAGAAGTCGAACAATGCCTCATGCTCCTTGAAGAATCCGGCGTATTCCTCGGCCTCCTCGTTCTCTTCGATGTCGAAGAGGTCGTTGACCCCGCGTATGCAGAGCACCACGATGAAGATGATGGAGGTGATGCCGATGAGATGCGACTTGTTCCAGAACAGGGCCGATGCGGTGAAGAATGCGAAGAGCGAGAAGAGGACACCCATGAGCAGAGCGTAGATCGGTCGTCGCTCCACCCACTTGACGGCAAAGAGCTTCTCGAGCACCATTGGATGCTTGACCGTTCAGGGACAATATAAACCTATCGCCTGGACAGCAGTCATGGGCCGCGACAAGGGGTTCTAGCCCCTATTCCAAGTCCTTTTTCACAAGTTTTTTAAACACGCATCAGGTCCTCCCATGCGGTGATTCTATGGGCAAGACATTCAAGATCAACCACAATCGACCGGATTGCATCGGCTGCGCTGCATGCGCCGCTGTCGCTCCCGAGACATGGGAGATGAAGGACGACGGCAAATCATCCATCATCGGCGGCAGCACAGACGACAAAGAATGGGAACATATGGATTTTCCCGAGGAGCAATTCGAAAAGCAGAAAGAGGCGGCAGACTCATGCCCGGTCAACGTCATCCACATCATCGACAAGGATTCTGATGAACAGATCATCTGATTCTCAGTCAATAGCGCAGAGGAGGGAAATACCATGAAAGCGCGGATCGCACAAGGACCGTTGGACGAAGCGGCAGTCGATATGATCATCGCAGGCATGTTCGAGGGAGACCATGCTCCGCCAGAGGTCGCCAACATCGCGGACCCCGTCGCAGACGAGCTAGGCTTGGCCATCAAGAACGAGGAGTTCAAAGGAAAGAAGGATTCCATCATCGTCATCGACACAAAAGGCGCATGCAAGCCGAGAAAAGTGGCGATCGTGGGCCTAGGCAAGAGCGACGACCACTCGCTGGACAACGTCCGACGGGCGGCGCACACCGGTAGGAAAGCGGCCGACAAGCTGAGGCTCAAGACAGTCGGATTCGCATATAGCACGCTCCACCATGAACCAAGCACCCCTTTCCTCAACGGACTTGCCATGGGTGAAGGCGCATCACTGGGACAATATCTCTACGAGAAGTTCAAGGCCGAGAAGAAGGACGCGCCGACCGTGGCCACAATAACGCTGTTCACGGCCGAGAAGAAGGCGCTCGAAGGCGCAGAGAAAGGACTCGTCGTGGCCGAGTCTGTCAAGTGGTGCCGCGACATGGTCAACGAACCGGCCAATAACGCAACGCCGACATTCCTCGCTGAACAGGCGAAAAGGATCGGTAAGGAGACCGGCATCAAGGTCACGGTCTATGATCGCAAGGGCGCTGAGAAGCTCGGCCTCGCCTCATTCCTCACCGTCGCAAAAGGCTCGGATGAGGAACCCCGCTTCATCGTCATGGAGCTCAATCCCAAGAAGGAAGGCGGGACCGCATTGGTGGGCAAGGGAATCACATTCGACGCCGGCGGTTATGACATCAAGCCCGCCCAGTGGATGGACTACATGAAGTCCGATATGGGTGGTGCGGCAGCGGTGATGGCCACCATGATGAACGCAGCCCTCTTGGGATACCCGGACAGGCTGCTCGGCATCGTGGCCAGCTGCGAGAACATGATCAACGGCAAGGCCATGCGTCCTGGCGACGTCGTGACCGGCCTTTCAGGCGTATCGATAGAGATCATCAACACCGACGCCGAAGGACGGCTCATCCTGGCTGACGCTGTCGCGTATGCAGAATCATTGAAACCCGCCCGGATCATCGATGTCGCGACGCTGACCGGCGCTGCCATCAGCACACTGGGTTACATCATGACACCGATCCTCGGCACTGACCGCGAGACCATCGAGGCCCTCAAGAAGACCGGCGATGTCTGCCATGAACGGGTCTGGGAGATGCCAATAGACGACGAGTTCCGAAAGGAGATCGAGTCCGATATCGCTGACATCCGTAACATCTCGAAAGGCAAGGGATTCGAGGCTGGCGTGACAGCCGGCGGCGCATTCATCAATGCCCACATCAAGGACACGCCACACACCCACATCGACATCGGCAACACCTCATGGTTCCCTGAACAGAAATCATACGTGCCCAAGAACGCTACCGGCATACCGGTGCGACTGTTGACCTATCATCTGATGGGTTGGGGGTAGAAAAATGAAAGCTATGCATCTCATCCTTGCGACGCTTGTGCTTATCAGCGCGTGCGCGACCACTGAAACTACTCCTCGACCGACAACGGCCCCTACAGAGAGCGAGCAGATCCAGATCATCGTGCCTGATGCGGCACCAAACGAAGAATCCGAACCCGAGATGCAGGATTCGACAGTCACCATGGCCAATCTAAGCGAACACGATACTCCTGAAGACTGCTGGGTAGGATTCGAAGGCAATGCGTATGACATCACCGATTACGTGTCCCGTCATCCCGGGGGTATCGGCGCGATCTCCGAGCACTGCGGCACTGAGAGCGACTTCATGCAAGCTTTCTTCGCCCAGCATGGCGACAGCAAGGTCGGCAAGCTGATGCAAGAAGGCATGGTCAAAGGCGATCTCACCGGCTGAAGAGAATTCTATGCGTTGGGGTCGGTCTGATCCCGCAGCATCTGCTCGACCGCCCGCGGGATGAGCTTGGACTCTGCCCTACGCAGCGTCTCGTGGAATGCGGAACGTTTCTTGCCTGCGCCTGTCGCGACATCGTCCAGATTCTTCTTTCGGGGCCAGGAATAATAGCCCTGCTGATAGGCGCTCACCACTGCTTCGCGCTGGGCCTCGGTGAGAGAAGAGAAATCAGACATCGAGTCGGTCGCCGAGAACAGACGGAACTGACCGACGTCATGCGAATCCGCGATCTCCTTGCGCACACGATTGAGATCAGGTGTGAGGACGTCGAAGGCCTCGAAGCCCTCCCGAGTATACACTTTGGACGCATAGATGCAGCCGGCGTCGAAGACATAGTCAAATGCAGTCTTATTCGCTTTCCAGGTGACGGAAAACGCCTTGGTCTTACCGATGGAGATGGGGGTATAAGAGAGCATATTTGGCCGACGGCGTACATAAGACAGCGCTCGTTGCACCTCGGCCTTTGGACCGTCGATCGTGAACATACCGGTGACCTTGTTGACATCGCCCTGTCTGGTCTCGAGACGATGGTTGAGCTCACTGACCAGGACGCCGAAACGGCTGATCACCTTCGAATGCCAGCAATCATGATGGAAAAGTCCAATCCTAGCGAAGCGGGGCTGAGGCATATGCATCTTAAGGGAGACCGAGCATATAAATGTTTCGATATTTTACCACCCTAAAATAGTAACTTAATTCGAATCCTTCTGACAGCAGAATATAAAAGAACACCACACCGATTGCAAAAACAACCTAAAGATTGCTTACGCAACCCAACATGACCAGATTATCCTATACCAATATACCTTTTCGTTAACTATTTAAATGGTGTTTCTATACTGCTAAGACAATGATCCTAAAAAAAGATCTGGTGAAGTACGGACTGATCCTTTCCGGCCTTTCAATCGCGCTGGCCTGTTATTTCTGGCTATCATGCAGGAATCTTTGCTTATCCGTTGTACTCGACAACAAAGAACTCATATTCAACCTGGCGTTATCGGGTATAAAAAAATTGATCATGATATTCGGCGTCTTCCTCTTGCTTAAAATAGCTGAGAACATCCTACGGAGGACAATAAAATTCTTGATGAGCCAGCTGGGAAAGAGCGACAAGACCCCGACCATCAACAAGCTGCTGTCATTCCTCATCTGGGCCGTTTTCATCGTATTCTCGCTCTCCATATTCATCGGTGACCTGACCGCGCTGGTAGCGTCACTGGGACTCGTCGGTTTCGGTCTGACCTTTGCGCTACAGAAGCCCATACTCAACTTCGTCGGTTGGCTCGTCATCCTGTTCAAGGAGCTTTATACTGAAGGAGATAGGATAAAAATACATGATGTCATCGGCGACGTCAAGGAAATCCAAGTCATGAACACGATCGTAGAAGGGCTGTTGCAATCCTCGGATGTGCTCAGCGGCAAGACGATCTCGTTCCCCAATGAGTTCATACTATCGACTGAGGTCGAGAATTTCACGAAAGAATCAAACTATATCGTCAACGAACTGAGGATATCCATCACGTATGAGAGCGACTATCATAAAGCGATAAGATTGCTGCGAGACATCATCATCAAACAGATCAAGATGAATAAATCCAAGTACTTCAAGAAGATAATCAAACAGAAGAGTGACTTGAACGACCTCATCGCGAAATGGATCGATCCGAAAAGCGATGAAAAGTCCCAGGTACATGAGGAATCGGTCTATATCGAACAGCTCAAGAACGAGAAAGAAGAGTTGGAGCATGACCTAAAAGAGCTGGAAGAAGAGTTCAAGCCATTGATCCGTATCGAGATGCTCGATTCTGCGATCGAGCTCATCGCCCAGTATAAATGTCCTTATGATGAGATCAGGAAGAACCGGACAGAGATAAACATCGCATTTCTTGACCAGATCAGGAAAGGGAAGGACATCGAGATAGCATACCCGCATATGCAGATCGTGAATAAACCGGATACGGCTCCAAAATGAAAGACAAGCACTAGCCATCTAGCCTTGAATCACCAGCAGTAGGCGAAACGGTCCCTGAAGACCTCTTGAAGCGCCCTAGACCCAAAAGCTTTTAAAGGGCCCTCGGTTCCTCCCCCTCCTGTAGGTGTTAACAAATGGTTGAAGGAAGAAGGAAATCACGATCAATGGCCCGCGTGCACAAGGCTTTGCCGGGTGGACGTAACACTACTCATTACGAAGATAGAAGGCCAAAACAGGTACATTGTGGCGAATGTCGCGCCATTCTGCATGGCATCCCGCGGGCTGGCCGAGCCGAGCTGCGGAATATGCCCAAGACCCAGAAGAGGCCTGAGCGCCCCTTCGGTGGCGTGCTTTGCTCAAGATGCACCAGGAAACGCATCGTCAAAGCCGCGGTCGCTGAGAAGAAGGTTTGAAACCTCAAAAACCATGTGAACCTGTGCGGCGACGTGCAGGGGATAGAACCTAACGGAGGTCGTTACCATGTTCGAAATTGGAAGAATCTGTGTCAAGATCGCTGGCCGTGACGCTGGCCAGAAATGTGCTATCGTCGAGAAGATCGACGATATATTCGTTCTCATCGACGGCGGAGTCCGCCGACGTAAATGCAATCTCGTCCATCTTGAGCCCATTGATGAAATAGTTGACATCAAGAAGGGCGCTTCCCACGAGGAAGTGGCCAAGGCTTTCGAGAAGGCAGGCTACAAGGTCTGGTCCACTAAGCCGAAAAACGCGGCTGAAAGACCCAAACGGGAGCACAAGAAGAAGGAGAAGAAGGCTCCTGAACCCAAATCCAAAGCACCCGTGAAGAAAGCTGACAAGCCGATCGCCGTGGCCTCACCCCAGAAAGTGGAGAAGGCACCGACCGAGGACGAGTCTCCGCTCGAGAAAGCGGTCGAAAAGGAGCAGCCCGAAGAGAAGATAGAGAAACCCAAGGAAACTCCCAAGAAGACTGTCGAGAAAGCTGAATAAGCAATCAGCTATTTTTTCTCTCTTTTTTTCGAATTCGTATCTTACTTCCTGTCCCGTTGTTTTTCAACGAGAGAGAACAATGCAGAAAGATCTATCTCGAATGCCGCAGCCGGCATCTCAATGCCCCAGTTCTCCAGCACCTGAGGGTGTATCTCGCCGATCATGCCGATGTCCTTCTTGCCCACCAACACCCTACCGATCCTGCCAGGGATGAAAGAACCATGGGCAGACACCTTGATGGTATGTTCGAGACCGAGCATGCGTAAGAGATAGTCGAGTACCTGTCTGGCACGAGTATACCCTGCGTCGGCGCCACATACCGCTACCCCTAAGGAGAATCGTTCCGCGACACCGGTCTCGGTGGACGGGTCCGGTGAGAACACGACGCCGGCATCGTATATCTCTTGAGGATATTCATTATGGGTATTTCGCCCCAACACATCGAGAAGGGTCGGAAGCATCCATGCGCGCAGCGCAGTATAGTCCTGGTTGACCGCATTGCGGACCTTGAGCAGAGGGATCTTGGCATTCATGCGCACGCCCTGGTCTTGCTCGTTGCTGAGATGATAGGTGTTGAGCTCGAGCAGACCGAGGCCGCCGAGCACATGCGCCACCCGTCGTCTGAAGATGGTCATCGGATCCTCATGGCCGATGGTGGTGATGCGAGGGATCTCCTCGGCGATATTCTCATAGCCATAGGCGATCGCGATGTCTTCGAACAGGTCGACCTGATGCATGATGTCAGCGCGATACGCAGGGATCAACACCTCACCTCTCTCATAGCCGAAGCCCATCCTCGCGAGCAGCTCCTTTGCCTGCTTCTCCGATATGCCGAGACCGAGCCAACGGTTGCAGTAGTCGATGTCGAGCTTCATGCGCTTGGGCTCAAGGTCAGGGATTGCCGAGACCGAGCCGTCCTGCTGGACGCAATCGATGGTCTCGATCTGCCCACCCATCTCGGCGAGCGCGGTGACGATGATGGTCAATGCGGTCCGGGTCTGGATGGGATCGTTGCCGGTGACCTCGACGAAGACGTCCTCGGTATCCTCGCTGATCTTGCCCACATCGTGGGAATTGATGATGGGCGGCATGGACATGATGACGCCCTTGTCGTCCACGAACACCGGGAAGCGCTTCCACGATTCGCAGATCTGAGCGTATTTCCTGCCGGTCGGATGCTTGGACAGCATCTGTCGTCCGCTGATCTTGCTCGGATACTCTAATGGCCGGAACGCTATCTTGTCCGGGTCCATGCCGACGAAGCGGACCGGGAAAGTTATCTTCTCAAGAGGATAGAGCCCGATACCGCCTTTCTTGCGCTGCCGCAGCAGGGTCATGCCCAGCTTCTCCTGGATCTGGACGACCTCACGGATGCGCTCGTCATTGAACTGCAGACCGCGCACGATGCAGGCGAACGCATATGGCCACTCTTTGGGTAACGATTTCTCCACGATGAGCTTGCAGCCCGACTTCTTATGCGAGAAACGTCTCAAACCTGTCTCCTTGCCGATGAACGAGGAGAATGCGCGGGCGAATCCTTGCTCCGAGAGCATGTCAGGACGGTTGGGGAATATCTCTACCTGGATCTCTGCGGCGTCGACCTTCTCCAGGTCGGTGCCGAGCATGCTGATGCGGTCCTTGAGCTCCTCCTCTTTGAGCTTCTTGCCCACGAGGTCCTCGAAGACTTTCCGGTTCAGTGTGACGGTCGGCATATTGTCAGTCTCATAATCAGTCTCACTATCGCATCCACGCCTTCATCTGGCGCATCTGATCCAAATTGTTGCGGTACAGGTCCCGAAGGTCCTTGAGCTTGTAATAATCCATGATGATACGGTCGAATCCCGGTCCCCATGCGAGCACAGGCACCTCTCGTCCGAGCAGCGGTACGGTCACCTCAGGTCGGAACATTCCTGCTCCGCCGAGCTCTATCCACTTCTTGTGGCCGGGATGATAGACATCTATCTCGACGCTCGGTTCAGTATAGGGGAAATGGGCGGGCCGGAACCTCGCCTTGTCGAACCCCATCTTGCGGAAGAATTCCTTGAGATATCCGAGCAGATGGGTGAAGTTGGCATTCTCGTCGATGACGATGCCTTCGGTCTGGTTGAACTCGAAGAGATGCGACCAATCGACGGCCTCATTACGGAAGCATCGCCCGAAAGAGAAATACTTCGCCGGGATACAGCCTTCCTTGATGCGGGAAAGCGTCTGCGACGACAGGACGGTCGTATGGGTACGCAGCACATTACGTTGCGCCTCCTCTGGATCCCAGGAACCGCCCCAGCCTGAGCTACCGCTCTTGCCTCCGTCCTCATGGGCATGCTTGACGCCCTCGACGAATCGCTTATCAGGAAGCTTGCCTTTCTCAGGCTTGTCCATATAGAAAGTGTCCTGCAGGTCCCGCACCGGATGGTCCTGGGCCGTGAACAGAGCGTCGAAATTCCAGAATGACGTGTTGACGATGGGACCGCTCATCTCGCAGAAACCCATCTCGAGCCAGATGCTGCGGGCATAATCCTCGGCCTGCTTGACGAAATGTCTCCTGCCGCCTGACACTTTCGGCACAGGAGAGGTGATGTCGAAGCGGCGGAATTCCTTGTCGCGCCAGCCTCCGGTCTTGAGCATGCCAGGCGTGACCCGCTCGAGGAGCGTGTGGTCATGTTTGGCCGACATCACTTTCTTGCCAAGGGGAGTGACCTTGTAATGGACGGTCTTGACCCGGTCCCGCTTGATGATGCCTTTCCGCTTGATCAACTGGTCGTATGCGTATTTCTTCTCCTCTTTGATATCGCCTTCAGAGAGGGGCAGCTGCTTGAGGAAGGCCTCTTCGAGGGATTCCTTCTCCAGATCCTGCTTTCCTCCTGGGGTGATTGAGAAGACGAGATCCTTGTCGCGAGTGATCTCGATCGCAGCACGACGCTTCAGGAGTCCGATGGCGACCGTGACCTCATCCTCAGAGAGACCGTGGTCCTTGACGAGCGATCCTTTCGACACCGGACCTTTGAGTATGGCGGTGAGGAAACGGCGCTCGGGAAGACCTGACTTCAGATAGGTCTTGCCGTTGGTGTCGAGCTGCACCACGTCCTCGGTCTCGATGCGCAGCGTGACCGCGCCCTTGTTCGAGAGGAATTCGAGACCGCGCATCACAGTGACGAAATCGGCCTTGGCAGACTTCATCAGGTCGGTGGCGGTCGAACCGGAGGAAAGATGAGGTGCGAGGTCACGTTCCACAGGAGACAAGCTATGGACGATGTCCTTGACGTCCTCCTTGCCATTCACCGACGAGGTCATAGGGCAAACGTGTTCGGTCTGCATATAAAAGCTTTTTTATAATGGCCAGGAAAAGGGAAAAGTTTTAATACGCTGACAACGACAGGTCAAGGCATGAACAAAGCGATTCTGGCAATATTGTTCACTGTCGGAGTCATACTCTATTATATCCTCGCGCTGGCCGCGGGCGCCAAGAGCAAGGAGTCGAAATCAGTCATGATAGTGGCCGAGGCTACCAAGCTTCTAGGAGCCGTGATCGCAGGATATATCCTTGCAGGGGTGATCTAGACATGGACCCCAAGACCGCGACGAGACTGCGAGGGGACTCCTTCGTGCTGCTCCTCATAAGCGGACTCCTGCTGTATCTCGGAGTCAAGTGCTGTGGGGCAATCGGCCATCTGTTCTGGCTCCCGCTCGGCGTCTCCCTGGTGGGGACTGTGCTGGTGCTCTCACGATACCGCCATTTCGAATAGTCCAGTGAATCAGGGAATCTCTATGGACATAATCTACAACAGCATCTTCCTGGAACATGACACTGGGATGCATCCGGAGAACCGCAAGAGGTTAGAGGCATGCCTGCCTTTGCCAGAGACCAAGCTTCCGCAGGATGAAAAGCCCTTGAGCTTGGTGCACACATCCGGATACATCTCACGTGTCCGGGAAGCATCTAAAAAAGCGACCGATAGAGGAGCGCGCCTCGATCCAGACACTGTGGCGTCCAATGGTTCATTCCAGGCGGCAGTGGCCGCAGTCAACGCCACCATCCTGGCATCGAAGCAGGACGGCTTCGCTCTCGTCCGACCGCCCGGCCATCACGCGCATCGCGACCAGTCGAGCGGCTTCTGCATATTCAACAATATCGCAATCGCCACCCAACGTCTTGTGGACGATGGAAAACGCGTTCTCATCTTCGACTTCGACGGCCATCTGGGCGACGGCACGGTAGATTTCTTCTCTGAATCCGACCGCGTGCTGTACTGGTCGATACATCAGCATCCCGCTTTCCCAGGCGGAGGCGAAGCGGACGAGATCGGACATCGCGCAGGGAAGGGATACACCATATGCGTGCCGCTCCCGCCCGGAAGCGGGGACGACATCTTCCTCGATGCGGTCAGGAGCTTCATGCCGGCAGCGGTGCAGTTCAACCCCGACGTCATCGCGATATCAGCGGGCTTCGACGCGCATCAGCACGATCTCCTCCTCGACCTCCGGGTCACCGCCCCGACCTACCATGAGATCGGCAAGACATTGGCAGGAAATTTCGGCCACAAGCCGATGTTCGCGACCCTCGAAGGAGGCTACAACGTAGAAGAGTTCCCCAGATGCCTGTTCAACTTCATCGACGGAATCAACGGCAAGCCTATTAGATACAAAGAGGAAGCGACGGATTCAAGGATCATCGTCATGGAAGAATACCAGGAACGCGTGGCGCAGGCCAAGGATTTGCTCAGCCCATACTGGGATCTCCGAGGAGGTGCATGAGAGATGTACGGCAAAAAGCTCGAACGGATGTTCTCCCCTCAGACCATTGCCGTCATCGGGGCCAGCGGCACGAAGGGCAAGGTCGGCTATGCCGTGATGAGCAATCTCATCGGCAAGGGCTTCGAGGGAGTGGTCTACCCGGTCAACCCTAAGCGACGCAGCGTGCAGGGCGTTCGGGCATACAAGAAGATAGCCGACATCCCTGATCCGATTGACCTCGCCATCATCGTGACTCCCGCCTCCACTGTACCGAGTATCGTAGAGGAATGCGGCAAGGCATGCGTCTCCGGCGTCATGATCATCACCGCCGGATTCAAGGAGGCAGGTTCTGACGGCAAGGCGCTCTCTGACAAGATAGTCAAGATAGCTAAAAACCATGAGATGCGCATCATCGGCCCGAACTGTCTCGGCTTCATCCGACCCTCGCTGAACCTCAACGCCTCCTTCGCCGACAAGATGGGACTGCCAGGGAATATCGCATTCATCTCGCAGAGCGGAGCGTTATGCACGGCCATCCTGGACTGGGCCGAGAAACAGAATGTGGGATTCCGCTACTTCGCCTCCATCGGCGAGATGCTGGACGTCGGCTTCCACGACCTCATCGACTTCTTCGGCAAGGACCCGGAGACCGGATCCATCCTCATCTATATGGAATCCCTATCAGACGCTAGGAAATTCCTCTCCGCAGCGAGGGCATTCGCCCGCACCAAACCGATCATCGTGCTCAAGGCAGGAAAGAGCAGCGCTGGCGCAAAGGCAGCGAAGTCGCATACCGGAAGCCTTGCTGGCGACGACGCGGTGTTCGACGCGGCGTTCAAGCGTGCGGGCGTGCTCCGCGTCGAGACCATCGGTGAGCTCTTTGATTGCGCAAAGACCCTGGCGTTGCAGAAGCGTCCACGGGGAAACCGGCTCGCCATCATCACGAATGCCGGTGGACCCGGTGTGATTGCGACCGACTCTTTGATCCATCAGGGCGGCCAGCTCGCAAAGCTCTCTTCTGAGACCCTGAGTCAGCTCGACGCTTGCCTGCCTCCGACATGGAGCAAAGGCAATCCGATCGACGTGTTGGGCGATGCTGACCATGACAGATTCCGTAAAGCGGTAGAGCTTTGCATCGCCGATCCTGGAGTCGATGGTGTGCTCACCATCCTCACGCCGCAGGCCATGACCGATCCGTCATTGATCGCCAAAGAGATGGTCAATATCGAGAACAAGTACGGCAAGACCATGCTGACCTCATGGATGGGAGGAAACGCGGTCAGCCACGGGCGGGAGACATTGGAGAAAGGCGGCATCCCGGTATTCGCCATACCAGAACAGGGAGTGCGTTGTTTCATGTACATGCACCATTACGCGACCCATCTCGACTCCCTCACCCAGACCCCCGCCACGATACCTCATGCTTTCACACCGAAGACCGGCAAGAACCAGGCACTCATCGAAGGACTCATGCGAGAAGGACGGTTCTGCCTCAATGAGGTCGAATCGAAGACCTTGCTCTCCAATTACGGCATCCCCGTCACCAAACATGGCATCGCCAAGACTCCTGAGCAGGCCGCTAGCCTCGCGGGCAAGATAGGATTCCCGGTGGTCATGAAGATCGCGTCGCCAGACATCATCCATAAGACCGATGTCGGAGGTGTCATGATAGGCATCGATTCTCGTCATGACGCGAGGTCGACATTCCGTGAGCTCATCAAGCGGGCGAAAGACAAGATGCCCAAGGCAGACATCCATGGCGTGCTCGTCGAGGAGATGGTGGAAAAACGGTATGAGCTAATCATCGGCGCCAAGAAGGACCCGCTGTTCGGACCCATCATCGTGTTCGGCATGGGCGGAGTCGCGGTCGAGGTGTTCAAGGACACCAATATCGGATTGCCTCCGTTGAACATGGCGCTGGCCACCCGCCTGATGGAGGAGACCAAGATCTTCCGTCTGCTGAAGGGCTATCGCGGCATGCCAGGGGTCGACATCAAGGCGATCCAATTCCTGCTCTACAAATTCGCCTACCTCGTCAGCGATTTTCCCCAGATCAAGGAGATCGACATCAATCCGTTCGGCATCGACGAGAAAGGAGGAATCGTTCTCGATGCTAAGGTCATCCTGGACGACAAGATCGGAAATAAGAAGATCAAACCGTATTCCCATCTGGTCATCTCTCCGTATCCTAAGGAATACATCAGCAAGATCCGGCTGAAAGGCAAGACTGACGTCACACTGCGTCCGATCCGGCCAGAGGACGAGCCGCTCGAGGCCGAGATGTTCAAGGAGTTCTCTGAAGAGACCCAAAGGTTCCGCTTCTTCGGTCCCATCAAGAACATCACCCACGATCTACTGGTACGCTATACCCAGATCGACTACGACAGGGAGATGGCCATCATCGCTGAGATCAAAGAGAAAGGCAAAAAGCGTATGGCCGGTGTCGTCCGCCTCATAGCCGACGCCTATAACGAGACGGCGGAGTTCGCTATCGTGGTGGCCGATCCATGGCAGAACCAGGGACTGGGCGACAAGCTTGCCGACTACATCCTCAGGATCGCCAAAAAGCGAAGCGTCAAGAAGGTGCATGCGTACTTCCTCAAGGACAATGACATCATGCGCCATATGTTCGAGAAACGGAAATTCTCCATCAAATCTGACGGTGACGTTGAATACGCAGAGAAAGTGATCTCGAAGTGAGACCACAGATACGTTCTCAGGCTCAAGGTGAAGACAGATGATAGAAGAGATACGGATCGCATCGACGGAAAGGGAAGAGATCATCGACATCACCCATCAGGTGAAGGATGCGGTCAAGCGAAGCGGCGTGACCGACGGGATATGCGTGGTCTTCGCGCTGCATGCCACCGCAGCGATCACTGTGCTCGAGAATCATGATCCGAATATCTGCCATGACTTCCTCGATTGCCTCTCCGGGCATGTCCCCAGCGGTAAATGGCGCCATGATCAGGTGGATGGCAATGGCGATTCCCACATCAAGGCAGGATTGGTCGGACCATCGGAGACCTTCATCATCCGCGCAGGCAAGATTGCGCTCGGCACATGGCAGTCTGTGGTGGCATGCGAATTCGACGGGCCGCGGAGTGACCGAACCATCATAGTCAAAGTCGGATAACAAACGAGATGATTATTGCTTAACGCGATAGATGCGTTTCATTTCTTGGCCGGTTTCGGTTTTCGTCCCCGGAGCCACCAAACGCCCAGATAGACGAACGGCGTATCGAGCGCTGCCATCAATACCTTGAGCAGCCAATACGGTATGATTAGGCTTATGAGGAAAGGCACGTCGAATTTCGGCGTCACGTGATAGAATGCGATGAACATGAAGATGACGGTGTCGATTGCCTGGCTGACCATTGTGGAGAGATTGTTGCGCAACCAGAGGTGACGGCCCTTGGTCTTCTTCTTCCAGAACTCGAACGACCAGACATCATGGGTCTGGCTGAGCAGGAAAGCCACGATGGATGCGAGGATTATCCGCGCAGAGCTCGAGAAGATGAGGGTATAGGCGTCATTGTTCTCGAAGCGGGACGCCGCCGGCAACCATAACGACACAAGAGTGAGCACCATGACCAGCAGAAGTGAGATGAGGCCGGCATAGATGAGCCGTTTGGCCACCTTCCTGCCATGGACCTCCTCGATCACGTCGGTGATGAGGAAAGTGATAGGATAGGCGAAGATGCCGACGCTCATCGAGATCCCCAGGATGGTGGTGATCTTGGTCCCTAACAGGTTCGCTGCGATGAGGGCGGCGACGAACACGCCGACGAGAATCTCAGTCCTGTCCTGGATTTCAAGCGCCATTCCGCGGATGGAGACTGTGTTGATATAAAAAAGTATCCATGACTACTTCTTCGGTATCCGTTTCCGTACTGCCCGCCAGACGAAGATATTGATGACGATGAGGACGACGACCAGGAGCGAGAACAGTAGGATAGCGCTGGTGAGAGGCGAGACTCCTCCTGGGACCTCGGTGATGACCTGTCCGGTGGGTGTCGCGGTGATCCGGTCGGTCTCGACATGGATGTCGAAGGTGTGCTGTTGTATCTGATCGAGGAAGTGGAGCGCCACGTCCATGGTGTGCTTTCCGACCATGGCCCGCGATGTGTCCCAGAACCCTTCGAGGAGTTGCTTGCCGAACGGCTCGAGGTCCTCCTGGGCGGTCTTGAAGTCGCTCAGCTTGTTCCCGACCTCATCCCTGACCACCACATCCGCGAAGAACCCTTCGATGGGCAGGTTCCAATCGCTCGAGACCAGGATGTCAAGCTTTGCTATGCCGCCGAGCTTGAAATTGCTGGAGCTGATGGAATCGACGGTCAGCGAAGGTTCACCGATGGAGAATTCCTTCTCTGTCACTGCTGTGTTGTCGCCGTAGATGACGATGGCGACCGCTTTGTACCGGCCTCCTCCGATCTCTGGTATCCAGAGCACAGATATCTTCTCTTGACCAGATATCACGACATCGAAGGGCTCGCTCCGGACCTGGGCAACCTTGTTGTTGAACGGACCGAGGATGTCGATGACCACGGTCGCACCGAGGATGGGCTCTTTGCCATAATTGGTGACCTCGGCGGTGAAGTAGCTCTTCTCACCCTTCTTGTAATTGCTGGTGAACAGACGGATCTCAGCGTACTGGTCGTCATAGGGCACATGGAGCTTCACCAGATGGGCGACAGCGACGGACGCCGACAAGGTGGTATCCTGGCCTTCCGTGGGGATCTGCCGTATGACGACCTCGGTCTCGATCTCGCCCTGAGAGCCGATGGATGCAGGCACGTCTATGCTATACATGATGATCTTCTCAGTCTCCCCTTCTTCGAACGAGAGGATCTCCTGGGGGAAGGAGAGGTAGTCGGCCAACGGGCCTTCAGCGTACAGGAGCGCGCGAGTCGCGTCACCGTCCGCATTCATTATCTTTATACTGACATCCACCCGTTCGCCAGCCTCATAATGGATGTCCTTGCTGCTCGGTGCGACACCGAAGGCCGACACAGCGGATGACATGATGAGGGCGGCCACTATGAGAAGGACGAGTTTCCCTATCCATGCATCATCCGCTCGTTTCATCCGGATTCCCTCGCATAGAACGTGATATTGGCGTTCTTGGCCGTCGGCGGCTCATCCGCCGGCACCGTCAGCCGGATATCGATGGACGCAATATCCGCGCTGTCTGTGTAGTTGAACCATGACAGGGCCATCACATAGTCATCGGACATATTGGTCCAGGTGGTAAGCGAATCGGAGAGTCGGAACGTAAATCCTTCGCTCGATCGGTTGCCCTTGAACTGGTAATAGGAGGAGTTGATTGGAGCCAGGCTACTTGTCCATAACGTAGTGGATTTGACCGAGACATTGGCCCAGTAGTTTCCTGTATTGGCGAGCTGGAAGGGAGCAGGGTCGCTGTCGTCAGTGTCATCGGTCGAGCTGATATCCATAGCACCGAAGTCAACACTGCCGATGTTGAGCGTGATGTCGATGTATTTGACGAGAGTGAAATTGAAGGTTGAACTCCAGGAACCGTTGATGGTTGAATCGTTAGCGGCGACGCGCCAATAATACGTGGTGAAATCGAGCTCACCACTGTAGGGATGTTTGTTGTCCGACACACCCCGTTGGTCGAAGATGTCTACAGGGGAGAAGTCCTTGTTCGTGGCGATCTGGATATGATAGGTCAGGGTGTCGCCGTCTGCGTCGGTTGCATTTGTCCAATTGAAGTCAGGCGATCGGTTGATGAAGAAGTCGTCGCCGTCTGTGGGATAGGAGAGTATGGGAGCGGACGGGACAGCGTTGATGATGGTGAGGTTCTTGCTGTATCCCCAGCTGCTGAAGTTATATCCGTCCCAGAGCCTCAAAGCGCAGCTCCAGTTGTCGGTGATGGTGGTGTTGCCCGCTCCGAGAGTCGCGACGAACGAGTCGCCGGAGGTGTAGCTGTCGTTGTAGTCGAGGGAGATGTTCGTCGTGCCGTTGAGGAACCACACGACCGAGACATTGAGGTCATCGCTGTCGCCGTCTGAGATGGTGGCGAAGCAATTGAGATCCTGGCTCGTGCCGTTGGTGGCGTCGGTCGAGTTGATAATCGTGTTCGGAGTGGAGGGATTGGAGTTCGACGCGACGCGGCCGGTGTAGTTGCTGTCTCCCCACGAGGAGAGGCTCTCGTTGTCGTGGACGAGCACGTTCCACTTGAAGTCGAGCACCGTCTCGGAGACGGTGATATTCTGGAAGACTGGCTGGAAACGGGTCTTGGTGTAGTCGTAGAGGGCGTCGATCTCAGTTGAGGATAGTGAACGATCCCAGATTGCCACTTCATCAATAGTACCATTAAAAGCATAATCACCCCCATTAAACTCATTAGCGCCAATATAAAGATTTCCGGAATTATTAATATCGCCATTATTTGAACCATCCATCACAAACGCGCCATCAATAAACATAGAATACCCTGAAATATTCCTGACAATCGCAACATGATACCAAGTATTATTATCATACCGAACATTAGTCGTCTCAAAAGAAATTTTATTATCCCCATCATCCGCCTGCCAACGCAAAAGTCCATTAGTCGTAAGCTGTAAGTTCCACCAGACAGTAACATCTGGTGTTTTCGAAACTATTATTCGTGTATCGGACGAATTACCAGAGGTGAACCAAGCAGATATTGAAAAAGATGAATTCAACTGTAAACTAACATCATTTCCACAATCAACAAAAGAACCATCAATATTATTCTGATCAATACCTCCACCAAACATGCCATTTGACACATTCAACAACGAACCACCATTAACAGTACCATTATTCCCTGTATCACTAAAATCATAGACGTACGTCGAATTCTCGCCGAGCTGTGACTCGTTGTTGAAATGCATCAGCAGAACCAATCCGCTGCTATTGTACGCCACCTCACCATTCCACCGCGTCTCTGTCGCGGTCCAGGTGCCGGTGACGTTGGTGTACAACGTCGCGTTGACCAGGTTACGGTCGTCGCTGGCGTTCGAGAGGAAGGTCAGCACTCCATCGGTATCGGTCGACTGGTCCTCTGGTGACTGCAGGGTAACCTTGGGCTTAGCGTTGACGGTAAGGGTGTCATTGGAGTCGCCCCAATCGAACTGACCAACGGAGTCGTAGGCCAAGACGTTCCATTGGTAGATGCCACCTTCCGAGACCGATTGCTCTTGGAACACCGGTTCGAAGAAGGTCTTAGAGTAATTATAGAGATCGACGATCTCGGACGCCGAGAGCGAACGGTTCCAAATCGCTGCCTCATCAAGTATCGAATCCTCAGCACCATAAGAAGACGACCAGTAGAGAGTATCCCCGATGTTAATCGTGCCGTTGCTGTCAGGCAATGCACTCTCCGTCTCAGGCCCAGCCACCAGTTCACCATCAGCATAACCAAAGACATGACTGCCATTCCACACAGCAACAACGTGATGCCAACCAGTATCATCAATAGAACTCAAACAAGAAATAAGGCAACTACCACTACACCCATTGAACTTGACCTCAACACAGTTATCTGAATCATACCCAAACCAAATCTCACTTGATGAGCTCTGATCCTTGTTCAGAATATTCTCCCAGTCATCAATGGTTCCTCTCTTGAACCAGGTGGAAATCGTGAAGGACGCGCTCAGGTTCAAGCTAGGAGAATCAGGAATCTCCACATAACTAAAAGTCCCTTCAGAATCAATACCGAGTCCAGTACCATATTTACCAATATCACTGATGTTGACATTGTTTCTGAACGTGCCGTTATTCCCTTTCCCGCTCCAGTCGAACACCCACGTCGAATTCTCATTGAAAAGCGACTCATTATTGAAATGCATCAGCAGCACAAGACCTGTACTGTTGTAGGCCACCTCACCGTTCCACCGCGTCTCCTCTGCCTGCCAGGTGCCGGTGAAATTGGTGTAGAGTGTGGTATTGATGACACCAACATCGTCGGTGACATTGGATATCAAAAGGATGATGCCATCTGTATCATATGCCGCGTCCGGCGGACTGACAAGGGTGACCAATGGAGATTGGTCGCCGATGGTCAGATTCTCAGAGAACGCCCAGGCAGTGTATTCATTATTGTCGAAGACGCGCAAAGCACAGCTCCAGTTCTCGCCAGGTGTGGTGTTGGCCGGCATCAATGTCGTATTGAAGAAGGTCCCGTTGGCGTAGCTGTCATTGTAGTCCAACGTGATGTTGGTCGTCCCATTGAGGAACCACACCACCGACACATTCATGGTGTCGTTGTCGGAATCGCTGAGGATAGTGAAACAACGGATCTCCTCGCTCGTCTTGTTGAGACCTGAAGAGGTGTTGATGGTCAATGAAATCGAGGGATACGCATTGTCCACCACTTCGACTGCCGAGATATTGAGCCCGAAGGCCGTGCCGTCCGTCCCGCCACAGGTCGCATTGATGGTATCGTGGGAGTCGTTCAATTGCACGACGTAGGTGTTGTCCGTACTCCAGGACTGCACCATCTGGGAATCGTTCATATTGTAGAACTGATAGTAAAGGGTGACCGAATCACCATCTTCGTCATCCGGTGTCGGACAAGTGATGCCGAGAGAGTCTGAGACGTTGACGTCGGTCAGCGTGATGAGGCTTGGCACATCTGGCGGGCTGTTGAGGATAGTCACATTATAGCCTGCCTCGACCCAATTGGAGTAATTAAAGCCGTCGAAGAGGCGCATATCACAGGTCCAGTTGTCTGTCCTTGTCGTGTTCTTGTAGCCAAGAGAGCCGATGAAGAGGGAACCGCTAGAATAGCTGCCGTTATGATCGATCGAGAGGTTAAGAGTACCATTCAGGTACCAACGAACGGTCACATTGAGCGCTGTGCTCTCCGGATCGCTGACAGTGGCAAAGCAATTCATCACCTTATTCGATTGGTTGGAGCCGTCAGAGCTGTTGACATAGGCGATCGGGTCGCTCGGGGCGGTGTTATTCAACACCGTGAAGGTGGCATTGTTTGACGCCCAACCCCATTGGCCCTTGTCGTCGTATGACAGCACATTCCACATATAGCTGCCGTCAGAGACCGATATGTTCTGGAATATAGGGAAATATGTAGTTCGTGTGAAATTATAGAGCGCTAAGACCTCTGAACTGTTGAGAGAGCGGTTCCATACAGCGACTTCATCAATCGTTCCGTTAAATCCCCAATCATAGTCATCTCCATCAGCACCTATCGTGAAATCGAAATCATTTGCAAGGCTTGTAACAGAACAGGAATAATTACTACGCAAGATTCCATCCACATATAACATCTGATGACTTCCATTGTGAATACCTACAGCATGATACCACTGATTGATTGATATGAGATATTCATCCGACCAACAAGTGTCTGTAAAAAAACCAATCATCTGGTTTGATCCAATATACAAGCCATAATCATTTTCGCTGCCATAATACCTGCTTTTTGTTAATATGAGCTGATCAATTTGATTATTGTACGTTTTAAACCATACAGAAATTGACAGCGGTAATTGTTCCAGCTCAGCTTTATCTCCCACAGAAATCACGGACTGAATACCATTGCTTGTGTTATCACCATAGAATTCAAAGCCTTGTCCGAAGTAACCACTTGTTAGGTTTGCACTAGGAGTCTGAGTTGCATTGAGTACAGTCCCATCATTCCCATTCCCGCTCCAATCCCTAACATACGTATCATTCTCTCCTGTCTCATTGTTGAAATGCATCAACAGGACAAGTCCGCTGCTATTGTACGGCACCTCACCGTTCCATCGCGTCTCATCCGCAGCCCACGAACCCGAGACGTTAGTCCACAACGTGGCGTTGACAACTTCGGTATCATCAGTCACGTTCGCAACAAATGTCAGAACGCCGTCGGTGTCTATAGAATCATCTACCGGAGAGGAGAGAGTGACATTGGGAGGACCGTCAATTGTGACCGTAATTGACTCAACAGCAGAACCTGCAAAAGAGTGCCCGTCCGTCGGCGTGATGTTGCATTTCCATGTTTCTCCTGCTGAAGTATTTCCTGATACCAGTATTTTTGAATTGATTCCCTTCCATGAATTGCCGTCGTGCCAGTCATAGCCTAAAGTTACTGAATCGCTATCAGAATCAGATACACTTCCATTATTGCATGTCAGATCATCATTAATGCCAGGTACAGTTGGTGCAATTGATGCGGAAGCGACGCTTGGTGCATGATTGACGTGGAATGTTCCGTCAGATTCAGTCATCCCTGTACATTCATTATCATCATCACATACATACGCATACCAACTTTCAGTCGTTGAGTCCCCTGTAAGAGTTGTATATGCACATGAAGCTGCTCCTTCCGCCTGGTACGTGCTCGAACTCGGATCATAACACCATGCACCATCAGTACACGTCCCGGTTCCGCTTATCACGTCAGTTTGACAGACTGCAAGTCTCACCTGATCAGATGTATCAGGATCTGTTATTGTTCCAGAAAATGTTACAGAACTTCCAACATTTGTAGGACTTGCTGATGTTGATGATTCGCTGATGGTTGAAGAGGTTGGTGCCTGGTTAAATTGTTGCTCCGTTCCAAAAGATATATAATTTTCTTGATTCTGAACTATCTGATAAGTCATGTTTATCCAGTCGGATGAACGAACAGAATTTGAAATACGTACTTCATCAATAATGCCATTAGTCCCATATGTGCCTCCATAGTAAGCACCTATGGTGCTTACACTTAAAACATAATCTGAACTTAAGGTTTGAGTCGTTCCAACTTGAATTCCATCTTTATAAAAATTTACTGAAGTGCCACTTCGAGATACGGAAAGATAATACCAATTTCCACTAGTCAAAGTACCGTAATTTACGCTAACAATGGAATTAGCTGCGTAATAAAGGTTTGATCCTGATTGGTAAAAGAAAAATCCGCCATTGCCAGTGCTAACATGACCAAGAAGAACAGCCGAAGTATCCCCCTCATAATGATACCAAAGAGAAGCACTATTTATCTTACCCAGATCTACTCCGGAACTTCCTCCAAAAATAACTTTATCAGTCCCGCCATCATAATCCTGGGCCTCGCCTATTTTACCACTTGCTGTTTCTATTGGGTTGTTCGATGATGTTTTTGTCCCATCACGATTATTTATTGTACTATCCTGTATAGTAGAGGTATCAGGGTCGTCGTTTGAGTGCCAAACTCCTTTAAAATTAATATCCCACACCCCTGTAGAATTCTCACCAGAACTGACTATTGAGTTTCCATAATAAACAGAGATTGTCGTGCCTGCTGACGGGAGCGATGGTATTTTTACCCACACGTGCGCGTTTGTACTTGCTGTGTATGCTTCTATCTCGTATGAGAGTGTTGTTCCGCCGTTGTCGCAGCTTGTGTTGACGAAACGAACATCATCAAAGCCTACCTGCATGCCTGAGTAATAGCTCAGATTAATGTAAGCAGGGAAGTTGGTGAGTGTTGTTGTGCCTGCATTCGTTATTGTGATATTTCTGCATCTTGTAAAAGAAGTGTTCCACCAATTGCTCGCATCGTTATATGCGTACGCGGTGTCGTTGCCGAACGTGAAGCGCTGTGAGTGCTTGCCTTCAGTGTATACGCGCACCATCCAGCTGCCTGTCAGGTTGCATGACCAGTTTGCGGAGGAGCAGTTG
>JBDRHG010000022.1:0-105921 GCA_043817075.1 archaeon | reverse complement strand
CAAAATCTAAGCAGGAGACTCAAAAAAAAATAGATAAAGAGAAAAAATTTCAAGATTATATGGATAGCGCCCAAACAGCCATTGATCGCGTCCTTGATCGGTGTATGGATATTTCAAAAGAAGGTAAAAAAAATAATCCTGAAGGACTATTGACAACAGACTATCCCAAAGACAGATTTACTGTTAAATTCTCTTACTTTGCAATAAGAGCGTATGATTTAGATAACGAAGAGGTATTAGATAAAATTCAAAAAAAATTGAAAATCGGGGATCAGCGATGAAACGAATCGGATTATTTATTATACTGTTTGTTATCATAATAATATCTCAATCAGCTATGGGAAATGCGTTATCAGCCCAGCTAAAACGAACTAACCCGGGTATCGCTCAGGTAAAACCAGCAGAACTGATTTATGATATAGTGAATACTGATACAACTCATAAGATAGAGGGATTCATATTATGTAGAAGTCCTGATGATATCAAGGTTACTTCAACCTTGGGCTTGGCTTCAGGAAGCGGTGCGCAATACATCAGTGAAATGTTCATCATGGACAAAGGTCCTAGCCAGAAAGCAATATACTTAACAATAGAATCAGACTATACTGGTGATTTCTCCACAGGTTGTATGTTTAGATATGTGCCTTTTAAAGAAGATGAGGATATTAGACTTTATGAGAAGATGAATGGAGAATATATTAGGGAGAAATCTGATTCGATATTCAGAGATTTGATATTACAAAAGACAGTCCCATTCATAAGCGCTGCTGAAGCTGATGTTTACTGTCCATTAGGGCAGTCGCATTGCTTAAGTGAAGATGTTGTGGTCCCTTCCTATCCAAAAAAGGTTAGTTGGCAATATTCTCTTTTAATTATTTTAAGTATTCTTACTATATTCTTGCTTATTATATCGATTATTGTGAGAATAAAAAAAGAAAAATAATTCGTATTTTTTGTTCAAATTATGAAATTTCTCCTCTGTAATTTGATATCCACACTTAGTGTGGATTTCTGAACAGAAAACAATCAACTACCTTCTCTCATTTTCTATGTTCTGGATTGTTGATGATTTCCACAGGGAAATCCGTCAGCTCATCCCTCTCGCAATCTCTTGTTGCGGGATGTCCGGATCATTCATCCTGAACATACCCTTTTGATGATCGTGTTCAGCTATCTTGGGAAGCACGGCACGGGTGACTGGTCCGAATCAGAGCTGAAGGATAAATCAAGACAATCCGGAGGAAAAAAATGACACGACACGACCCGTACATAACTGGTACCATAACTGATTTGCCGGCACCCGTCTTCAATAATATGTTTTCAGTAGAGTGGATTAAACACAGGAAAAAGAGAAACGGAGGTAAGAGAAAATGAATCGAAAAACACGATTGTTTGGAATATTCCTGCTCATCATATTGATGAGCGGGGTAGTTTCTGCGCAAGGAATTTCTGTGCAGATGAAACGCACGTCACCTGGGATCAGCGGCAATGCGAAGCCTAGCGAATTGATATATGATGTCGTGAATCTGGATGTAGGGCACAAATTGACAGGTTTTATACTCTGCAGGAGTCCGGATTTCACGACCATCTCTTCAAGTCTTGGCGTTGCATCAGGTTCTGGCGCCCAATACTTATCAAGCACTTTTGAGTTGGACGAAGGCCCTAGTCAAAGAGCAATCTCTTTGACATTTGAGTCAATGACTGCTGGAGATAAGGAAGCCAACTGCTTGTTGAAATACGTCTTTTTCAAGGAAGAAGAGGCAAGCAAGTTCATCACGGTAACTGATGAAGAGATAGTTACAAGAGAAAGCAAGAATCTTGGAGGCAGAATCTTCACATTTGAGAAGGCCACTAATTTTGAGACAAATGAGACTGAAAAAATATTGATTATAGACAACAAGAAATATGCGCTAATCGGACAAATTGAAATCAAATTAGATGATATCCAGGTGGTAGTCGATTCGGTAAATGAAGATAGCGTGAACCTTAAGATTAAGAAGACGGAGGAGATAAATGAGATAAAGAGATTCTACAGAAAACTGAATGGGCAATATGTAGAAACAATTGATGACAGCAGTTATTCTGTTTTGCGGCTTGACAAATCAGTGCCTTTTGTAAATGCACCCAAGACTGCTGATGTCTCTTGTCCTGAAGCGCAAACACATTGCCAGAGTGACGAAGTGGAGGTATCCGAATTCGTGGGTGTGAATTGGTACCTTCGGGTAGGAATCGGAATCTTAGCAGTCGTCCTGATCCTACTTATCTTCATTTTAGGCAGGCTGTCAGGAAGGAGGGATTAAGATGAAACGAATAGCCAAGAAAATGAACAATAAGAAAAGAAGCAAGGCGAAGAGCCTGCATCTAAAAGACTGGCCCATGCAGGAAAAGCTTGGTCTAATAAGAGAGATCATAGGAGAGGCTGTAGTCTTCGAGATAGGCCTGAGAAAAAGTGGAGAGTTTGACCTCCTCTCCATGAAGACCTACTTCAATGAGGAAGAAAGGGAAACACCTGAAATAAGCTATGTGGGGTGAAAAAATGGAACAATGCAAATGCAAGAACTGCGGCCAGACGTTCTGTACTGAGGCTCAGAGCCGGATCAATAACCCTGTCTGCGCTTCCTGTCTGATGAAAGAAAAGAGACTAGCAAAAGCTCCTGGCCTACCAAAAGACTTCGCTAAAGTGATGAATCAACTCAGGAAAGATTTCGGGACTTGCCCCGAGTGCAGCGAGCCTCTGGTTCCGCTCCTTTCCTTCAAGCACAACGGTGTCACTTATTGCCAAAACTGCTATAAGCGACTCCTAGAGGAAGAGAGCCGAAGGGAAGGGGAAAAATCCGCAATACAGCCGGGTTTATTAGAAGTTCCAGAGGCAGCCAATCATGCAACGTAAAAATATTGGAGGATGATAACATGAACGCTGCCAAGAAGGATATGGGCTGGATAGACGAGCTAATTTGTTTTCTTGAGAAGGTAGTGATGTTTGTTCAGGGAAAAAAGAGTGAACCTGAATATATCAATATCGAGGATCTGCCTTGTAAAAAGGCAGAAGCTACACCCCTGAAAAAACGGAATCTTTAGGATGAGGCTTCGGCCTCATCTTTTTTCTTTAACACCTTTAACAATTTTGCTAAACGTATTCTCCCAAAGATTTTGCATCACATTCATCACAGATGGGATACATTCTTCTTCTTCTTATGTAATCCATTTCCCAGCCGTTTGAACCATCGTGAGTTGCAAAATCGACTGGTTTACCGCAATTGCCGCAGACTGCCGCTTGTAACTGATTAATCGTGATCGTAGTCTAAAGGTTTTTATAACTCCTTTTAGTTCTTTCCATTCATGAGTCTTTTTCGGCTTTACAAAAAACGAGAAGGAACTGTCAACCAGCAGATGGAAGATTTCCTTACAGAGAGTATCGTTCTATTATGTGATGCTTCAATCGAATTTAAGGACTTTTATATACATGATTTTCTGGGAATCCAAAAAACTAGATGTGAGGAGCTATCGTTCATTCCTCAGGATAGAATAACAGGAGGTGTTAAGAATTTTGAGATTCCTGATCTAGTTTTTTATCTCAAAGACAAACCATTTTGTGTTTGTGAACATAAAATCATGAGTGGATTATCTGGAATTGATCAATTAAAGAGATATAAAAAAAGGTATGAAGAAGCTAAGCATTATTACATCATCACTTCTGAGGCTAATAAACTCAAAGAATTGGGATGGCAGACCCTTTATTGGGAATCGCTTTCTGAAAAAATTCGACAACATAACTGGAAGGAATGCAATCCGATGTTAGATAGTCTGATCGAATCGCTTCTTGATCTCCTTGAGAAGTTTAATCTTGACTTTCCAGATTTTAACAAAGATGAAGAGATAATATGGCTGGAATTCAATAAACATGTTATTGATTCGGTGAAACGTTATTTCTCTTACAGGTATATATGTAAAAACATGTTAAAAAACCTAAAAGCGGGTCTAAGAGATTTTATTGAGCACGGTGAGGTATATGTGCATGAAGACAATGGAGTGCTCGGATTTTGGGGTCAGCTTTGGGAGCCTAAAGACAATGAATCATATTTTCAGCAAATCATAAGGAAAAGGAGTAATGGTAGGGATATCGAAAGATTCAAGCAGATTAGTTTCCTTAAGTTGAAGAAGAAGGCTACTGCTTTAAGATTGGACATGGACCTACTGGGTTTAAATTCTGAAGAAGAATTCAAGAGAAGATTTGATGATACTTATGAGCAAATAAAACAATTTTATCTCTTATTTGGCTATATCATTAAGCAAGTGATTTTACAACTCAAAGGTGTGTTGGATTTGGAATTTGAAAGACGTACTATCAGTTCTCTTGAGATTGAATACTATGATGATAAATTTATTAATCGTTCAATAGTCTTCTTAATGAAAGAAAAGAAAAGCGAGAGATCTTTCGAGGTGGGGTTGGATCAAGATGGTAAGTTCGTACTGTTTGTAGATTTTGAACGTCGTGTTAATGTGCCACATAACTATATTCATTTCGATTATTTGAATAAACATTATTATGTTAAGCAGTTAGACACTACCGTATATTCCGAGAAGGTCTCGACCGGCCCGCAAAAGGTAATCCTACGGTTATGTAAGGAGTTGAAAAAGTTATTTGAATAAGCCCTGCTTTTTGATTTCTCGAATTATTCGTATTATTGAACTTCTCAATCAGGGTCCTTTTTATTTTTTCAAATCTTGATCAGATATCTCCAACTAATTGTCTGTTACTGGTCTGGGTGCTTTCTTTTGTAGGCTTTGATTGCTCTTTCTTCAGGTTTTTTAGGATGGTGCGTCCTTGTGGTGTGATTTGGTATCCTTGCGGTGTTTCTTCTATGGCGTTGTAGATTTTGAGTTCTTTGATGTGGGTTCTGACGGTTTCCCAGTTCGTGTTTGCTTTCCGTTCTATGCTTCCGTAGGAGTGGGGTTTTCCGTCGTTTAGGGCTTGGAGTATGTCTATGCGTACTTGTAGGGATGTGCGCTTGCTCATACCACATTATTGTGGAAAGATTTATAAGGTAGTATTCCACAATATTGTGGAGATTCGTAAAGGTGGTAAAAAAATGCCCTCTAAGAAAATAAAACCTAGGAATATCGATATCTTCGGAACCCCATTTGTACTCCCGAAGGGAATCAGGAAAGAACTCAATAAAGCCAACCCGAAACTGAAAGGAAAAGCACTCACAGCATCTGACCTTACTAAGGTGCGATCAGCAATAAAAACAAGAAAAGGTGAATGTATATGAGTACGTATACGCAACCAGTAGCATACAGAGCAGAGATCAAAGATAGCCATGTCAAAGTGCTGGAGAACGAGAAACTCAAGCTGACCAATAAGGGATTGAAAAAAGCCATAGATGAACTCATGGAACTGTATCCAGAAATGGACAAGGCTCTGACCATCGAGAAGGTGAAATCTACCAACGAGGTCGAGCCGTCCCTTCAGGGCAAGGAGGTCAAGCTTTCGGTTGTGCATAAGCGTGAAGTAGCACCCAGAGACATCTACGCTGTAAAAGGTGATAGGACTGTCTGGGTTGTTGACCCTGAAACTATGACTATTGAGGATGACAAAGTGGTTCAGGCCAGTGTTCCAAACAAGAGTTGGAAGAAGCCAAGGGAACAGATTTATGATAAGAATCTGGAGAAGTGGATTCCGAATCCCGATTTTGAGAAGGAGCAGAAAGAGAATCCTGCAAGCTTCAATTATCGCTACGATAATGATCAGAAGGGCTGGGTGCTTGAGGACTGATTTTTGTCCCAAATTAGTTGTGATTTTTTTGTACCGAAAAGCTTATAATTTTTTTCTTCCACAATATTGTTGAAACATTTTTTTCTGATCTGAAACCACACAGACCGAAAAATTCCACAGGTGATACCATGAAGCTAGAAGTTGATCTCGACAACGACCCAGAAGTCTCTTTGCGAATAGCACGAGCTGCGATAACCCAAAAGCTTAAGGGTGGTCCCGCTGCGGACTTCAATGCCTATGGAGAGGCCTTCAAGCAGGCCATACAGGAGCTTGAGAAGCAGATCGGAACAGCATTCCCGAAAGAAGAGCTTCTCAACAATTGCTTACAACACGGCATACCCAAAGATGCCAGCCAAAAACTCATCAGCTACTTCAAAGAGTCCGGAGACTTCTTTGAAGATGATGGGGGCCTCCTGCACCGATTGTGAAAGGGGTGAATGCTCTATGAATCTTGAATACGCCACCGAAGGCCAATGCCCGCACTGCGGAAAACCCGTCACCATCGTCCTCAACCCTGGAGATATCAAGGTACGCATCGAAAAGAAGGATGGCTAGGTATCGATGGATCGCATACTTGTCCTCAACGGGCACGGCATCAAGGTATGGGTTGACGCTGCACGGCTAAAAATCCGTGACGGACAAACCGGAGAAGGAACACCCCACGAGTGGACGTTCAGGCCTAAAAGGATAGGCATAGATAATCTGGTAATCTACGGGCGTTCAGGAAGCTTCACGCTAGACGCTGCACGGTGGCTTATCAAGCACGGAACACAAGTCACCCTGCTCGACTGGAACGGAAAGCTCCTCACCACCATGCTCCCGCCGGGAAGCGTCGCTGTACAGACAAAATTCTGCCAGTACAAGGCCTCAGAAGACGACTCACAGAGGCTTTTTCTTGCTAAGAAGTTTATTGAGGCAAAGTTCTGCCGCACCACAGACATGCTCTCCTGGCTCAAAGAACGATACCCACAAGTCGAAGAAAACCTACCAACAGAAGCAAAAGGCCTCCAGGCCGCAAGAAACGCCCCAGAAATCCTCAGAGTCGAAGCAGTAGCAGCACAGCACTACTGGAGCCAGATCGCAAAAATCCTTCCAGAAAAGGCCGGATTTATGTCCAGAGGCTACCGCCGAAAGCCCTGGGGGTCCGGAGACCCCACAAACACCCTTCTCAACTACCTTTACTCGATTCTTGAAGCAGAAGTCCTGCGAGCCATCAACACCGCAGGGCTAGACCCGCACGTAGGATTCCTCCACAAAACCGCCCCGGGAAAGAACAGCCTCGCATACGACCTCCAGGAACCATTCCGCTTCCTCACAGACCTCGCAGTCCTCGCACTCACAGAACAAGGAACAATGCAGCCCAAAGACTTCATCAGAACCGAAACCTACACCCTCAAGCTTCGACCAAGCGGAGCAAAAAAAGCCATCCGGGAGTTCAACCGCCAGCTAGGAAAAAAGACCACCTACAAAGGAAAAACATGCAGCTGGAAAGCCCTCATCCTCAACAAAACCACAGAACTCGCACACCACCTCAACGGCAAACGAAAAACGCTAGACCTCACCAAACCCCGCCCAGTACTTGATCGTCAAGACACCGAAGCCATAAGAAAAAAGATCCTAGCCATCAGCTACAGCGAATGGGAAAAAAGAGGATACTCCCGGGGATCACTGCACTACATGAAAAAAAACGCCGAAGGAAACGAATCATTTTCTTTGAACACGCATATTCTTAAGAGACTTGCTTCGTTCTAATTCGTTCAAATATTGCATGTGGTGATAATTTGATGTTGTGGTAGCATAAAGATCTGATAAACACTTTTCAAAGTTGATGTCTTCTCGAACAAGATTCAATAGATGCTGAAAATAGGATGCTAATATGAAGTAAGGGAACACGTTCATATCATGCATTTTTTTTCTTAGCTCTCTTTTTTCACGCACAGAATTGATACGTTCTTTCAAACAGTTATAAGATTTACATTTCGTGTTGTGCAGTGAAAGCAACTGCCGTAGGACTTTTGGATGTTGATCAAAATAGTAAAATACACTCATAATATCTCGAAAGCTTTGTAGCAAATCAAGACTGGAAAAAATAGTAAACAGTTCGAAGCGTTTATCTTCAATATGGTATGCATATGAATCTAATAGAAACAATCGCATCTCAGGATGTGAAAACAGTTCTTCAACTAACTCTTCTATTATATTAAAATCATCCCGCAGATGTAGAGATCTTAAGTAATCATAAAACGGTTGAGTTGTTCCCAGATACCCAAAGTCTCTTGTGGGGATTAGTTTATTGTCTTGTTTTCTCTCATAACTTGAAACGGTAGTTTTCGTTTTTTTAATATAACCAAATTTTTTAAAGAGATTATAAAGTCTGTACGCTTTAGTATTGTTCGGTTTGTACTTCTCTGAATTCTTCATTAACATCTGAAGGCTCGTTGGTTGATGAAAAAAATGACAAAATAGATATCTTCCATCAATATCCTGAAACATCGATAAAGGTTCCGTTTCCCAATCCTTTAATTTGTAGGGATTTCCAGTATAGTATGCCATGATGAATTCCTCTATTTCTGATTAGATGAGAATTATAGCTATATATAAACTTTGCCATATTACCAATCAAATCATGGCAAAACGACATATTTCGATCCGATTAGACCCACCAGATTACTCGGAATTACGAAGGTTAGCAACGAAAGAACACCGTTCGATTTCTAGCTTCATACGTCACAAAGTTCTGAAAACAATCCAAAAAAAAGATCAGAAGGAACAAGAAAAAGAGCAAATAGTGACTGTAAAGGTCTATGACGAACCAAAAAAGCCCATACAGACTATCGAATTACCGATCAAAAATTCCCGGAAAGATCAAGAAGATACGGAAATAGTGACTGTAAAGGTCTGGGACGAACCAAAAAAGCCTACACAAATCATCAAATTACCGACTGAAGATAGTCTTACTTCTTCGGAGGAGCACAAATGAAACGACGGTTCTCGAAGAAGTTTAAAACCATCTCGGAATGGAGAACCGATCGATCGCGACTTACAAGATATGCCATAACTATTGAGAGGAAGCATGAGTTGGATAAGTCCTTGTCTCTATGCGAGTTGCAAATTGTGAAGTTCTCTGATTTGGACCAATCGCGAAAGCCTTGGTCGGAACTCACAGCAAAGGAAAGAACTGACCGGGTTGATTCTCTGAGAGTGATTAACCAAATGCGAAGGAAGGGATTATCATTGACTGAGGCATCCAAGAGGGAAGGTGTGGATCGCCGTTTGGTGAAGAAGCATGTTGCGAGTGCGTTGGAAAAAAAGAAAGGGACGTGGAGGGCAAAGGCATCGGATAAAATCCAGCGCGGAATGGAGATATTCACGCGAGGTGAAAAAAAGGTAATCGTAGTTGACTCCTTAAAAGAGGCCTCGACCATAGGAAGATATCACTCCACCGTAAGATGGGACTTGCTGACTCGTGGCAATCCTGATGCTCTGATAAACTTCCTGCCTGCAAAGATTCATGACGCAGAGGGTAGAGCTTACACCCTTGAACGTAATCCAAAAAAGGTGCGAGAGCTCGATGAGCAGATTGATGAAATTGAGTTTTATGATATCTACAACGTGAACCCATGAATCCTGTGATAAACATATGGAAAGAGAAATTCATTCGTTCGCTCAGAAAGGTCTCTTTTCGAGAAAGCGATGAAATCGAGATGCATCACCCATTGGGCGGAGATTTCCCGAAGTTCACGATGCCATTGGATCGGGCATTTCACAGAAACCTATCCAAGTTAGTAAATCAGCTGAATAAGGATCAGAAAAAGAATTCGCGGTTACTGCAACTTAGACACCTAAAGAGTATGGTTACTGTTTGGCTCGAGTGGGGTTCATACATCTTTGAGGGTGTTTCATTACTCGAAGAAGAGGAGGTGAAAAAACTTGAAGAAACATGCATTCATAAGGATGTTTCCACGTCGAAAAGAAGATCCAAAAAATAACAAAGGGAAGGTTAGTCAGGCAGATGAAGGGCCAGATGATGACCGAATCCTAATCATTGATACGGAAACGACACCGGATGCTTTTCAGAATACCACTATTGGAGCATTTGAGATCCATCAAACGGAAAGAATTTGTGGGGGAGGATTATTTTACCACCCCTGTAATAATTCTCCTCAGGAGATTAAAGTTATCCAAAGGTATTGCTCAAAGCACAATCTGTATCTGTACACATTGTCAGAGTTTCTAGAAAAAGTTTTCTACGTCGAGGTTCTAGATTTGAAAAGTGATATTGTATTCTTCAATGCTCCATTCGATCTTAGTCGTATGACGATGCATTTCGGCAACACCCGCCATAGAACAACCACGACAGGTGATAAAAAATGATACGAAGAAAGCAAGGAAATAAGTCTAAAGGGTTCTCTTTGCAGTTCCTTTCATCAAATGACTTCCCACGAATTCGTATCATCCCAAGAGATCGAATCTCGTCGTTCATCTCCTTCACTTACCCACGGCCAAGAGGGCGCAAGGAGTTTTCTACGGGCAAGATCATCGATTTGAAGGCTGCGACTGCGGTTCTGCTTCAAAAGCGTCATATAACTTTGGATCAAGCGAGCAAAATACTGAATACGACTCATTTCAAACAGACTGATAATAACGACTTTAAAATATCACCTAAACTCATTGAGTACAACCTAGCTGATGTGTCTGCAACGGCAGAATTGTATCATTCCCTGAAAAATGAATATGCAAAGTTAGGGCTGGGCGATCTGGAACTTGGAAAGATATACTCCACGGCAACCATCGTAAAATATATCCTTCGCAAGATGGGTTTAAGGTCATCTTGGCCTATTGAGAATAATCTTCTGGGTCCGGCAGGAAAGGTCTTTTCAACCTATTATGGAGGGTTATGCCAGCTTTTCATTCGAAAGCAGCCCATTGAGATTTCTGTCCTTGACTTCAATGGTATGTACATCTCACTCTTCTTTCTTTTAAAACTCCAAAGCCTTCTCTTTGCAGAGAAAATTTTAGTAAAGGACTGTACTGAAGAAGTTCAACGCTTACTGGATCATGTAACGATTGAAAGCTTGCAGGATAAGTCGCTCTGGCCGCGTCTAGCGGTGACTTGCGAGATGCCTCCTGGAGAATACCTCTTACCAGTTAATGCCCTCTGCGGTTCTGGCAGGCTCCCAAAGCTCTCCCTTTCCCACGTAAGGATGAAGTCCAAAGCGAATTATTCATTGCCAGACCTTATAGCTTCAAAGTTGCTCACCGGAAGAACGCCGAAGATCACAAAAGCTTTCCGGTTTGAGGCCGTAGGCCAGCAAGACCTGAAAACTGTAAAAGTATTGGGAATGGAACTCAACCCTTCTAAGGATGATATCGCACTTAAGCTTCTGAATCGGCGTGCTGAACTCAAGAAATATCCGGAAGAATCAAGGGAACGAATGTATGCTAAGATGCTTAAAACCGTAGCCAGCTCCCTTTACGGCATCTCAATAGAACTCAACCCTCAGGAGTCACTGGAGAACGTCAGTGTTTATAGTAATGAGCAGTTTGAAGCAGAGATGGAGTATGAGGAGCCAGGACCCTACTTTGCCCCTTGGATCGGTTCATCCATCGCTGCCGGAGGTCGGCTTCTCTTGTGTTTGGGTGAGGCAAAGTTAAAGCAGATAGGAACAAGACCAATCTACAACGATACCGATTCGATTTTTTGCCCTGTAGGCTATGAAGATGAACTTGTCAAGTTCTTTCAGCCACTAAGCCCTCTCGGGAAGAATGCTCCCTTTCTAGAGGTCGAGATCCGGAAAAAATGGTTTTTCGGGATCTCAGCAAAGCGGTACTGCCTCTTTGAACAAACCAAGAAAGGCATAGAAATTGTTGATGGATGGTGGAAGGCTCACGGCCTTGGCTATTTGATGAATCCTTTTGGCGGAAAAGGCGATGCATGGATGAAGAAGTTCTGGCACGACATCGTCTCCGTATCACTTGGACTCGCTGATCCTCCTTCCGTGCTTGAGCGGTACAGAGGTCTACCTGCGTTGAGCAAGCTCAGCATCACGTCCATGAATGTATTGGATCGGTTCTCAAAAATGAACGAAGGCAGACCTTTCTGCAAGCAGGTGAAACCATTTAATTTCTTCATTGTAGGCCAACCTTCCAGTCTCAAAGACGGTCGAATGGTCAAGCCTATCGCCCCCTTCTGTAAGGACCCTCGAAGTGTTGTGCATAAGCCGTTTATCAATTACGAGACCGGAGAAGTGCTGCAAGGTTCTCAGTACTGGGCCACATTGGAAGACACATTCATTCGCTTCCTCAACCATCCTGAAGACAAGTACGAGAACGGGTCAGAGGAGGGTTGGATGAAAAGGAGACATCTGACTGTTGATGGCTTTCGGTATATCGGGAAACAGGTCAAGAACGTGGACCTCCAAATCCTTGAAGGTGAAGCACCACAAGAAGTCGTGAATATCTCAAAGTTGGTTTCGAAGTTCCGGAAGGCTTCTTCTCCTGAACTCCGAGCAGCAGGTATAAGCCGCCAAACAGAGTTCGAGATCAGGAAACGGCTGGGAGAGGACGCTGTGCCAAAACTCAGTGAGAAGATCATTGAACGACTGAAAAAGTTGGAGGGCAAATGAACGGCCTGATTAAACCTATTCAAGCAAAGCACATTTTCTTGCCTGAAGTATTAACATTAATTGAACTTCAGAGCAAGGAAGACTTGTTCAGACTGGCGAAAAAGGTGTCTGAACGCCCGGTAATCTTCTGTCTAGACAAAAGCCTCTACGCCTTCCTAGATGGCTATGTTGTTTGTGCAAGGGAGGACTCTTAATGATCGGGCAACCTCAACCTGACTCCTTTTTTCAGAGGCACAATCCGGTATCGCTGAGAGATCCTGACTCTGGTCGCAACTATCTGCGAGAGGAATGCGAAAGGCTCAGAAACCTCCCGGAAATCGTGAGAAGCGAAAAATTCATAGAGTCCTTCAAGGAGTTATACGAACAGAACGGTCAGCTAAAGAAAGTCCTTGAACATCATAATAGTGGAGACTCCCAATCCCTCCAGGACCAGATTGTGAATCTGCAGAAGGACAAAGCTCAGGACCTGGAATCCTTTCAGAACAAAATGAGGGAAATGATGATCGAGCTTATCTCGGCAAAGAAATACCTCATAGGGCAACGGTTTGCTAACATAACTGATTCTCAACTCTCGGTTCTGCTTAAAATGCCCTGGCAGGATTTAGTCTCCTTAAATTCTAAGCCCGATGTACCAGTAAGCCATTCAGATATGGGTCCAACCCAAGCGAAAGTCATTGAATTGGTCAAGTCATCCCCTGAGGGTGTTCTTGAAAAGGATGTGTGTGATGCTTTAGCATTATCACAACCGCGAGCGAATAAGCTTCTTAAGCAGCTTGAGCAGGTCGGAGAAATTTCCAGAGATGATAATGGCAGATATTATGCCAACGAACATGACGAATAATGCTTTCGCTGCCTTTTTTGGCAGCGAATAACCATAACATCCATACATAACAGGAGGGGATAACAGGCATGACAAGAGAGTTTTATGTGTCGTACTGGCACTTTTTGGAGGCCCTACGAATCGCTGACGGACCCATGAGCATAACCCAGATAGAAGACGTTCTACCAATCTCAAGACTCGAAGGCTACAAAGCCCTTGAACGTTTGCGGCTAAAAAACCTCGTAGTCAAAGCAAAGGGTGCAAGACCGGTACGCTATGCACTCAGCAAGAACGCCTGGAAAGTCCTCAGAACACATAAACTCCACTCATTCCTACTCGGAAACCCCCTTACAGGGCGAGCCAGAACAAAGGCAAGAAACAGAAAAAAGATATTCAAGGAGTTGATTGACAATCTTTGATAGCATCGATCTCAAGATCCTCACAGTGCTCCACCGGCAAGGGGTATCGCTAAGCACGACAAGCCTAGCAAAGACACTCTTCGCCATAACTGATCGATATGATCTTATCAAACAGGACGTGCTGATCCGCAGACACCTGAAAAAAATGCAAAAACTTGGAGTCGTAGAATCCAACCAAGATGGAAAGAGAAAGCTCTATTCCATTGAAAAAAAGGTCATCAGGAAGAGTTTTCGCATCAACCAAAAGGTAGCGGTCATCACCAAAGAAGAAGTCCTCACCTGCATCCTTCTACCAGAAGAAGCTGTCAACGCTTAAGCGATGAACAAAGCATATTAGGACAAGCAACTTACACTAGTTGGAGGGATAACAATGGAAACCAACAAACAACCAGAAACAATAGGGCAACGACTTGGAGCAATCCAAGCAGTATGCGCGGTCCAAAACCCCATACCTAAAGGCCAACCAGGAAGAACTCAAGAACACGGTGCATGCATCGACAGATTAAAAGAATGCATACATAGCAATGAGTTTGGAGAATGCATCCACAATATCATTAAGAACTGAATAGCTAATATCGTTGATGATACCCATCCTTATCTGTGATAGTTGTAAATGTTTCTATTACTTCATTTAGTACAGATAAAGACGCCAGTATTCTGAACAGACAATGTATGAGTCCGGATTTTCATCGTCGATATGACCATGTCGATTTCAGTAGTTTTCAGGGAGTGTATTACATTCTTAAACCGAAGGCATTGAACCTTCAGAAGCAACCCTTGGAGGAAATTTGTCGGAAAGTACAGAGTTAGAGCATAACCAACCTAATCTATACCCATAAACTTACCCATTTTTTTTGATATATCTTCCATCTCACGAGAGATATGTTTTTTATGTTCGTCTTTGTCTTTTGGTAGGCTAATATATTCCTCTTCATTCTCCATGCTAATCTCTTTAATATTGTTTTTTGTCCCCTTAATTAAGTCCCAGAAAGAAGGATTTGGTTTCTCTTTATCTCTCAATAACTTTTCTCTATAAAGAGTATCCAAACTCTTAGCAGATGCGGCAATATAAACATCCATATCACTAGTAAGGTAAGATGTCTTTATTGCACTAACACTACCTGATTTTAGATCATGTCCGCTTTTAGATTCTTGCGTTTTGGTTCCAAAAAAAGCTTCTCCTTCTCCAACCAGCCATAAAATATGAGATGATGGATGATAAGAAAACATTTTTTGTTTTGGACCTTTAATAATTAAGAATATCCCGCCAGCCATTAATGTCAATGAAATAACCATGGATGTTGCTCCGAGTCCACTCCAATTTGCTTTAAAAAAAAGGACTGAAAAAATAAATAATAAAGATCCAATACCTGTTAAAAAGATTAGACTTCTCGGAATACGTAAATCAATTTTTCCCTTAATATCACTTCTTTTTTCAGCATACACTCTTAGGGATACATCTTTAATATCATTCATTGTGCCCCCATCCAGACCACTAAGACCATCATATTTTACTTGATAGCCATTATTATCTAATTCATTTTTAATAAAAGATATGAGTCTTTTGGGGTTACCATGAAAAGTTAAATGAGAAAACTTTTCTTTCTTCTTCATATCTGAAATAGACAGCTTTTCTTCTTGTTCAGCAACTTCTTCAAAATCTTCAGTTATACGAATTTGTACCATCTACCTTATCGCGAAGTAACTAATGTATATAAACGTTTTGAACGTGTGAGCTATCTGAATTCGCGATTCATGTTTCGGAATTTATAAATAGAAGTCTTGAATTACTTATTGGCATGAAAGATCCAGAACGTGAATTTAATGAAAAAGCTGGTTTAATACTAATTTCTTTAGTGGCCGTTTTTTTAGTTTTGGATAGGTTTGATCTGAAACAATATTGGCCTTTAATAACAGATTTGGCAACAAGTCTTGTTTTAGCCTTTGCTACGACAGCCATAGCACAAGCCATAATTATTAGATTCACAGGGAACAATCTTGAAACAAAATACTTTAAGATAAAAATTAACGGATGGAAATTCAAAGTATCATTTTTTGTAGTTGCAACTATATTACTAAAACTAACATTTTTCTAAGGGCTTTTTCTTTATTGTGTATAACATCGGTTCCTGTTAGCCGAGGGTGAGGACGGAGTCCGAAAGCGCAGCGTCCCCAAGGATTTACGAAGTAAATCCGCAGAGTTTTCTTACTACCGAAGAATCAGATAGGTGCCGTAGTTTTTACTTACTTTAAAATCAATTACTGCGTAGCAGACAATATGTCCGTTAGGACGAGAGAGGGAGCTGTTTTTGGTTCTTTTTCTGAAAAAGAACATAGGTATAACAACATTTATATATATTTGATTATATTTGTATTATACTAATGTCAATATTCAAGAATTCATCAAATAATCTTAGTAGAATAAAACAATTATCTTTTAAGTTAGAGAAAGAAATTCAGGATTTGACAGAGAAGAATTTAAGCGATATTTTTGGGTTACAGATAGTTAAATCAGAATTCTCTTTGAATGGGTTAAGAATAGATACTCTCGCATATGATAATGAAAATAATAGTTTTGTAATAATAGAATATAAGAGGGATAAGAATTTTAGTGTTATAGATCAAGGATATGCTTATCTTTCTTTAATGCTTAATAATAAGGCAGAATTTATTTTAGAGTATAATGAGAATTGTGATAAGACTATAAAACGAGATAATGTTGATTGGTCGCAATCAAGAGTTTTATTTGTTTCTCCTGCATTTTCAAAATATCAACAACAAGCGATTAATTTTAAGGATTTGCCGATTGAATTGTGGGAAATATCAAGATATGAAAATGATTTAATCCAATATACAAGATTAAGGTCCCATGAGAATTCTGAATCAATAAACAAGATTAGTAAAAAAAGCGATGTTGTTGAGAAAGTAAGCAGTGAAGTAAAAGTTTACACTGAAGAAGACCATTTAAGCCATTGTTCAGAAGAAATTAAATCATTATATGACGAATTAAAAAATCAGATTTTATCTATTGATGAAAATATTGAAGTAATCTCAAAAAAGAAATACATTGCGTTTAAAGCAGATAGAAATTTTGTAGATCTCTTGCCACAAAAGAATAAAATAAAATTTTGGCTTAATCTGTCTAAGGGACAACTTAAAGATATTGATTCAATTACACGAGATGTTTCAAATGTAGGTCATTGGGGGAATGGAGATTATGAAGTTTCATTTTCAAATTCTGAAGAATTGCCTGTTTTACTATCGCTAATAAAACAAAGTTATGAAAAAAATAAATAAAGGTTAAAATGGAATCAAAAAATATCACATTAAGAGTAAATTCTGAACTTTATGACAAATATAGAGAGCTTTGCAAGAAGAAAGGGTTATTAGTTTCTCGTCAAGTAGAAATAATGATGGAAGCACAATTAAAAATGGAGAAAGGTAGTGTTTAATTATGGCAACTAAGTCATTAAATAAAAATTTGCAAAGAGCAAATAAGGCGAAGAATGACGAGTTTTATACTCAGCTTGTTGATATTGAGAAGGAGTTAAAGTATTATAAAGAACAATTTAAAGGAAAAATTGTATATTGCAATTGCGATGATCCATTCGAAAGTAACTTTTTCAAGTATTTTGCCGCAAACTTTAACTCTTTGAAACTCAAAAAGATAATCACCACAACCTATGATAAATCTATGATTGCTGGGGGTCAGCTGAAGTTATTTGAAGTAGCTGGATTAAAACCTCAAGGTAAAACCCCTTTTAAAATTGAAATATCTGAAGTTCCTGATGCTAATGCTGATGGGGCCATAGATCTCACAGATGTTGAGTGGTTACTAAAGCATGATGCTAATACGTCCTCACATCTTAAGGGCAATGGTGATTTTCGTAGCAATGAATGTATAGAGCTACTCAAGGAAGCTGACATAGTTGTCACTAATCCGCCATTTTCTCTATTTCGTGAATATGTTTTACAGCTTGTAAAATATGGTAAGAAATTTTTGATTCTAGGAGATCAAAATGCTACTACCTACAAAGAGATTTTCAGTTTAGTCAAAGATAACAAATTATGGTTTGGTTACGATAATGGGGGTACCAAATGGTTTCAAGTCCCTATGGATTATGATATACCAACAGAGTCAAGAAAAAAAATTGTGGGAGGTAAAAAATATTTTAGCATGGGACGTATTTTATGGTTTACAAATTTGGACACCCCAAAACGCTATGAAGAACTTGATTTGTATAAAAAATACTCACCAAAAGAATATCCTGAATATGACAATTACAAAGCTATCGAAGTATCAAGATTTTACGAAATTCCAAGAGATTATGGTGGTGTTATGGGAGTTCCAATCACATTTCTGAATAAATATAATCCAAAACAATTTGAGATTTTAGGTTGTGATTATAGCGTAAAGGAGGGTTTATTGCCTAAACTGATTAAACCAAAATGGAAAGGAAAAATTGACCGAGGTTATTTAAATGGAAAACGACTCTATGGTCGTATTCTAATTAAACTAAAAAGCCCAAAATGAAGATAGAACTACATAAAATCCCAATAAGAGAAGTAGTAAAAGAGTATAAAGACAGTGCAGAAGAAGGAGTTACTGCATATGGTGGAAAATTAGATATTCGTCCAAAATACCAGAGGGAGTTTATCTATAAAGAGAAGCAGAGAAATGAAGTGATTGAAACTGTGAGAAAAGATTTTCCACTAAATATTATGTATTGGGTAAAAAAACCTGACGGAAATTTTGAGGTTTTGGATGGACAGCAAAGAACAATTAGTATTGCTCAGTATGTTGCAGGAGATTTTTCAATAAACGAGAAATACTTCCATAGTTTGACAGGAGATGAACAAAATCAAATATTAAATTATGAGTTGATGATCTATTTTTGTGAAGGAAATGAAAGAGAAAAATTAAATTGGTTCAGAATTGTAAATATCTCTGGAGAAAAACTAACTGAACAAGAGCTTCGAAATTCAGTATACACGGGAACATGGCTTTCAGATGCTAAGTTAAAATTTAGTAAAACTAATTGTGCAGCATATCTTTTAGCGAGTGACGGAGGGCAATTAGTAACTGGTTCGCCAATCAGACAAGAATTTCTAGAAACAGTTTTGTTGTGGATTAATAACGGGAAGATAGAGGAATATATGTCTAAACACCAACACGATAAAAATGCAAACGAGTTATGGGGATATTTTCAGAAAGTAATAGAATGGGTAAGAAATACTTTTCCAAATTATAGACGAGAAATGAAAGGAGTTAATTGGGGAGAGTTGTATAATAAATTCAGAAGCAAAAAATATGATACTAAAAAACTAGAAAAAGAAATCTCTGAATTAATGCAAGATGAAGACGTTACGAATCAGAAAGGTATTTACCCATATGTTTTGATAAGAGATGAAAAATATCTTAATATTCGAACTTTTAATGATAAGCAAAAAAGGAAGGCATACGAAAGACAAAAAGGTATATGTCCTAAATGTAAAAAACATTTCAAAATAGAAGAAATGGAAGCTGACCATATCAAACTTTGGAGTGAAGGCGGAAAATCTATTGATGAAAATTGTCAAATGTTATGTAGGGATGACCATAGAGAAAAATCTAAGAAAGGATAAAGATGGTTAAGTCAACACTCAGTTTCAATCAATTCCTACAGGACCATAGAGAGAAAAAGAAGACTATCAGAGGTTACTTTGTTCTCAATCTCCAGCAAATTGATAATGTCTTTCAAAGTGCAGTCCTAAATTACAATTCTTATTCGGAAACCTGGCAAGCAGACCTTGCAAAAACTCCTGAAGATGATTTTACAGTCATAATTCTCAGAAGGAACGATAATCAGGAGGAAACATATTTTTTCATTAAGGAGTTTGAAAGAAATAACAAATACGCTATATTCACTTATGCAGACCATCCAGAATATGAACAGTTTAACAGACTTTTGTATAGTATTAGAGCCCTTTGGAAGCCTTGGCTCGGATCAAAGTTTCTTGAGAACTTCAACCAATTTGTAAAAAACTACTATGCAGATTCAAAATCAGAGCTTCTTGAGTTTACCATTGAATATAGAGATGTAAGTTCCAAAAAAAGAAAAGGTAGCAGTAGAAACTGGATTCCACGAAAGAAGGAAGATATATCAGAAGTCAGAAGGTTTCACTACGGAAAATTTGAAGAACTGTGCTATGTTAAAAGAGGAAAATACAAAGTATCTCGAAATGGAGGTCTTGGAAGCAAACTATCGTTGTCTGATAGAGGAGAATTTGCTTTATATTCAGGCTCAATACTTGATTTTATTGAAGTCGGAAAAGGAATTCTTGATTACTCCGAACACTTGAAAAACATATTATCCAGCCGCTTGAATTACCAAATCAAGGTGGAACAAAGAAGCAATATTGACATTCACACCGTCACCCTTGACAATCTTCAAGTTATTCGATTGGATATGTCAACCGCATTTTACGAAAACTGGTTTGACAATCTTATGAAAATGCTGAATATAGGATATTTATCAGAATTCAAAATAATGCTTTTTGAGAAAGATGAAGATGACACTTATTTTATCACAGAAGTCATGGATATGGAAACAGGAAACAAATACTACATATCCACAGATAAAAAACAAATCACTATAGCTCCAACTCTTGGCGAACCGCCAGAACATGAAGCCATGTCAAAAATACTCTCTGCTTTACAATCAAGAGTAGATCCTTCAATAAATATTGGTGAACATTATGGTCAAATCGATGCGTCCTCATGATGTTCTTGCGAATCTCATCGCAAATCTTGCATTATCTGTATCTACAACAGAGTCACCAGTAGCAGAGAATGGCCTCCTCAAAAGGGACTATGGATATAACTTCGACATAAAAAAGTTCAGAGAAGAATTTGAAACAATATTTGGAGATAACTTCCGACCAAGCGATGGATTCTTGAACAACTCAATAAAGAAAAAAAGCATTACTGTAGAATGCAAATCGTATATAGATGAATCAGATGATAGATTCAAAGAACAACTACTTTTTTACGGCAAAAACGATAGATTCAAAGAAGTATTCATAAATGATGATCATGATAACGAGATTCTGGTTGTATGTTTTGACAAACAAGAAGAAATTGAAAAAATAATATCAATAATTGAAGAAGTGCAACAAGAAGAAGGCTATGAAACAAACATTGTTGTATGGGTAGTATCAGAACCAGACCAAGATGGGAATCATAAAATAAAGAAAGTTTATGGAAACCACACACATGATCAAGATCTGGAAACAAAAATGAGCCAAGATGGTTTCCTTGCCAAGCCGATCAAGACAGTTTTATTTAACTCACCTGAATCGCCAGAAAACGTTTTGGTGGCAGAGATTACGAAAAGGCTTCTATCACACCAAGTGCAGCTTCTTAATAGGGAATCACTAATGGCTGATTTTATCCAAAGACAACAAAATGACAGCGTTTTATCAGACAATAAAATGAAGTCTCTGGTTCGATGTGCACTGAGAATTTTTCCAGAAGTAGGTGAATTATCAGATGACACTTTAAAATTCAGACCATCAATAAGATACGATAAAATTCAGAAAAAAATATCCAAGATAGAAAGCATGACTTCTGCCGAATATCGAGACTACATTCAAAATAGTCAGAAAGGTAAAAAAAGTAGGAAAAAAGAACAAGATAAAAATCAACAGAGTTTAGGTTCATACTTTTAAGATTAATACAAATCTTCTTTTACGAAGTAAAAGGCAATATGTGCGTAGCACCAGCCCCCTTTCTCGTCCGTTTTAAAGTAAGTAAAAATTTGGACGGAATGAAATGTAGTCGTTAAATCATTGTTAGGTTTAGTAGCTTTGTTATTGAAAAACCGTTTTCTCTTTCTCGATTTAACGAAGGCACCTATCTAAGGGATTCGAGGTTTACCAACGGAGGAGGCAGTAAGAAAATTTTGGCTAACATTAATTAGATGAAGGATATGCCTTTAACCTAGGTCTTTCCGATGGCTAGCGCAATTCTTAAATTTCTCAGGTCCAACATCTTTCCAATCATCAATGTAAAAGCTTACAAGGTTCTCTTCGCTAAAAAGACATATATGCGCCAATACACCATTGCTATCTACATGAACTATGCTGATGAAATATACAGAATCCGAGACCAGACAGACCTATCCCCAGATAAGGTGGATGAGCAGCTCTATGCATTTGACAAGAAACACAATGGAAAACTTTAGTTGCAATTGATTTCTATCTATTTTACCACAAACTTTTAATCAGTTGATGATAACCTTGGTTGAGGTGGTACGGTATGAAAACAATAAACCTGGATAATGTATCCATTTGGAGACATAAGAATAAAGCTAATGGCATTGCGATAAGAATTGGTGACACATTGAGTTCAGTCAATAATATTGAAGGAAGTATTCGATGTCATAAAAATTTATACAACAAATTAAACAGAATAATCCTCGAAAACGAGTTACCATAGGAAAATAGACTTCAGTATTCATAGGAGAAAGCACCATATATTCAAACTATTGTCAGGATTTAAAGTTCTTTTTAAATCCTAATAAAGGATTAATCAAAAAAATCCTTATTTTTCAATATATATTTTATAAGAGCGTCAAATTTTATCCCCTTATCTATTACCCCCTAATTCTGGGAGCATTACAGTATAAATATTGCTGTTGATAAATATTTTTCGAAATAGGCACAAGATTTTCGGTTTAATAGGAATTTATTTGCCCGTATCTGCACTTTTTACCCATGTTTGGCAGCCGTATCTTCCCCTTCTCAAGTTCGATTGCGTAATCTTTTTATGACGCGATGCCCCCGGCCATCCCATGGAGCAGCCCCATCTCGTCATCAAACCGGACATCCCAAACGCCCTCGTCCCGCAGTTCGCAAAATACGCCGCGCTGGGCATCATCGCTCTCCTCCTCCTCCTCCTCGCAGGGATCGACCAGCTTTTCTCAGGTATCATGATATTCGGATCGCCCATCACCATCTTCTATATCTGCCTCGGATCGTTCATCCTCGTCCTGCTTTGGGTGGGTATCGCGTCATTGTTCCTCCATTCGACGACGTATTCCTTCTATGATGATTATGTGCTCAAAGAGTTCAAGTTCCTCGTCATCAAGAGGGCATCGGTACCATACTCCCAGATCGTCAATCTCACCACAGTCATCTCCATCTGGGATCGGTTGAGCAAAGCAGGAGACATCGTCCTGCACACCGCAGAGGATCGGACGCCTGATGTCGTGCTCAAATACGTCAACAGGCCCGAAGGGGTCGAACGTGAGATCCATGCGATGATCCGTAAGCATTCCAGCGGACAGCCACCTGAATAGCAGTTTTTCTATATCCATAAGAACACAAGGGCACCACGGCATTCCACATCCCGTCAGTCTTCATCGCAGCCATCATCCTGGTCCTTCTTGTGGTCAGCTTCTTCGCATTCTGTCTGAAGGCTTAGGAATTCAAGCGCACCGGCAAGCGTCCGAAAGGCCACTATATGGGTCTCGGCATCGCATTCGGATTGCCTATAGGCATCCCTATCGGCAGCGTTATGGGAAACATCGCTCTCGGTCCCACCATAGGTATGGCCATCGGCGCCAGCATGGAGAAGAAGCACGAGAAAGAGCTCCGCCCTCTCACGGAGAAGGAAGAGCGCTTGAGAACTATGACCCTATTGGTGGGCCTCGGCATGCTGCTCGCAGGCGTGATAGCCTTCTTCTTCGCCAGGAACCTATAGCCCGGTCACGTCCAGGAATCGTTTCACCGAGTCCTTGGTCTTCTTCTTGGTCTGGATACCCGGATACTGGGCAGCGGTCTCGAGGTCGTCAGGCAGATTGAGGTCATCGAGGTCCACAGAGAGATAATTACCTCTCTCATGATGATATTTCGCCAGGTATTCTTGCTCTTCCTGGCCTTTCGTCGGTATCAGCAGCGCCTTCTTGCCGAGTTCGGCCAATTCCATCACCGTCGTGTAACCAGAACGTGTCACCACGAGCTTGGCCCGGTTCATCATCTCTTCCTGCTTCTTGTTGTCCAGGAAGCTGAAGATGGTGGTATGGCCCTTCCTTATCGTCTTCTTGACCTCGGGTTTGCCTAGGGTCACCACGACCCTCTTGCCTTCCAGCTTAGGCAGACAGGCGAGCACCTTCTTCTCGAACACGGTGCGTTGTGGTTCAGGCCCTGACACCGTGAAGAAATAATCGATGTCCTCCTTGACCTTCCTCTTCTGGATCATGGAGAGCACGCCGAGATAGGAGACATCATCCTTAGACAGGAACTTGAATCCATGCGTATAGGACCCTGCGATATCTCCTTTCCTGAAATCAGGGATGAGTATCTTGCGGAACCTAGACATCAAGGCGAAATAGGGGATTTCTGACAGCATCTCGGACACCCTGGCAAGACCTTTGATTTTATTCCTGATATGATGGCTTAAGAGATAGGAAGGCGTCTTGCGGTCGAAGATGCCGAAACGGGTGTCGGTGATGATACATTCGAACTTGTAGCGTTTCTGCATCCGGATGAAGGAATCATGCTCGGTCTTGTACTCCTTGAGGAATAGGGGCAGGTTGAGGATGAATTTCTGCATCGAGACCTTCTTGTTTGAAAATAATTTGCTGGCGAATGAATAATCATGCAATCGAAAATACCGCTTTATCTTGTTCCCAAGCTCATTCTTCAGGAATGCGAGCGAACGGAAGTTCGAGATGATGCTGACCTCATGGCCACGTTCCAGCGCTCCTCTGATCAGCGGCAACGATCTCGTCGCATGCCCCAACCCGACGGTGTTGATCGCGAACACGACTCTCATGCGTGTCTCTCCCCCTTGTCCCGGGACTCCCAGTCCCACGCGGTCTCGATGATCTTTTTTAGGTCGAAGCGTGGTGACCAGCCCAACTCTTTCTTGATCAGGCCGCTGGACGCCACTAATCTGGGAGGATCGCCCGGACGTCGATCAGCGTAGTGGACCGGGATGTCCTTGCCTGACACTTTTCTCGACATCTCGATGACGGAGAGCACGCTGTGGCCGTCACCAGTACCGATATTGTAGGCAGGCGATATCCCTCCGTCCATCTTCTCCATGGCTAGCACATGGGCCCGGGCGATGTCAAGGATATGCACATAGTCACGGATGCAGGTTCCGTCCTCGGTGGGATAGTCCTTGCCGTATACCTCTAGGCGTTCCTTCTCGCCTGTGGACACCTTCAACACATTAGGGATGAGATGGGTCTCGGGATCGTGCATCTCGCCTATGGAGCTGTCCAAGGCAGCGCCGGCAGCGTTGAAATAGCGTAGCGAGACATGCTCTATCCCGTGGGCCCGTCCGTAGGCCTGCAGCATGCGCTCGAACATGAGCTTGGTCCAGCCATAGGTGCTGATGGGTGCGAACGGATGGCTCTCGTCGATCGGTACCTTCTTTGGGGTGCCGTACACTGCACAGCTGGATGAGAAGATCAATCTCTTGACCCCGACCGCGACCATGGCATCCAGGAGATTCTGGGCATAGGTCACATTGTTGCGGAAGTACTTACCTGGATCACTTGCGGACTCGCTGACCACCGCTGCTGCGGCCATATGCATGACCGCCTCTATCTTGTCCTCACGCAGCGTCTTCTCGACCACGTCCTTCTCGGCCAGATCGGCATGGACGAAACGCGCGCCTTTCGGCACGAGGCAGGAGAACCCTGTCGAGACATTGTCCAGCACGGTGACCTCATGGCCCTGCTCGAGCAGGGATAGTGCGACATGGCTTCCGATATATCCGGCTCCGCCGGTGACGAGGACTCGCATCCTTCGTCAGTGATGGCTGCGATTAATATATTTTTCCCCCATTGTCGCCCGCCAAAACGTTTAAATAGCCTTGAATCAAGGGACAGGGCATGGAGATGCTACAGAGCCTGGTCCATCTGGTCTATATCGCCATGATCCTGCTGCTCGGCACGCTCTGCACCGCACTGGCCAAAGGCCTGCGCACATCCAATGTCTTCTTCCTCATCCTCGCCGGAATGATATTCGGTGGCCTCGGCCTCATCAGTTTCTCTCCGGTCGCGGTCATCACGATCTGCGTGCTCGCTCTTGTCATGATCGTCTTCGATTCCACCAACAAGCTCAAATTCAAAGAGCTGCGCAGTTTCCTCATGCCCGCTCTGCGGCTGACCGGCTTCTACTGGGTCGGGACCGTCGTCCTGCTCTCTGCCGTCGCGGTCTTCCTCTTCGACATCCATCCCCTCCTTGCCTTCTTCTTCTCCTCGCTCATGTTCGGCATCGATCCGGCTATCGCTCTGACCCTCCTTGGTAAGGCGAAACGGAAAGCCGTCGAGCTCCTGGAGGTCGAATCTCTCCTCAACCAGCCAATCACCCTCATCATCTCCCTCATGCTCCTGAGGTCACTGGAAGGCGTAGGCAAGGCCGGTTTCGGCGGTGCATTCTCACCAATCCTCTCCCTTTTCCTACAGGTCGGCCTCGGATTGGTCATCGGGCTTCTCGTGGGCAGCATCCTCCTCTCCATCCTGCGCAAGAGCTTCATGGGAAACCTGAGCCATCTCATGGTGCTCACCGCCGTCGTCATCACCTTCGTGATCTCTGAGTGGATCGGAGGAAGCGGGGTTCTGGCTGTCGTAGTGCTCGGGCTGATGTTCGGCAATTTCCATGTCGAGCACAAGATAGAGCTCCGCAAATTCGCCTGCATCTTCACCCACACACTTGAGATATTGGTCTTTATCCTCATCGGGACCATACTCATCGTCCAGACCCAGTATCTCCTCAAGGGCACCCTGCTCTTCCTCTGCTACCTGGCCATACGCCTCTTCGCGGTCCAGGCAGCTTATCCGGCAATGCCGTCGAGGGACAAGCTCCTATTGACCCTCACTGTCCCAAAAGGCATCGACGTCTCAGTCATCATACTGCTGATCACGACATCATTCTCCACGGTCGACGGTATGGATACGGTCCTCAACCTCAGCCTCCTATTCGTGCTCTACAGCATCGTGCTGGCGACCGTCCACGGGACGCTGACATCCAGGAATAAGACTTTCGGATAGAAATCGGAAGAAAAGATAAGAAAGAAAAAGAAAATCGCCGGACCTAATTCTTCGGCGGCTTGTATCTCTCCTTGTCGATGGTCTCGGGCTTCTCCTCTGCGGGCTGTCCTTCGACCGCCACCTCTTCGCCTTCCTCGTCGTCGTCCTTGGTGATTTCCTCTGGAGGTCCCTTGTCGTCATCCTCTTGCTTCTTGTGCACCAAGAAGAAGATCCCTGCGAACACGATGACGAGCAGGGCGAGCGCGATGATGCCGCTGGCCGAGATTCCGCCCTTCTCCGGTCCTGCCTCAGGTTCGGTCTCTGTCTCAGTGTCAGGCGTCACGACGACCGGCGCCTCAGTGGGCTCTTCCACAGGCGGTGTCGGTTCAGGCTCCGGTTCAGGCATGGGTTCTGGCTCGACGGTCACGACCGCTCCCGAGATGACGAAGTACGAGAGGCCAGGGGAGTCCGCGGTATAGTACTCATACACGCCGTCCCAGGTCACTCTCTTCGTCTTGAGCTGCGTCCATGCGCCGTTCTCCCAACGGAAGAGGGATACGCTGTCGGCATTGAGTCCATTATTGACGAGCCAGGTCTTCTCGACCTTGAAGGAGAGTTCAGCCCATGAGATGTCGTCGTTGCCGATATTCTTCTCTTCGACCTCGATATACTTGTACGCGACTCCCTCGACCTCGGTCAGCGCAGACGGCTTGCCCGTGAAGGCCACCACTTTGAGCTCGACATCCTTGAGATCGCTCTTCGTCGAGAATGTCAACTTCTTGAAGGGTATCAAGGTCTCCTCCAGGATCATCGCATTCTCGCCCTTCGGCAGCTCTGTCCAGACCTTCGCGGTACTGGTCGATGCGGATACCGGTGTCGTGCCGCCTGTGCTGCCGCCACCGCTTGAGCTGCTGTCTCCGGAGGATTCCGTGATGGTCACGCTCTGGCTTGCCGTGGCATTGTGCGACGACTGGCTATTGCCGTTGCGGTCGATGCAGATGATGCTTGGTACCGCGATGGCCCCGGCGGCAGAGAATCCGACCGAATAGACCTGGCTCTTGGCGTAGGCGGTGGTCAGGTTGGTCAACCCGGAATTGTAGGCCGTATGGTTCTGGAGCGCATTGGATGCGTTGTATCCGCATATGGTGTACTCGTCCGTGGTCCAGGTCACTGTCATCGTGCCTGTCTCGGAGTCGCTTGCCGTCCCTGCGATGCTCCTTGCCGTGATCACAGGTGCAGTCGTGTCGTCGATCACCACGGCGATATACGTCGATGTGCTATTGGTGTCCGTCGATGTGCAGGTCACGGTCATGTTGAGCACGGTGCCGTTGGTCCAGTCCTCGAAGTTGGCGTCATTCGCGTTGGTCACGATGAAGCTGTAGTTGGCGAGGTTGGTCTCGCTCTGGGTGACGCTCAGGCTGGTCTGCGAGCCGATCGTCTCGTTGCTGTTGTTGTACAACTGATAGGCGCAGGAATCCAGGTTGAGGTCTCCCACATGGCCGCTCAGGTTGAAGTAGCTGTTGCTCACCACCGCGGTCGGATTGTTCATCACCACATCAGGGGCGTCCGACGGGTTCGCCATGATGACGCCGGAAAGATGCGGGACATAGACGTCCACGAAGCCGGTGCCGTTGACATAGCATGATCCGGTGAGCGTCGCAGGTGTCGCCGGTTCAGCATTGCTGTCGCATTGCGCAAGCGTATACGCGGTCGCTCCTTCATCATCGGCTATATATACAGCAAGGTCGATGCCCAATGCTCGTTCGAAGTGTATCTGCACCCATTGAGCGATACCGCTCGCGTCCGTGTAGGCGTCATCCTCTATGAGCAGACTCATGTTCGTGTACATCACCATCGCGGTCAGGCTGCTGCCTCCGATGTTGTTGGACACCGTGGTGCCGATATTGCTCGTCACATCGACTTCAAGCACAGGGTCGTCGGCATTGCCGGTGTTGACATTGGTCCCCAACAGAGAGATGTTGATGGTCACATTGACGCCTGCGGTCGTCGAATTGGGCGTGATGACCTGGACGATGCTCTGGTTGAAATAGACCTCTCCTTCGGCCACGCTGCCGTTCTCGAGGAAAATCTCGACATCCTCGACCGTCGCGTCCTGTTCCATGATCCCTGTCATCTCGGTGACATTGACCGGTTGTAGGATGTAGAATGTGCCGACGGAAAGGTTCGCCTCGTTATTGAACGAATCGTTGGCTGTGATCACCAAGCTATGGGCGCCGGCCGCGAGCGTCGGCAACGCTGCGGAGTTGGCCGAAATGTTCAGCGCGATCAAGGTGCCATTCCTATCGATCTCATACCATGCCTGGGACATCGACGATGTCGCGTCAGACGAGCTATAGTTCAGGGTCACGCCTGCAGCAGGCGACGTCGGTGTCGTTACGGGCGAATACGACGCGGTGATCACCGGTCCTGCTGTGTCGTAGGAGAACGTCGAGGTGTTCGACGCTGAGTTGCCTGCCTGGTCGCTCGTCGATACAGTGATGGTGTTCGAGCCCTGGCTCAATCCAGTACCCACGAACTGGCAGTTCATCCATGTGGTGTTGCCCTGACAGCTCATCAAAGCATAGCCGCTGATGCCGCTGACCGCTATCGTGCTATTGTCGATAGAGAATCCGTCGGACACGGTGAAATTGACAAGCGATAGGTTGGTCGTGCTTCCGTTGCTAGGGATGGAAATCACTATCACTGGCGATTCATCGTCGACTGTGATCGACGTCGTCTCACTATCATTGATGTTGCCCAGCGCATCAGTCGCCACCACGGTCAGAACGCAGGAAGCCCCTGCGGTGCAGCCGAGAGCGGTCAGGTTAGAGCTGATGGTGTACACGCCCGCACTCTCAGTGAGCGCAGAGCCGTTGATGGTCACGGTCGAGGTGTTGGCGTCGGTGACATTGACGCTGATCGTCACCACCTGGTCTCCGGTCACATACCCTCCGGTCGCGTCATGGCTGATGCTGATGACCCGCGGATTGAGGTCGTCGATGGTCACGGTGATCCATGAGCTGTCGTTGAGGTTGCCCACGCTGTCGCTCGCCTCTACGAGGAACGTGCAGTCGCCTTCTATCCCCTGGCATCCCCAGTCGGCCGTTGTGTTGATCGTCGAGAAGGTGCCGCCTGCGGTCCCGCTCATCACCGTGCCGTTGAGCAGCACGCTGGTCAGCGACGTGTCGTTGACGAACGCGGAGAAGTTGATGGACGTCGTCGAGAAGGCATACGTCGTGTTGGCGGTCGCGCTCAGCACCACCGGCATGCTTGCGTCGACATCGAGCACCACAGTCTCTGAACTGTTCATGTTGCTGACGTTGTCATACGCGGTGATGGTCACGGTATGGCTGCCGGTCGTCGATATCCCCAGCGCGGTCGCGGTCGTCTCCACTGAATACAGCGCGCCCGAAGAGAGGCTCAGTGGGATCGGCGCATTGCTCTCGAACCTGGCACTGACATTGAACACGCCGATATTGTCGGTCACATTGGCGTAGAGCTGGATGGTCTTCGACAGCCCGATGGTCGTTTCGTTATATCCTTGCGCGAACACCGCAGGCATATCATCATCTACAGTGAAGGCGATCGTCGTGGTATTGGTATTGAGCACCTCGTCGACCGCGGTCACCGTGAGCACGCATGCTCCTGTCGTGGTGCATCCGAGCGCAGCAGCCGTCGTGCTGCTCAACGTATATGCGGTGCCGCTGCCGGTCATAGTGATGCCGGAGACTGAGACATTCGTGATGCTGGTGCCGGTGTCGGTGGCGTTGACCGTCACCGTGATGGTGTCAGTGCTCTTCACCAGGGAATCTGTATCGTCGATCGCGCCATTGAAGACAGTCGGGACGATATCGTCCACAGTCACCGTCGCCGTCGTGGTATTGGTGTTCCCGACGAGATCGGTCGCTGTGATGGAAAACGTGCAGGAACCAGAACCGGCACAGCCCCAATCCGCGGTGGTGTTGGTAGTCGTGTAAAGGTTTCCTGCGGTGTTGGTCATCATAGTCCCGTTGATAGACACGGTTGAGAGATTGGTGTCAGAGACATTGATCCTGAACAGCACGCTGTCGGTGCTCTTTACCTTTGCGTCTGTATCATTGACGCCGGAGTCCCAGAGCGATGGCTCAGTATCGTCCACGGTCAGTGAGAGCGTTGTTGTCGTATTGCTATTCCCTAAGAGATCGACTGCGGTAAAAGTCAATATGCAGCTTCCTTCGCTGCATCCTAAGGCCGCAGGTGTCGCGGTCAGGTTGTAGACGCTGCCCGTGAGCAGGCTCATGGGCAACGCCGTCCCTCCAGAGACATTCACGGTCGAAATCGTATTGCTGTCGGCGACGGTGACATTGATCTTGACGGCGTCGGTGCTCTTCAGATAGCCGTCAGCGTCGTCCGCGATAGCTCCTGTCACGGTCGGTGAGACATCGTCGATGGAAAATGTCAGCGTCTCGCTGCTGTTGATGTTCCCTGCGACATCGGTCGCGACGAAGGTGACAGTACAATTACCGTCAGTGGATGAGCAACCGAGCGTCGAGGCATCGGTCGTCGCCGAGAACAGCGTCGGAGTGCTATTTGTCAAGCCGACCTCTGTGCCGGAAGCCCCGAAAGTCACGGTGGCAATCGTGCTCACGTCTGTCACGGTCACATTGAACCGGACGCTGGCGCTGCTCGTCACGAGGCTATCGCCGTCTTCCATGAGCATCCCGGTCACCGCGGGCCTGGTATCGTCGACGGTATACGTGAAGTTCTGTGAATTCGCCTGGGCGTTGGTGTCATTCGCCCAGATCGCGACAGTATGCGCCATCGCTTCTGCCCACGCAGACGGATCGATGGTGTAGGTCCATGATGCAGCGTCGATCGAGCCATTCTGCTGATTGTCGATGATGTCGATCGATGAGTTATAGACCTGGTAGCTCGCAGCATCGAGGTTCGCTGACGACGAGATGGTCACATTGATCGTGGTCCCTGAGGTGATGATGCCTTCGCTCGGTGCGATGCTGATGGTGGGCCTCGCTGCAGGGGTGCCTGTGGTTGTCGACGAGTTCTGGCCTTCGTTGCCATCATCATCCACTGCGGCGACGGTGAAATAATAGGCGACCTGGTTCTGCAGTGAGCTATTGCTCCAGAGCAATGAGGTGGTGGACGCGATCAGACCCCATGCGCCGCTCATATTGCTGTAGACCCGGTAGGTCGCGAAATCGCTGATCGATGATCCGTCGCTATTGGTGGAGACGCCGCTCCATGACATATTGAGTGTCTGGTTGCTTGATGATACGACGACACCAGTGACCTGGGCGGGCGCGAGCGTGTCCTGGGGTGTGACGGACGTCGTCGCGTTCGTGGCGAAATTGGGTGCGCTGTCGTATGCGGTGATTGAGTAGTCGTATTGCTGGCCGTTGGTCAGGCCCGTGTCCAGGTAGGTGGCGTTGGAAGCAGGGGTGAAGCTTCCGATCACTGATCCGTCCCTGTACAGCTTATATCCGAGCGTGTCGTCGGTGTTGGCGGTCCAGGTGAGGTTGACCGCTTCTCCGTCGCCCATCGAGACGCCTGAGAATCCGCTTACCTGGCTGGGTGCCTGCACGTCGGTGAGGGTCATCGTCGGCATCATGACGAAGGAATTCGATTCATCGCTAGCCGTGATGTTGTATAGCCAGCTGTCGTTCTGCTGCACCACGCCACTGCTGTAGTAGGCGACGATGACCTCGAGGAGGTTACCTGCGCCCTGGACATAGAGGCCATTATCGTACAGGTTATTATTGACGTCGAGACCTGTCGGTAGTTGACCCGTGGTCTGGTTCACCGATGTGAGGTTGGTGTACGACACGTAGGCATTGATGGTGTAATTCGCTCCGGTGGCATTCGATCCATTGGCCATATAGACCTTACCGAACACCACGAGAGATGTCGATGGTGGGGCCGCTGAGCTCACAAGCGCGAGCGATATAAACAGCGCCCCGAACAACAAAATGCTGGACAATCTCATATTAATTCACACCCCTTTTTTTGAACACGAATAACATCACAATGATTACTATGATCACAGCGACAATGGCAATCGTCATCGGCAGACCGATGCCTTTTGTCCTTTCTCCTTCATCAGTACCAGGTTCTGTTTCAGGCTGATCTTGGGTCGCTTCCGGTTTTGTATCTTCCGTATCTGCCAACATTGGCTCAGGTTCGCCCTTTGTCCCGATGGTCTCCGCAGCGGGAGGCTGATCCTCTGCTTCAGGTTCATCAGTCAGAGGCAATAATTCATCATCACCCGTCGTTTCCGTCCCTGTCGAGCCATCCGTTCCGGTCGTTTGTCCTCCTGAACCGCCGTCATTAGTCTGGCTGCTAGGGGGATTTGTCTGGCTGGTCTCCAATGTCACCGTCGGTACCACGACGGCTGAATTCTCCCATTCCTCTCCAGAGATGGCATGGGTCCACGAGAAACCAGGCGTATCCGTAGCCACCACGGTCAGCGTGATCTCGTCCCCGATGCTGTTCGCCGGGACCTCAGCGTCATAGATGAATCCTGATGTGACCGATCCGACCGTGCCGGTACCTGAATAGAGATCAACGCCGGATGCATCATCTGTCACCTTGATCTCGAATAGTGCTCCGTCTCCGGGCTGCCCGTCGATGATGACTTCGCCGGCGATGATGATGGGCCGCTCAGGAGGAGCCTGAGCGGTTACCATACCTATGGCAAGCAACAACATAGCAGCCCCGATGATGGTCGTCTTTTTCATCCTCTACTCCTAATAGACCAGGTTTCCGGCCTCATTCATGTCGATCCAGTAGCCGTAGCCCGGATGGAATGTCTCCAGAGGCCCTACCACGGTTCCGTCGATGATGAGGTGACTCTTCCAACCGCCTGCACCGGCGTTAGCCGACTCATTCCACATCCAGAGGCTGCTGTAATTGAGGCCTGTCAGGATGGTCGTCGCGGTCGCTGCGCTGTCCGATGAGTACCCGATCAGGTTCCATTCTGTCGCCAGTGAGATATTGTGGTTCGAGGGAACGCTTCCATCGAGATTGAGCGTGAACGCTTCGTTGAACAGCACCCAATATCCGCGATTCATCTCGAAGGTCGTGAGCGGACCTGCAGGGCCATCCTCGGTCCAGATGCTCTGCTGGAAGCTCTTCAGGCCGGTGTTCCATGCCCAGACGCTGCTCCAGTTCGCACCGGTGAGCACGGAACTGACGCTGAGATCCGCCGGCTCTTCGACCAGGCTGATCAGATTCCAATTAGCAGTCATATTATTCCCCTCGCTGCTGGTCAGCACCTGGGCGGTCGCGCTGTCATGCAATACAGAACCGATATAGACTTTGGTGGTATAGGTCCCTGACGTGTTGAAACCTGTCGTGTTGGTCCAGCTGTAGGCTGATGAGGCGCCCGCACCGATCGTGACCGGATAGTCGCGGATGGTTCCGTCGTCGAGCTGGATCTTGACGTCGTTGGCGGTCGTCCCGCCGATATTGTTGATCTTGAAGTCGAGCGTCTCGACCGCCGGAGTGAAGAGGGCGGGAGGGAGCACGTATTCGACCGTGAGCTGCGCCGCCGACGGCACGACGATCGAGGTCGTCTGCGCGCCTGTCCACGAATTGGTCCCGTCGGACAAGAGCGTGTACGACACCGAATAGGTGTTGGGTGAATCACCCGTCACGCTCCATGTCGCCGTCCCTGTCTCCTGGTCGGTCAGGCTGGAGCTCATGGTCTGAGAGCTCGTGAACGTCAGCCCGGTCGAAGGATCAGGGTTTGGTGAGATCTGTATCGTGCTCACCGTCCCGCCGCTCGCCGTACAGGTGATCTCGACGTTCTGGCTCGAGAACTGCGGGATGGACAGGCTGGCGTCCGTCGTCTGCTGGCAGGTGAGTGTCGCTGCCATCGCGGCAGGCACGAACAGAAGCGCTAAGATCATGATGATGGTCGTTTTCATCGTGTTTCCCCTCGTTCTCATTTTTTGGTTAGTGTTGTGCATTTTCATCACCGCGATCAGTCGCAGAATCCTCCAGAGCACGAATCGGATACGCAATCGCTGGGCTCATCGCATGCTTGGCCGCTGCTGAGGTCCTCTAGACAGACGATGTCGCAATGCGCATTGGCATCGCATTCTCCGTCGATGCTGCAGGTCACCGGGCATGTCGGTGCGCTCTGGTCAGCGGCGCCAGTACAGTATTCTGACTGGTAATATCCGCATGTCAGCGCTTCGACAGCGCCATTGCACGCGCTGTCGTCATCTATGCTCGCTGTGCTTCCGCATTGGTTGCTGCTGCATGTCGCATCTATCCTGTAGCCTTGGCATCCAGTCATATTGTCGCATTGGGCCGCGGTGCTGTATGCGCCTGGACAATCTGCTGATATGCTGCAGCATTCTCCTGAATCACAGCAGAAGTCGTTGTTGCAGTAGCCACTGATGCATGAGCTATTGTCGCCGCATGCTCCGCCGTTCGCTTGAGGTCCGGGGTTTATCTGGAAATCAAACCATAAGCTTCCTATATTGGCTGTGCCATTATTGAGTATCGCATAGTTCGTTGTGTTTCCCGCGCTCATCGCGGTGAAATTCGCGATGATAGTGACGTTCTCGCCTGCTACTGTGCTGATATTCCAGCTCACCATTCCTATGAGGAGGTCGAGGGTGTCATACAACACATCAGACCAGGTGTAATTGAGGAAAGAGGTGTTGTATTCGTCGATGAGCGTCACGTTGAGGTCGACCGAACCGTTATTTATCGCCTTAAGTTCGAACAGCACGCCCTCGCCGACTTCTACAGGGCAATTGAGGCAGGTCTTGACGACTCTCGCGCTCGGGGAGGGTCCGGGACCGCCACCGCTGCCGATATTGATTACTTCGTTGGTCATCTTGTACATGAAGTGTTCACCAGAAGCGGAGTTGTTATTGACCATCAGCTGGTTGAGGGTGGTCCCGTTGCTCACGGCCGTGAAGTTGATGTAGAACGTCAAGTTCTCGTTGACCGTGAGATTGACGTTCCACTCCACAGACTCGGGCACGCTGTTGCCGTCCGCCATCAGACCGTCCCATGAGGGTATCGCTCCTGTCACATTGAGGTAGCTGTTGTTGAATTGGTCCTCGATGAAGATGTCCGTCGCATTGACCGTCCCATTGTTCCACACGAACAGCTCGAAGATGGCATACTCGTCGACATTGACCGGGCAGTTCACGCACGTCTTGCTGACAGAGAAGCTCAGCATGCTCGATGGTTCGCTCTCGCAGACCGATGAGCATCCGTCACCATCGTCGGTGTTGCTGTCATCGCATTGTTCTCCGTCTTCGAGCGCGCCGTTGCCGCAGATTGATGAGCCGCTGCTGCCGTTACCGCCGATCTCCACGGTCCACGCGATGTAATCCGGTCCGATGAGGTCCTCGATCTCGACGAGCCAGGAGCCGTTGGAGAAGGTAAACGTCGAGCTGGTGTATTTGTCCGTGAACCACCCGCCGGTATTGTCGATCATGTCGACATAGGTGCCGTTGACCGTCACATTGACCATAGTGTCGCCCATATGGAGCAGGATGAAGTAGTCTCCCGCATCCACGGTCGTCCCGCAATTGCCTGACCAGCATTTATAGTCGATAGGTGCCTGCCAATCCTGGATGCTCTGGTTTGCGCCCAACCAGATGTTATCGATGATGCCTCCACCGCCGGAACTGGGCGGAAGATAGGTCATATTCCATTCACACCATCCGCCTCCTTGCTGGTCGACTCTCCACACGCAGCTTGCATTGTTCATCTCTGCCGCTGATCCTGTGCAATCAGGTTCGCTGTTGCATGCTCCGCACTCAGAGCTGCAGTCCCATGGCCTGTTGCACCAGCCGCCGTCGGGGCTGTAGGAATCGATATCCCACTCGCACACTGAGGTTCCGCCGCACTCTCCTGAGGTCTTGCATGCGAAGCATGCGTCATCGCCGCAGGTCTCCTGCATGAAGCACCACCAATTGCTGCCTTCTTCTCCGAGCATGCATCCTTTGGAGGCGCACTCATCATATCCACAAGCCCAGCAATTGTCCGCGTCGCAGCTTGAACCGCACCAAGAGGCGGGTTCGGTGATATTCCACATGTTGCAGAAATTAGGCGATCCGTCCGTCAAGCATTGGTTCGGTGTGTTGCATGTAGTCACATTCGCCGAGCAGTCGCTCGCGCACCATGTCTCCTCTCCGGCCTGGCAGGTGGAATCGCCGCAATACCCTTGGGCGCAGTCCTCGAAGCAGGTGCCGGACGATGCTTCTTCTGACGAGCAGAAGCTGTTGCCGCACCATTCGAAATATCCCGTGCCCTCGAGGTCCTCGTCTATCCTGCCGTCGCAATCATCATCCTTGTTGTTGTCGACCTCTTCATCCACGCATGTGCCTGCCACCCAGGACTCATGCGGGACGCATCCGGCAACCATCGTGGCATTGAGCGCGCAATCGCCGTCATTATCCAGGTTGTCGCCGGCCACCGCATAGGTCCAGACATCATAGCTTTTCTTGAGAATTGCACCGACCGTCGAATTGGTGGGCTGGCCGTTGATGAGCACATACGACGAGCCGTCCCAGCTCGTTTCTGACATCTTGATCGCCAGCGAGTAGGTGCCTATCTCGAAACCCGCATAGAGATTCTGGAAGAAGACGCTTCCCGTGCCATATCCGGTGAATGTCTTGTTCTTCAGTTCGTCTCCGCTCATGGCGGTCGCCCTTATGGAGACATTGTCCAGTTCCACTCCGCCGGTATTGTTGATGGACACATTGATGCGCAGTCTCATGGTCGAGAGGTCTACGCTGGGCGACGAGATGTTGAACAGTGTCTGCTGCAACGATCCGTTCAGCATCACGCCGTAGAACGTCACATTGATCTCTGCATTGGCGTCGAAGGTGTGCTGAGATGTCTTCATGAATTGCTTGTTCCCTGTCTGCACCGTCCTCTCGATCTCGATGGCGCTCTTCCCTTGGGGGATATCCATCGAGAATGTGCCGTCGGCCGCAGTCGTCGTCTCAAGCTTGCCGATGCGGACGGTCGCGCCATCGATAGGGGTCACATTGTCCGATTCAACCACATTTCCTGTCACATTGATCAGGTCCAGGGTGACATCGATGGGTAACACAAGCAGCTCTGCTGCGTCGTCGGGATTGAAGGCCGATTTTGCGATGTCGAAGATGAGCATCCCGATGAAGTAGCTCCCTGGCTCCCTCGGGCTGAGGATCTGTAGATCAGCACTGCTTGAACCGTCGCCGTTATCCTGCAGGAAGACGCCGTTCTCGATGATCCAATCCTTCGTCTTATCGGTATTGTCCTGGAGGAAATAGACGCCGTCCTGGACCTTGAATCGGGTCAGGTTGTCGGTCTCCACATGTATCGGTATCATCCTATTGGTCTTGACGCTGGTAGGGGCCGTCACCGTCGAGAACGCGCTCCGTCGCACGGCGTATTGCATGTTCTCATAGGGGAAGCGGTTCCCTGCGGAATCTCTTAGGATAAATCTGAGGTCGACCGCTCCATGCGACACCGTGACATTCTCCCCGTCCTTGTCCTGGGCGACGCTGGGGATGGTATAGCTCACCTGTGCGGTGCCGTTGGTCACGTTGACCGTCTGTCCGTCGCTGAGGCGTTGGATGATCGCCGATTCATCATGGATGCCCAGAGCGGATTTCATCGCCACGATCTGGCCGCTTATTGGCAGACCGTCACCGTCATATGCGGTGATGTTGAGGGTCACGTTGTCCCCGACCATGTAGATGAGGTCAGAGGTGACCGTGATGTCGGCTGAGCTGACGATGAAAGCCGCATCGAATGATGACTCGTCCTCCTTCGGCCCTTCAGTTATGCCTCCGGCTGGTCCTTCCTCACCGAATTCGAACAGCGGGAACACGTGTACGCTATAGGTCCCTCTCGGCATGGGGCAGAGCTCCAACTCGTATTGGCCAGAAGCGTCTGTCGTGATCTCGAGTCTATTGTCTGCGAATGTCCCTCCGCTCGACATATATTCCCACTGTTGGTTGGCGTCGAGCGAAGTGCAGTCGGAACCGCCCAAGGAATAGACAGGTTGGCTATAATCCGCTCTCTCGTGGTAGAGCGATATCTCGAGCCGCTGGTCAGTGGGCTGTCCAAGCCTATCTTTGGTCGTGAAGGAAAGCTTGATCTTCTCCTCTTCATTGATCTTGGTCTTCATGTCGACCTCAAGGCTTTTTGCGCCGACCTGGATGAAATAGCCGGACTCCTGGGTGATGAGGACTCCAGAGATATTGCAGGTGGCAGTACCGTCCACGACGTATGTTCCCGGCAATGACGGGGTGGTGTACGAGAATGACAATGATCCATTCTCGTCCGTCTCGTTGTTGATGGACAAGGTCTTGACGAGTTGATAGTTCTTCTCGTCGTAGATCGAAGAATAGATGATATCGCATCCTTGCAGAGGAACGCCGTACAGGTCGGTGGTCTGGAGCCATACCTGCTGTCCGCTATTGGCGCCTAGGTTGCGCTCACGTTTCGAGATGGCAGCATGGAATCGCTCTACCTGGATGAGCTGTTTGCCGGTGTTCGACTCGTTATCATCATCGATATATTCGAAGATGAGGTCGTACTTATTGCCTGCGACCATGCCGAGCACGGTCGGATTCAAGGTGAACGTGGCGTGGCCGGGCATCTCGTCGAAATCCATGAACTCTCCGCCGCCTCCACCGCTTGAGCTCTCGGGCGCAGAAGCAGAGTTGCATTCATTCATCCCGATGTCATAATCACAGCCAGCGTTAGTGCATCCGGATTCGTCGCCGTTGAACGAGGAGCACATCATCTGCGTGCTCATACATGTGTCGAAGCCCTGCCCAGGATTGAAAGCCCATATGCAGTCGTTCGTCTGATTGCAGACAGTCTCGTTGCTGACGCTGTCACAGGAGGCCCCACCTCCACTGGTCGGAATCATCCATGAGGGGAATCCATTCGTCTTCTTGCTCAGATCCTGGACAGTCAGGTTGATATAGCTGAAATTGGCCAGATCCTTCATGCCGATGAGCGTCACGGTCTTGTTGCCCAAAGGTCCGAACCAGGTCCCCCAAGGGTTGCACCCGTTCTCCGGTAGGCAGAAGGGATCCTCGCCTTCTCCGAACAGCATGACCATCACTGAGAAATTGACTTCGGGCACCGCATGCCCGTCAGACTCGAAATTCATCTCCATGCCGCTGCCTATGGAGAACTGCTTGTAGACATGCTCGGTGAATCCCTCTCCGCGAGCGATCTCGATCTCGATATCGTAGAAACCCGGACAATTGGGTCCGGTGATATTCGCCTGGAACACGTCACTGAGATTGACGAGCGCCGTGTTGACTGATCCTCCGCAAGGTCCCCAGATATTCCTGATCGTGCCGCTGTTGATATTGGTCACCTTGACTGTGTAGGTCTGGCCGGAGAAATAACTCTCAGGGGCGGACCCGGTATTGTCGACGAGCGTCACATTGGGCTTGTCAGTATTGCTCATTCTGAACCAGGCCCATCCTTCAGACGATCCTGATCCCTCCAGATCCATGGAGAGCTTGAGCTCGAATTCATAGGGCTTGGTGATGTTGAGCGCGGTGCTGTTCGCCTGCATCTCGAGGAGCGCTTCGCCGCCGACGACAGAGAACTGGGTGTTCTGCAGGCCAAAGGCGGCCGGGCTGATCTCCACCGGTTGCCAGGAACCCGGCTCATGGCGCTGAACTCGTTCGATGGTCACGTTACCGTCTTCGCTGATCGGATTCCAGTTGTCGATATTTCTCGCACGGACATTGATCTGGACGGTGTCCGAGATGCCGTACTCCCACGATTCGGGATAGGCATCGACGAAGTAGGAGCGCTGCTGGAAGTCGAACCAGACGATCTGGCCTCCGATGTTGAGACGGCCGGTGAAGCCGCCGGTAGGCAGCGTCGCAGTCCCAAGGTCGATATTGAAGGTGATCACGCCGTTGGCGTCTGTGGTGTTATCGGCGGTCGAGAAATTGAAAGCTCCGGTGATATTGCCCATCTGATCCTGCGGTTCGCTGTCATAGTCCTCCGGCCATTGCTGGAAGGCCATGAGTTGGGCGGGGACTCCTGCTACCGGGCTTCCTCCGTCCCGGGCCTCGACGCGCAGCGAGAACACTTCATTCGATGAGTAGTCCCATTTGTTCTGGTTCCAGAACAGTTCGATATTGTCGTTTCCTCTGACCTGCAGGTCGAAGGGGACGGTCTTTGTCGTGCCGCTTTCGGTGATATTGAGTTCGCCATGATAGTAGCCGCTCGTCCAGCTCACGCCGATGGGGATGCTTGCGGTCCCGCCGCCGGCCCAATCCATCGATGCGCTGACATCCATGCCGAAGGGATCCTCAAGGCGGCCGAGCACCACGTTGTCGGGCGTCTGTTTCTGCCAGTTCTGCAGGATGTCGTAGACCTCGATGCGTAGCGTGATATTCTCGCCGACATTGTATTCCCATCGCTCTGTCCAGGCCCACATCTGATATTGGTCCGGGAAGATGTCGATGAAGAAGAATGCCTTGGGCGACTGCGAGGAGCCGTCTTCGAGGACGAGCTCGACGTCATGCGGCCCGTTGACCAGTCCAAGGTCGCCGTCGATGTCGAACGAGAAGGTCTTGATGTTATTGGCCACGGAATGTGTAGTGAGGTCCGTCCTGGTCGTCACATCCCCGGTGAACAGGTTCTTGATCCTCAAGGTCAATGGTGTATCAGTCAGGCCTGCGGTGACGTTGAAGGTGAAATTCTTGGTCCCGGTCAGCACATACCTATTGTCGTCGAAGGGCCATTGCACACTGTACCCGACGCTCATGATCTCCAGGCCCTGGTGGTTCTTGAACGCATCCCATTTGTCGTCACCGTAGCTGTACATGAAGAAGCCAGGATAGGAAAACGTGTGGTTCACTGTGGTGTTGCCCGGGGTGATGGGTTGGCTGATGAGCACGGTCTGCGTGAAGGGGTCGATGATCCAGAATGTCGACGAGGTCGCCGAGCTGATATTGAAGGTGACATTGTTGTTGACGAAAGCGTCGCTTGGCCCGTCGATGGTCACCTCCCTGACTCTGACGTCGAAATTGACATCCCAATAGTATTCATCCGATCCATCGACGACTCGGAGCTGGGCATAGTAGAAACCATTGTCAAGATTGCCGATGGAGAACTGCACGTCTGTGCCCGTCGCCTGTACGCCGCCGCCGACGATGGTCTCGGTGCCTGTCTCATAGTTGGTGTAGCGTTCGAGATAGTGTTCGGTGCCGCTCGACAACCCGGTCGTATTGACCACGATGGTCACATTGTTCTCCGCGATGATGGGGGAGACGAAGATGGACACGTCCTTTTCGACCCTGAAATACAAAGACTCCGCATAGCCCGGATTCTCGGTCATGACGAAATTGAGGAAGTAGTCGCCCTTGCCGAGATTGTACGAGCTGATGTCGAAGAGGGAGGTCCCTTGACCGGTCGCCGCGATTGTGGTATTGACCGTCGTGGTGTTCCCGGTCCAGAGGTTCTCGACCGTCTCTATGACCAGGGTCCCGCTCGAGGGATTCCAGCCGTTGGCGCCTTGGGTGAAGACCGAATGGGTGAAATTGATGGTGCCGTTCTCGTCATAGGTAGGATTCGGGAGTGGAGGGATATGCGCCCAGGGGGCAAGCACCTCGAACCAAAGCCTTCTCGTCTTGCTGTTCGAGCTCTGCGTGATGGTGACGTCGATGAAATATTCTCCTGGCGGCAGCTCGTTGTTGACCGTCAATATGCCGCTGCTGTAGAACGAGTCCGCGGTCTGTGTGACGCCGTTGATGTCTTCTACTGCGGTCGTCACCGTGACCTCTCCTGTGACATTGACGTAGATGGTCAGGTCCTCAGCGATGGAGAATGTAGGATCCTCAGCGAATGACACGGCAACAGTCAAGGGGACGATCTCGAACTCACCGTCGCCGAAACCGACGATGGTGTTCTGCAGTCCTTCGACGGCAACGACAGGGGCGTATCTGCCCGCGTTGAAGTTCGCTGCCGAGATGGTGATGGATGCGACGCCATTGGATGATGTGGCGGCCTGTTTGCTTGTCGTCACCTGACCCCAGGTCGCGAAGTTGAGCAGTCCGGTGAGGTTGACCGTGACATTGTTCTTCGGCGTATCGTTCTGGTAGGTGACCTTGATGTTGATCTCGACATTGTCGTTGGACGAGAAGATACTGTCATCATCGTTGATGGTGATGATGACCTTGTCCTCGACGACGGAGAAACCGAATCCCGCGAAGACATTGTTTGTCCCTTTTGTCGCACGGATCTCTGCGAAATAATCGCCAGGCTCCAGTGTGCTTGCAGGATCGATGGTCACCGTGGTGCGTCCAAGGTTATTGGTCAACACCGGATTAGCTGATGATGAGGTGGAGACCTCAAGCATATCCCAAGCGCGGAACACACGCATGACTGTGATATTGGTGTCGTTGACCAGGTCGCCTGATTTCTCGAGGGTCACGTCCGCGACGATGTCCGCGGTGGGAGCGAACTGGCCGTTGCTCCGTACACTGATGCTCCTGAAGTTGAGGTTGCGGATCTCGAAGAAGCTGTTGCCAAGGCCGGTCTGGCCGTCGTCAGTGGTGACTTCGACCCCGAAATGGTAATAGCCTGACTGTGAGGGCAGTTCTCCGGATGCGGCAGTGAGTAGGGCCGATCCCGTCCCCTCCTCCACATCGAAGGTGATGGGTGTGAAGAACTCTCTGTGGATCGTCGCTGTCCCGTTCAATGGGTCTGAGAGTGTTATCGTGACATTGATGGTCTTGCCTGCGGGGAACACCTTCTTCTGCTGTCCGTTCTCGTCATAGGTCTCGACACTGACGTCGAAAGCCGAGACGCCGAACCAGCCGTTGCCGTCGAATGTCTCACCAACCGTATTGATGAGCGTATAATCGATGCGATAGACTCCGTAGGGAAGCGACTGTGGGGTGATGAGATATGTCGCCGAGCCGGTGGTCTCGCTGCTCAGCGAGGTGTTCTTGACCGCCTGGATGCTGGTGTATTCCACCTGGGTGTTCTCATTGACGATCTTGTCGAACTTCACCGTGAAGCTGGAGATGTCCACGCCCTGTCCCGTGGTGACGTCGAAGACATTGATATCTCCGAGGAATGAGTCCCCTTGCCCGAAGGTGAACTGAGGTTGGTTGTTCAGGTTCTTGATATCGAGGAAAGAGAAATAATTCTGGACCTTGAACCAGCGGTACCGGGTCACGGTCGCGCCGCTCTCCATGGTCGCCACGACCGCAAGCCGGTAATTGCCCTGTGTCGTCGGCACATTGAAGGTCATGGCGGACGTGGTGTCGCCTGGTGTGTCGTTCGTCGCGGATTGCTGGACGCCTGCGGTGTCCTCTACTATAAGCGACACGAATGTCATGTTCCCGTTGGATTCGACCGTGGCCTTCGCCAGCTCGCCAGGCTTGAAGATGTCTCGGAAATCACCATAGTTATCGGTCAATTCCACGAACACTTCGGTATTTGCGACCTCGAAGAATTCCGATCCCTTCCCTTTCTTGCCGCTGGAGGCGGCCCTTGCCTTGAGGAAGTAGTGGCCGTCGGCGAGGTCGGATGGGATGCTGAGGCTAAGCCGTGATGTCTTGGTGGCATCCGTCGAGGCGCTCGACACGACGGCAGAGGCGTCGTAGTTATTGCCGTCCTTGACGATCTCGATGGTATACGAAGTCTCGTTATGGGAAAGGAGGTTGCCGGTCTCGAGGGACTTTACCACGACGTCGAACTCCGCGGTCTCTCCTGCGCGATAAGGTTGTTTGTCGACCAGCTGCATGTCGACGGAGAGGCCGAGCACAGTGAAGAATCCCTTGATGATCTGCTCGTTGTTCGATAGGTCCTGCATCTTGAACTCGACATCATAATCTCCGCTCTGGAGCTGTATCGGCGTCGTGCTGGTCACATTGGTGTTGCCGGTGTAGACGCCGTTGTTCTCTGTGAAGGTCACGGTCTTCTTGCTCGTGGTAGGATCGGTCACGACCGCACTTACCGTGGCGTTCGTGAGCCTCTGGCCGTTTGAGAACCCTTCGACTTCGAAGTAGGCGACTCCATTCGGTTTGAATGTGTACTTGGGATTGCCGGCTTTATCGGTGATGCGGAACTTCAGGGAGAACTTGGTCACTGACACGGTGAAGCTCTTCTTGCTGTCGACGACGACGCTGAATAGGCCGACCTTGGCGGGGAGAGAGAGGGTCTCGACCGTGCCGGAGACGCCTGAGAGGTTGGTGTTGGCGGCGGTGCCGTTGGCGTAGAATACGTCATAGGTGTAGGAATCGGAGGTGAGGATGGTGCCGAGGAACTTCTTGACCGTGAAGTTGAGGGCGGGGTCTCGGAAGGGAACGGTCAGGGAGCTGGCGATGATCTGGTAGGACGGTGTGAGGGCGGCGGAGAGAACGGAGAACGTGAGGCGTTGGGATGAGGAGGTGGTGTTCGCCGTGAGGTTGTGGTCGCCCGCAGACAGGTTCGTCAGCGAGTAGGAGTAGTCGCCGCTGGAGTCCGAGACGAGGCTGGCCTCGAGTGTCCCGTCCAGGTAGACCCATACGTTCGACGCGTTGACGCCGTTGAGACTGTCGTCTAGGACAGCTCCTGATATCACCGCAGTCTCACCGGTCGTGAACTCGCCTTTGTTCAGGCTCAGAACCAATACTTCGCCGGCGGCGATGTTGATGCATAGCAACAATACTACTGCAAATAGAATACGCCTCATTCCCACACCCCTCTTTTTTTAAAATGATAGTAAAGGATGAGTGAAAGTTTAGATATATAAAGGTTACTTATACTCCCTTAAGGGACCTCGACATGGGTGAGGTGACTTTGCTGTGTTCGCTATATCCTATTCGGATAGTGCTGATGATACTGTTTGACGAAGAAAGAGCCATCGACTCCTTTGCGATGTCCTAGTTTCGAGAAATAGCTGGCCCGATTGAGAATCTCTGCCGTCGGTGCGACAAGAGTACAGACACAATCTAATCCTGTCCGAGGATCCTTCTCCACCCAGCGTTTCCTATCAGTCTCCTTCGGATAGCCCATATTCGAAGGGAGATTGATCATCTCGAGTGGATCCCCTTCTAAAGGATCATGGTCCCATCCAATATCGTAACTGGGATGGAAATCACGGTAGAGGATGAGCGGCATCTTGGTCCTCGGCGAGAGGATGACGCTGATGCTCAGGGAGTTGTCGGCCGGTTTCTCGTCGAGGCTGTAGATTGCGGACATCACCTGGTGCTTTTTGCCAGGCCATTCCAGGCCGAATCCACGGAAACGTGTCTGCTTGCCCTCGCGAAGGTAATAGTGTTCGTCGAGAGCCATATAGATGTTCCTGAGATAGTTTGGCAGGTTACGATGCAGCATCATGGTGCCTTTCATGACATCATGTTTCCGGACCAATTCCTGGAAGAACGGAGAATAGAATCCGCTCTTGCCGATGAAAAAATTGTCGATGCTCATGAGTCGGCCCCGATGTTCGTCGACATCGGACGAAGAATCCTTATCGGGTCGATGGTATCGACGCACGAAAGCCTCGAGGGCGAGATCAGGCCGTTTGTCGAAATCGAAGGGGCAGACCACCTTATCTCGGGATTTGTCGATGCTCGCCGCACCTTTGGTCTTTATCATGTGGAGTTGGTCGTTCTTGACGAGCTGATAGAGCTTAGTCAATCCCGCTGCGGCCGTGTAGTCGACGACTTTAAGGCTGCGGAAATGGTCGTTGTCCACATCTTTTTTCTGCAGGACGAAATTGTCTCCGTCGTGGAGTTCATCGACCGTCTTCTTGAGCATATCCAGGTAGATCTTCTCCTGGGTGTGTCCCTCGAAGAACAGCCGGCCTTTGGCGAGGTTCTTGTATGCCTGCTGGGCGGTCCTGTGGAAATCGAATTTCGTCAGGTCCTCGGCCTTCTGGACGAATGGGAACTGGAATGTGGGATTGTAGTCCCGTTCCACTTGGCCTTTCTTGCGGGAGGTGATCTTCATAGAGACCAATGTCTTGTCCGACATCGTCGCGTAATGGGTCGGTTTCGTCTGTTTTGCCTTCCTGCCGGGCTCTCTCGCGGCAGAATCCCTGACCATCTTCTTGGTCTTGTACTCTTTGAAGACCATCTCTTCCAGGTCTTCGATGCCGAACCGGCCTTTTTCTTTCTGAGAAATGAGCCTATAGAGTTCCGGTGTCTCGTCCTTGTACGTCGACGTGGTTTCCTTCTCGAGAATGTCGTCGACGATATCGTCCAGATGCTTGGCGATCCCCTCGCGTTCGGTCACACCGATCCACGCGAGAGCGAATTGGCTCGGCGCGAACAGGGCATTGCCTGCGATGAGACCATAGTGGTATGGTGTGAGCCCTAATGCCGTATCGTCTCCCATATCCTTGTGGGGTGCAGCCGAGAATAAGAAGATTGCTATCGGCGAGTGGTCTCAAAACGCGATTTCGCCCTAATCCTTATAAATAAACCTCGGTCTCTGAATGGATACGACCATGGCGACAGCCTTCAAGATAAGCGCTTTAGACCTTGCTCTCGATACCTATCTGGGCAGCGAGGCGTTCACGCGAGACCATGCTCGGTTCTTGGATAAAGGATGGGATCCTCCTGAGCTCATGAGGCTTTATTCCTTCCAGGCGGCAGCATGGGCGACCGGGCAACCAAGATACTTCGGTTTCGACAAGAAGACCGGACGCCTCGAGCGCCTTGACTATGTCCTGCCGTCGTCTCTCGTCCCAGAGGAGCCAGAGGATCTGTATCCATACCTCTTCAGCGCGCAGTTCAAGGCTGACCATATGGAGCATGTTCATCTCGGCATGTCTAGGGATGAAATCCGCAAATGGTACACATCCACCCAAGGCAACGGGCATCGGGGTCAGATGAACGGCCATTTCGATCCTGAAGGTTTCCTCATACCTCCTCCAGGGGCGTTCTTCCCTTTCCTCTTCGAGGATACCAATACCGCGATATCCCTAGTTTGCTGGCTTCGGCGTATCTGAACGCGGTTATGATCGCGCTCATACCGTTCCTGTTCCACTCTGATACCGCTCCGCCGCAAAGCCAGGTCACCTTACCTCTTGAGCCGGTGGCCATCGAGCACATACTCAAGGATTGGCCTAGACCTCCAAGCATGCCTGTGCTGGAGGATGTCGCCATACCCGAATCTGTCTTGGATGTCGGATCTCTCGAGAAGAAGATTTTCCGCCAACCTGCATATGTCACGCCGGAAGCGCTCGAGTACTATGCCACGAGGGCATCCAACGCATCTACTGATCCGCAGACCGTCCAGAGAGGGATGAAGGAGGTCGTCGTCGGCAACGGCACCGGCGTAGCGCTCACCATCGATGCCCACTACTGTGATCCAGGCATGCTTCATCACTACCTTGACATCGCGGATGACTACCGGGCTGAAGGCATCTCGATCCATTATACCTTCTTCATCACCGGGCATTTCATGCGGCAGGCGCTGGCGAGCGGCCAAATGCTCTCAGTCTTCGAGCGCATCGCGGACGGCGGTCATGAGCTGGCCAACCATACCGACACCCATCCGCATCCCCAGGAACTTCCAGAGGCACATTTCGATCGCGAGATCCTCGAGGCCGAAAGACTCGTCGCCAAACTCAACGATCAGATGCCGCTCCATCTGAAGTGGGCTATGCTTTTGCGTAACGCCTATGGGGAACGCAACCCTGCCTTCATGCGCCGCGCGGCAGAGCTCGGCTACCAGATGATCTACTGGACGACGGATAGTTTCGACTGGACCATCGAAGGGGATCCGACGATCAGGTATCGTCCGCCTGAGGAAAGCATCGAACGCGTCCTCTCCAGACACCGTCCTGGCGGCATCTACCTCTTTCATGGCTCATCCCAGCGAGGATCGACCAAGACGACAGCATGGTTCCGGGATGTCATCGACGGCCTCATCAAAAAAGGTGTCGCCGAGTTCTACACGGTCTCTGACATGATCGACCTCGGCCGCAACTGAGCAAAACATTTATTACAGACCGATTCTTCCGTCATGTATCAGAAAAAGAGGTATTCCCATGGCGAACCAAACCCTGGTCAACTACATCAACCAGTACAAAGGCCAATACCCGGTCGATTCTCTCAAGCAACAGCTTCTCAAGCAAGGCTATTCTGCCGCGGACATAGATGCCGCGGTCCAGGAGACCTCCGGGGGGGCTCCTCCGGTCCCGCAACCGACGCCTCCACCTGTTAGCGCGCCATCAGGCGGTTCCAGTGGCGACGAAGCAGCGCTCGACCCCAACACCGCCAAGGCGTTGGCTGCATTGGCCTATCCTATAGGTATCATCTCGCTCATCCTGGTCATCATCGCCAAGAAGGGCGATCGAGAAGCTCGTTACCATGGCTTCCAGGCCTTGTTCTGGAATATCGGCGCATGGGTGATCTACTTCGTCATCAGTTTCGGCATCGGCATCATCAGCGCTGTGCTCGGGCTCTTCGGCGACATCCTCGGCACGATTCTCGGGCTGCTCTCGCCGTTGATATCGGTCGCGATCCTCATCTTCTCCATCATCTTCGCGCTCAAGGCGTACAAAGAGGAGATGTTCACGATCCCGCTGATCACCGGTATCATGAAAAGTATCGTGAAGGACCTGTAAAGGCCCTTCAGAAAAATTCTTTTTCTCTCTCTTTTCCTGTGTTGAAGGGCGGACTAAGAGCCGCCTCCTCCACCGCCACCTACTGCTGCGTCGAGATATATCCTGAGTTCGCCATGGACCTCGTGATCGAACAGAGTGGCCTCATCTCGGTAGTTCAGGAAGAGTTTGCCCTCATACCTGTCGTCGTTCTCTCCGACGATGTCACATTCGACCTCGATGATACCGTCCTCGCCTGGGGCGATCGCGATCGCGATGTCTTCCTCGTTGCCGCAGTACTCGACACCAACTGCCCCGTCTTCGTTGACGAAGGCCAGGCCGGTGATGGTGATGTCATTTCCGATGCCGTTCACCACTTTCAGTCTAAGCTGTTCTGGAGTCAGCGACATATCCGCACAGTTGATTCCTGAAACGAGCGCACATCTCTCTGGGACAAAGCCACCTCCGCCGCCTCCGCCACCAGACGAAGAATCGACATACTGCAGTCCGAGCCTGGTCACCAGGTCACCAGCGACGTCGACGATGATGTCATGCTCTGAGTCTGAATCTGCCCAGACCATCACAAGATGCTCGTTCTTCTTCAACAGAACGAATCGGTCGACATCCTGCTCTTCGACCAGCGCCAAGAAGTCCGGAAGCGCCAGGTCCAGAGTCGAGGCCGAGATGAAACTGATGGTCATGACCCCTATATCTCTATGTTCGCCTGGTTTCTGATACACCGCTGAATACACTGACTCGACATCCTGGATATCAAGTCCCATCAAAGCTTCACCATACATCTCCATCGGAAGGAATCCTGGATTCCTCATCCATGACAAGAAATCAGGATGTTCCTCCATGCTCATGAGCACATAATCGATCGGCTTCTCCTCTTCAAGCGCGACCATCTGGAGATTGACGGGGCTGCACTTGCCATTATCGCATCCATGGGCGCAATACACCTTTCTGCCTTCATGTCCCTGGGGGCCGAAGCATTTGTATTCCCAGAGCTCATAGTCCTCATCGCAGGTGTCGTGGAAGATGTTCTGCGGACCGTTGACGATTCCGCCTGCCTGGTAAGGGCTCATGCCGCCATCAGAATCCTTGCAGCCGGTCGGAGTAACGCAGCTTCCAGGACCGCCGCAGTCATCAGTGCACACATCGTCTTCGCACACGCTTGACACACAGCGCTTTATGCAATAGTCTGGGCAGGTGTCGTGATGGAAGTTCTCGCAGATGTCGTTGAGGGAGGACATCTCCTCGCATTTGCCGACCGAAAGATCATGTTCTCCGTTCAGTTGGGCGCACATCTCCATCCCGGTGAGCTTGTGATTCTTCCATCCGATGAGCGCCTCGCCGGCGGCTTTCGTCTTGGGATCATCGAGACCCATGACGAGCACTGCGACATAACCCTTACCCGTGTCCACCATCTTGATGGTGCCCGCGTGTTCCGGGATTCCCTCAGTGCATTGAACTGGATTGCCCATGACACCGGCAGCGACGCTGTTGACGCAAGGCAAGCCGACGCTGATCACATGCTGGGCAGCATAGTCGGCGACTTCGCTCGCCAGCTTCAATGCATAGACAGGGATGGGCACGACAGTGGTGCGTGGGATGCCGTCGATGACATCTTTCTTGACCGCGTTCTGCTGTAGCATGGCCATGATCTCAGTCATCGTGAAGATATCCTGAGCTTTACTGTGATCACCGACGACCACGATGCCGTTGAACACGCCATCGTCATCAATCAGATACCTAGGGAAGTCTCCGAGATCAAGCTGCTCCGGTGATCCGACACAGGCACCGTTCTTGCATCCGCTGGGACATTGATGGATGTCGCGGTCCCAGAGTTTGCCGTCGCAGACGTATTCGGAGACCCATGGTCCCTCATCGCTCGGCGCGGTATGGCAGTTGGCACAGCAGGCATCCTGCATGACCTTCTTCTCGCCTGATGGGAAATAGACATCGATCTGCGCCTTGTCGTAGTAGTCGTTACCGTCCTCGTCGACGCATTCCATATCCTCCTCGCGCGCAATCTCGCGTTTGAAGGATTGTGTAATCACCTGCGCGGATCCGTCATCTTCATAGATGATGGAGAACTGGACATCGTAGATGCCGCTCTGCGTGCCGGGCGGGATTTCGAAGTGGAACTGTTCTTTGACAGACCCGACATATCCAGCAGGGATATTGTCGATCACCTGCTCCTCAGAGAAGCCGAGCGTAGGAACAGTCATCCGTACCTTGACGTCGCTCACTGCCCTGGGCAGGTTATTCTTGACGCCCTCGTCGGCGTATAGCATATTGCATGCTACCGGTCCTTCGCACTCTTCCCGAAGCGCCACGAATTCCGGTTGCAGATGGAGATAGGAGAAGGTCAGGCCTTCACCTTTGCAGCATGCGCCTTGGTTGCAGTCCATCGGTCCTTGACTAGTTTCGCCTTGTGCGCAGGATTCCCTGCAGATGCCGCCCTTCTCAACACAGCTGGGGAATGCAGGGAGGCATTCCATCACGCATTGCTCATGGGATTCTAGGCATGACTGGGAATCATCTTCACAGAGCTCTAGGACATCCTCGCATTGCGAAAAACAATCTGCGATGCCGCCATGCATCTTGAGGTATTCTCGAAGCAGCTGCATGCCGTCGACGTCCTTGTCGCTCTCCCCTTCTAGGAACACGGCGATAAGCTTATTCTCATGATTCCAGAACCATAGGTCATTATAGGTCTCGCTCATCCTGTAGATATATCTGCCGAACGTGCTGACCATCTCCACATCATCCTGTTCAAGGATCTCCTTGAGGAAGAGAGCCGATTCCTCCCTGCTCGAGAAGCTCAAGGCCAGCGCGATGGCTGCAGAAGATTCCGATTCATAAGATGCCATGAACTGGAGCACAGGAAAGCCCCCTTCTCTCTCGGCATTCATTTCGAAGTCCTCGAAACTGAACGATCCGACACCTGCTCTGATGATATGCTCGTCGATCATTGCGTCGGACACGGAATAGAGCATCCCTTCCCTCACCTTCTCCTCGTCGATGTCAGGAAGGTTGGTCGGGATGATCATGTACCGTCCTTCACTGAACGGCCTCGTGATGCTTCCTTTGAAGCTCTTATAGCAAGTGGTCTCGATCTCATACTGGCAAGGAGGGGGGACTGGACACATGCATGGTTCACAGACAGTCCCTTCCTCGCAGGTCGGGCAGATGCATTCGGGGACTGGACAGTCTCCACCTCCGCCAGTGCAGTAGGGTCCGTCCGGTTCCAATCGGACCTGGATAGGTGCTCCTGGTCCGATGATCGTGGCCATAGGGATATCCAACCCTTCCATGCCTTCGGCATTGCCTCTCGCCCTGACCTCGATCTGCACCTCTTGCTCTTCGGTGGGGCTAACGATGTCCGGTCGCGCGAGACTCTCTACATACTCTATCTTGGTCTGCTTACAGTCCTCAGGACACTGCTCTTCGCATATCATACGGCAGATGGATACGCAGGGTATGAGAGCCCTATTCTGTTTCACATATACCTGCGCCGAGAGCGGCGATTTAGGTTGGATCCACATGAAGCTGTCCTGGCCGAATTCCTCCTGATCGTATTCCCATCCCATGCCATAGGCCCCGACGATGCCGCGGTACTTGCTCTCGTCGCCGACCTTGTAGTCGAACACTGGCCGTCCCATGATGTCGATGGATTGGATGTCAATCTCGAGCTGGTTTTGGGCCTGATCATACATCACCGTGACCCGGATATTCTCCTGGTATCCTCTGAACATCTTCGAGCGCACTTCAATGGTATCCTGGCTGTAGAATAGTATGGTCGCACCGAAGTTAGTGGGGACATGTTGCTGTGCTGTGGAGAAAAAGATCCACGTCGCATCGTCTCCATCACCGGTGATGGTCGTCGAGAAGCCGTCGACCACCAATGTCCCGGTGCCGGTGCTGTCGTATGAGACATCGTACACTTCGCCGGTGCCGACGTCCTTGATGCGATAGATGTCATCCGCGGTCTGCACACTCTTGAACTGCAGGATGCGGGCATAGCCGTCGTCTTTGCCGTCACCGATGACCACAAAGTCCTCGTCAGCTACCGGAGCGGTCTTGTCTGTCACAAGCTCGCGAAAGCTAGTCCCCGCCATCTTGCCGAGCAATACCATGCCGCCGTCCCATCCGAAGATCTCAGTGTCGTAATCGACACCCGCTTTGTTGGTGAACTGGATCTTGTAGTTGTTCGAACCGCTCGGCTTGAGCTTGATCTCCTCGACCGCAGGGTAGTCTATCCCGTCGAAGAAGATGTCGAATCCCTCTACAAGAACATTGCCGACCTCGCCTTCGATCTCTTCAGCGACCTCGAGCAGTCCCTCATCAATCGGGACATAGAGCTCCTGGCTCGGGACATAGCCGATGGTGATCCCAGAGATATAGATATGATCCTCCTCTCCAAAGCCCATCTCTGTAGTGACTATCAGGTCGACCAGCATCTGGCTGAGCTCATTTCCGTTGTGTTTGACGATGCTAGTTCCGCCACCGGCGTCATGGGTCCGCATATCGGTCAGTTCGAGCCTGTCCGCGCCGAGGTAGAACGTCGCGATGTCTTTGCCGCCCTCTTCCATCTCTTCGGCATGGAGGACGTCACGGACGCCGATCATGATGCCGTTGTCGAGAAGGTATATCTCTCCTCGCAGCAGAGGATCGGTGATCTCGCCGCCGGCGTCGAATTTGACTGTTCCGTCATGGATGGCCACGATCTTGACCGGAAGCTCTTTTCCATCGACCGTGTAGGTCTTGCCGTCGTATTCTTCCAGTGTGTCCTGCACAGCCCCTCCCAGCAACGTGAGCGAGAGGTGTTGTTCAGCCGGATGGCTGGCGCGGATGACGGTGTAATCCTTGTCGAATATCCTGATCTGTTTGTTCTCGAGGTCACGCAGGTCGCGACGATCCACATAATGCCCGGATTTGATCGCCGGCGTGAAAGCGGCTTGCCACTTGTAAGCGCTCTCGTACTGGTTGAACACCAAGAACGGAGCCGGTTCATCCGAGCCATCGTCAGGGTCTTTTGTCCATGTCCAATGGGTGTCAGGCGCGAGTTCGATGTATTGCGTCTGCGTGTATTGGCCGAATTGGTTCTTCAGGGTGCTGCTCTTCAGGAATCCGAGATGTTGGGAGGTCACGCTCCTGATGTTGAGGTCGGCGAATCCAAGTCCATGGGGGAGCAGCCCATCTTTGTCGACCAGCGCATACTCCGTCCCGAGCGGTCGGGGCTCTTCACAGACGGTGCATTCCTCGATGCAGAAATACCCTTCGCCTGCCTCGCACACATCGTTGCCGCAGAAAGCGGGTTCGTCAGGCAGGTCGGTGCCTACGGTGATCGCGCGGCCGAGGATATTGTTACCTTCCTCTGCTTCCTGCACGATGCCTGTATCGTCGGCATGGGCGACGATCTCATAATCGCCAGGCGTGTCATATGAGAAATACATCGTTGACCTCGCCACGCGGCCGGGTAACAAAGAGGGGAATTCCATGCGATGGGTGTTGGGTCCGGAGCGCACGAGCACGCCGAAAGGTCCCTTCGCTTCGGCATCGCCATCGTTGGTGATGTCGACGATGACCTTGATTTTCTGGCCGACGACGATATCTGACGACTCTATACCAACGTTCTGCACGACGAGGTCAGGCATCCCGGCGGTGTTCCTCTCGATATCGACGGTCTGAAGGGTCCAGTAACCGCAATCATTCGGCGATCGGCAGCCGCATTTCCACTCTCCGTCGATCTTGATGCATGAATAGGTCACGAAATATGCAACGTCTTCGTCGAACTGTCCAGGGTCGACATGCATGGTGGTCTTGGCCGAATCCCGCACCCAGTTCGATCCCCTCACCGTCTCTTGAGGGAAGGTGAACTGACGCCATTCGCCTTTTGAGAAATAGTAGCCGAAGCGATAGATCGCCCGACCTTCCTGTTCTACCTCTATGCCGAGGTCCGGCCAGCTTGCCGGGTCATCGAGGTCGAACTCCAACACTTCGGGCTCGGCGAAGAAGAACTGCTTGTCGCCGTTGAAGATGTCGAATGGCGGGCCGTAGCGCGGATCGACATCTGCGATATAACGCAAGGCTTCGCCTACTGGGGATTGTTGTACTGCGCCGGGCTCCGGAGGGATATCGCCGGCCTGACAGCCGGAAATGAGCATGATAACTACTAATAGGATGACAGAGGATTCTCTCTTCACAGGGCATCACCACCTTTTTGAACGGTCACTCTGACTAGTGTATGCTTCCCGGAAAGTCACTATTTAAATGTTTCCCTCGAGGAGGAGGTTTCAGAACTCGTGGGGGCCTGCTCTGTGTCGTCTTTCCTGGTTCGGGATTTCCACGGCCGCAGGCAACGGGTCGAACCGGTGTTCCATGTAGCCCAACAGGGTCTGGTGGTTGCGGATGACGTCGGAGAACACGACTTTGAGCTCTTTTACCGTGGAATGGAAATGCTTTGGCGAGTCCGCCACCACATAGAGCATGAGGTCCCACACTCCGAGGGTCTTGACCGCTCGGATGATGTAATGGTGTTGACTGACATACTCCTTGAGCTTACGGTCGAATTCGCTGGTGAAGGTCTTCATCTGCATCGAGAAGGTGTACCAATGGAATCCGAGCGCTGAGAGGTTGGTCAGGATGGTGAAGTAACGGATCACGCCGGATTCGAGCATGCGGCGGATGCGGTAGTTGATGGCGTCGCCGGTCAGATCGACGAGCTTGGCGATCTCGAAGGGAGAGGTGCGGCAGTTCTTGGCCAATTCGCGGAGGATGGCGAGGTCGATCTCGTCGAGGCGGACCTGCGCGAAGCGCTCCTCCTGCGGCAGGGATACATGGTTGATCTCGTGCTGGATGCTCTTGGGCAGATGGATGGAATGGTATCCCTTGATGATTTGCATATTCTCTTTCTCTAAGATGAGCTGGGGGAACCGCTGGGTGATGCCTTGTGAGATCTCGTCGAATTCGTCGATATCGTGGGCGATGATTGATATCTCCAGGTCCCACCGATCGCTGTACTCGATGATGTTCCTGATATGTGGGTGGTTCTTGAGGAAATCGAGGAGCTCCACCTGCTTGTCGCGGTTCATCTCGTCGATGAGGAAGAAGACGTGGAAGATGTAGTAACCGAAGCGCTTGAGGTCGATGACCGGGAAGAATCGGATGATGACGCCTTCGCGCTGCAGCCGCTTGATGCGGTAGTCGATCGCGTCTCGGGAAAGCTGAACCTTCTTCGCGATCTGCGAGAGTGGTATGCGCGCGTTCTCGGCGAGCAGAGCGAGGATCCTCTTGTCCTTGACGTCGATCTTGACGTTCTTGATACGAAGCTCCTCGGAGATGCGGCCTGCGGGTTCCATCTTGAGGTGGGTGAAGATGTTGAAATATATAAATGTTTCGGTATTCCGGAAAATAGTAAACTATTTTAAGTATTTTGAATTCTAGGAAAAAAATGCCCTGTTTTTCTCTTCATGTGGCTAATAATTGGACCTTTTTTTATCGGTTTAGATGTATCTAGAAAATTTCTTGCCCTATTCTTCGAATTCCCGTAAAATTCTGGAAAACATTTCTTATATTTCTTTCACTATATGGTTTCTGTCACTCGCGAGAGGTTAGGTGAGACAGACATTCAGACGTATGACAAAACACACACGGGGCGATCACTATGGCTATCAACTGGAAAGGAGCATTGCAGAAGCTTAATCCAACATACTACATCGGGCAGGCTATCGAGAAGCCTCTCGTAGCTGTTGGAGGTCTCGGTGCAGCAGGAGCCTATATGCAGAATCCTGCTGCGATGACCGCAGGAGCATACGAACTCTCTGGGAAGCTCTATGGGGCCGCAAGCGGCCTTGTCAAGAAACTCTGGTCTGGTTCACCTCTTCCTGTGACTGACAGCCTTGACACTTTGCTTACTCCTTTGCAGCCTGGATATGCCGTGATCGACAAGGTGTCTGGCGCTATAGGAGTGGTCGGAGAGTACTTGGGCAAGGCAAGTGCTTGGTTGGGACAGAACATCCTCAATGTTCCGTATGTGGGTGATATACTCACCTACGCCGGCAAGGGCCTGAGCGCTCTCGGTACGGGTCTTCAGTATGCATTCCCGGCCAGCATCACCGCTGCCGCGGGTATCCTCTCGTATATAGGCCTCGCCTATCTGGGTATCAAGACGCTACAGAAGTTCGCGCATGTATTGCCTTTCACAGGAGGCAAGACCATCAACATGTTCAAGAGGAAGAAGAAAAAGGGTCCTGTCCCCGCGGCTGCCCCGGCATGATCTGTTTTGACTGATTGCACGCTGTCCCGCTGATCATTAAATCATCGGCCGGTCATGATCGCCCGACCATCTGGTTGATGAAGGAGGTCGGCGGGGCAGTATTTGTTTTTTTCGTTCATTTATTGGTGGGTTACCGATACTAATAAATATCCCAATGACGGGAATGATATCCGGACAGGCGATAGCTATGGCAAACGAGATGAACACGCGGATCGACCGAATACTTCAAGCCAAGAGAATATTCGGAAGAGAACAACGTCTTCTCGGCAGATTCCTCGGTGAGCTCGCCCATAGTCATGGTCTCGTCTGGAAAGAGCATCACATCAAGGAGATCAAGCAGCTCCATGATTACTTCGAATTCATACTGAAGGTGATGGTGCAGCGCGTCCTCACATCCGGGACTAAGTTTTCGAGCATGGGCACGGATCAAAAGGATAAGCTCAGGGAGGGTTTCGAGCGTCTATTATCGGGAGAGCATGCCTTGCTCAGAGACTATTAAAATTGGCAGATCGCCGAGATAGAAGAACGGGGTGTCGATGAATGGTTCAAGGAATTCGAGGAGACCGCAAAAAGAGTCAACGCGATTATCGAGAACGAACACGTCGTTAATCAGCTTCTTTTCGAGAACAAGAGGACTACGGCGATAGACATGGGTGAGGCTCTAAAAAACGAATCAGATAGGGTCTGGCCTTTTTTCGTGTTCTTGCTCGGTGTTGAAGGAGTGGTGTACTACTATGGATATAATCATTGGCATGTGCCTTTTATCGGCAAGACCATCCCGGAGATAATCTTGCCCTTTGCAAAATTGGCCGACGCTGCCATCGATATGAGCATCTCAGTCATCAAGGTACTTAAAGACACCCTCGGTGACGCCTATCATGACATCTTCACCCAGCGGGACGAGATGGTCATCATGCACTTGGAAACGCTGTTGCGTAACCAAGTCATTACCGGCAAGGATGTGAAAGTGACCCAGGATTTCATCGTCAATTTCTCCTCACTCCGCGTGTTGGACCAGCGCATCCGTGAGGCGGAGGTCAACCTTGATAGTCAGTATCTCAAAGTCTATGAAGCCGCGAAAGACATTCCGCAGAGTACTGTTCTTTCAAAGCTCAGGTCTAAATTGCTCGAGGTGGGGATTCCTGGAATCAATGACGGTCAGACTAAACGAGAAGACGAATTTTCCTCTCCGAATTACGATAAAAACCAGGAACTCATGGTCCAGAATTGGCAGGCCTCAGTGGAGACATACCGGGACGCCATGGGCAAGGTGATTAAACACACGATGACCCACAAAAAGGAGGGCAAGACATCTGATCTGAACGCTATGATCACACAGATGGTGCGCACCGACACCGCTGCAGCGACATTCTACAGATTGGAAGAGCAGGCCCGGATAGGCATCGGACAGGCCGACTCGACCATGCTCACAACCATGAAATCTGAACTCCAGCATATCAGGCCCGATGTTTTTCATTTCAATTTCTCCGCACATGTCTTCAGCATCGGGCTCTTATTTTGGCTCCTCTTCTTCTCATTCCTGAAGCTGACGACTGTCGTTCCTTTTCTACGAAGATATAGACGGTGGGCCGCAATTAGGCGAGTGGTCCGGAGGTTTAGACAATGAAAATACACAAAGACGTGATCAGTTGTGATATCTCAACAACCATCGTGGAAGTCGCCAAGATGGTCAGGGACAAGGATGTCCGTCACATATACGTCGTCGATGAAGGTAAGCTCGTCGGCGTGCTCGCCGGCATCGACATCATCATCCATGTCGTGGCCGAAGAGAAGGACTACGCAGCGCTCACGGCCAAGGATGTCATGGAAAAGGATGTCAAGTCCGTGACCGAAGACCAAGAGGACGCATATGCGTATGTCATCATGCGTAACTTCAACACCTTCACCTGTCCGGTCGTGGATGCTGACGGCAAACTCGTTGGATACGTCAAATTCGCCGAGGTATGCAAGGACATCGACGACAAGATGCAATGCGTGCTGCCGACTGAGGGGTGAATGCCATGTCCCTCGAAGGTATCGTCAAGAAGAACGCGCAGAAAGCACGGGAATTCCTCTCTCATGCCGATGTCAGTAAGCAGCTGCAGGACTATCTGCAGGACAAGGATCTGCGGCCCTACCTCGATCGCATCCCGCATGATCAACGTCCTAAGGTGTACCAGCAGCTGGAGGAGCGTCTTGTCCAGACCATCAAGAAATATGATGGCGTGCTCCATGGGTGGTCCAAGCAGGCAGGTCGTGTCGGTGGGCTCGGTGTGCTGCTCAGCGACATCTACCAGCGATATGTGTCCAAGGCACCGCTTTCACCGCTGAAATACGCTAGTGTGGCCAATCTGCTCACCTATGCGAAATGGGTGCCTGACACCATCCAGTTCGCCAAATATTTCGCGAAGAGCAAGGACGTCCTCTACGGCCTGGTCTGGCTGGGTCTCAAGCCGCTGGAGCTTGCCATCCCCTTCCTCGGTCCACTGATCGGCACCGGTATCCAGGAGAAATTCCTCAAGTACCGCGTCAAGCAACGGGTCAAGAAGGAACTCTTGCAGGAGCTGAGAGGCGATGGCGGGGAAGCAGAAGCACCATATCACCGTATCGACAGATGGATCAAGAAAAGGTTTCCTGGACTCCTCAAACCGAAGTACCAGCCACGTCCAGCGTATGGCTGATTTTTCTATTTTTTTTTAGTTGTTCCTTTCTAAAAATCTTATCCGAGAAAATGAAGAATCAAAAAAGAAAAAATTCTCCGGAGCTCAGATGGCCTGGCCCCAGAAATAGATGTCTCCATCGGTGAAATCTCCGTTGCACGGTTCGGGTAGATATTCGCTTCAGAGGTTCACATGACGGTGAATGAGGTCACCTCGATATCCTCATTTCCTGCCTTGTCGACTCCTCTAACCGAGAGCGTGTGTGGGCCTGTCGTTGTCCGGATACTCCGTGTCTTCTTCGCGCAGGAACTGCAGAGGGTGATATATCGCTTGCCGTCCAGTGAATAGCTCAGCTTGACTGGCTCATTCGCACTCGTGCTAAGCATGACCCGTCTGCCTTCAGTGTCGCCCAAGGGGGAATGTATGGTCACATTCGGGCGTGTAGTGTCAACATGGAGCGTGCTGTTCCTCGATACGGTAGAGAACGCGTTGTCCCTCAGCTCGAAATAATATGTTATTGTTTGGTTATCATATTCTGTCAGGTTGATCTCACTGGTGCATGTCTGGTATCTCCCGCTCATGCATTCAAGTGTTCTGTTCTGGTCGGCGAAGAAGAGCGTCGCGCCGATGATGTTGTCCTCGGTGTACTTCACGCCGAATTCAGTGCCGTTGACATAGCTCTTGTCCCGTGGCCATGTGCTCACAATACGTGGGGCTTTTGTGTCGACGAGGAATCTCCTAATCGAGACCTGTTCGTTTCCGGCGTCATCAATGGCCTTGACCGTTATGTTGTGCATGCCGTCGGAGAGATATATGCGTCTCAGCAGGCTGCTGCAGCGTCTGCAGTACTTGGTGAATCTCTTGCCGTCCGTCGATACCAGGAGCGCGACCTCTTCGTTCGTGATGATCTCCAGGTTTATCCTATTGGTGCTGTAGAACTCTTCAGATGGACTCACGATATGCAGGACCGGGGCGTTCTTATCGACCCTGATGGAGAACACACCTGAGAATACCTCATGATTCTTGTCGCTCAGCGTCGCTTCGTAGGAGATTGTCATGTTGTTGTAGGCCGACAGGTTGATCTTCTCAGAGCATTCCATATTCCTTCCTGACAGGCATGGCAGCTCGACGGTATTCTCCAGCGCAGGACCGTAGCGAATCGTCGCGTTCTGGAGGTTCTCCTCGGTGTAGTGTATGGTGAAAATTGTTCCATTGACAGTCGCGAGATCCGGAGGCGACAGCGAGAAGAATTTTGGCGGTGTCGTGTCGACCAGGATTTCGACAGAGACCCTGTTCTCGTTGCCTGCATAGTCCTTCACGATAATGATGAACAACCGGTCGTTCTCATTGAACATCTGGGTGCCAGCATATGATGTGCAATATTGGCAGAGCGTTTGGGGGTTCCTGCCGTTCTTGCTGATCAAGATGGCACCGGCTTTCTCATTGGTGACCTCGACCTCGACGGCAACTTTCCTGCTGCCAAACACAGAACCGTTTACCGGGACTTTTATGATGAATTCAGGGTTTGTAATGTCGACCGTGAAGATCCATTCTGCGTCTGCGATGTTTCCTGCGTGGTCCATGACCTGCACATGGACGGTGTGGATCCCTTCAGGGAGAGGGATTGGAGGGATGTGCTGTATCCACATTCCCGCAGTGGAGGAAGCGACCTCGACTCCATCGACTGTCATGGTCGCGCTTGTGATCCCTGTTTCCAGGTCCTTAAAATGGGCTGATATCCGAGGATGCTGATCATTTATGAATGACCCGTCCAGAGGATATACAAAGAGGATGCTTGGCGGCGAATAATCTACAGAGAAATCACGATACACTTCTGTTCCAGCGTTGCCGACGCGGTCGAATGCCCTTGCCCATACCCTACATCCATCCAGCAGTTCTGTCCGACAGTCTCCTGTTGGTCCTACAGTTATCTCCTGTGTGGCATTACACGTCCTGTTGGTCCAGTCTCTCGTGAGCATCCATGTCGTATTTATCTTTGAGTACGTTAAGTATTCGCAATAGGCGAGTCCTGCGGAACCATCGTCGTGATCGCTGACGTTCACAAAGAAGCTAGCTGTCTGGTATGAACCTATGGGTGGCGCCGTGATGGCCGTGATTGGCGGTATGTCCTCGCTCACCACAATCACATGCGCATGGCATATCTCGCCGAACCAGCGGTTCCCTTCGATGAGCATCTGCCAGTCCAGGTTGTAGTCGCCTCCTGCCATGGGCGCGGTGATGTTGAATGTGAATGTGTAGTTGTGGCAGAACGTGATGGTGGCTGCGGGGTCCATTTCGACCCTGCTTCTCCCCCACAGGTCATTGTCCTGGGGATTCTGGGAGCCAAGCCTGTAGCCGGTGAGATTATGCCAGTCGTCTGTCCCGTTGTTGTGGACTATCACGCTTGCGACCGCCGTTGATCCGGGTATCATGACATCGGAAACGGAGATGCCGATGCAGTCCGCCTGATAGCAGCTTTCATCGGTCATGCCATCGCAGTCGTTGTCGATGCCGTCACAGGCTTCTGGAGCGCCAGGATAGGTCGTTGGGTTCGCGTCGTCGCAGTCACAGAAGGTGGAAAATCCGTCCAAGTCGCTATCCGCGCCGCAGTCGGTATCCATGCAGTCTGTGAGTCCATCACAGTCATCGTCCTGTCCGTCGGTGCAATTCATCTCTGTGCCGCCGCATACCGCATCATGGGAATCTATACAGCCGTTGTTATCGTTGTCGATGGTGTCGTCGCAGGTGTCGCGACACCAGGGAACAGTGTCCCAGCACATGGTAATGCCCGATCCCTCCTGTGAAGAGCCCAGCGCCACGCCACATACCGCACCGGTTGCTATCGAGTAGTCGCAGTTTCCCTGTCCATTGCATTGTCCTTGTCTTGGAGCTTTCCGGTCTCCTGCCCCATATGCTCCATTTCCGCCTGTCGAATCGGAGCAGAGATGCGTTGGGTCGCAAGATGTTCCTTGTGCCTTTGGCATGGCGAGACAGGAGCCTGCCGTGTCGTTGCAGTAGCCGTCGTTGCAATTGTCATTGAGGTAACCGCAGTCCGGAGGCGTCATCATCATGCAGCCGATGGAAGCATCGCAGTATTCCGCTCCGTCGCAGTACAGCCCGTTGTCGCAGCTCGCGTTGTCCGGGGTGTGTTGACATTGCGCCGCGCCTGGAGCGCCGACGCATGAGTCGGTGGTGCAGCTGATGTTGTCGTCGCAGGATGTTTGGTTGGTGGCGGTGTAGCCGCAGCCTCCAGGAGCGCAGAAATATTCCCGGTACTCAAGCCCGTTGCCGGCGCAGTACCATCCGGTGAGGGTTTGGCAGTCTTCCGCTTCGTACGCGCAGGTGCAGGAGCCATGGTCGCATGTTCCGCTGTGATATCGTATTGTCCCGTTGCAGAAACCGCCGCAGTCGGTGTTCTCGTCGCATTCCGCTTCGCAGACGGCATAATCGTATGTGGGTGGCTGTCCGTCATATGGGTCGTTGTCTGAGCAGTAGTGTTCGTATGAACAGGAGGTATCGCACTGTCCGGACTGGTCGCAGTATCCGTTGGCGTACCGGGCGAAGTCCCAGGTGTAGGGGTTGCCATCCAGGTAACAGCTGTCGGGGCAGTCGATGAAGCAGCGCTGGTTCTCTGATGAGCAGGCGCCCTGATTGTTGCAGGTCCCGGGGCAGGAGGCGTCGCCGCATATGCCGTTCAAACAGTCAGCGGTGTCCATGCAATCGACGAGGCCGTCGCAGTCGTTGTCGAGGCCGTCGTTGCAGTTGCTCTCTGCGCTGCCAGGATGGACAGAGGGGTTGGTGTCGTCGCAGTCTCCGCACTCTGCGGACCAGTTGTCCATGTCCTGATCATTTCCTGATCCGGTCCAAGGGTCGTAATCGCACTCGCACCCTGTGCATGCGGCCAGGCGGGTCTGGAGCCTGCCGTTGAGGCATTGGGTCGTGGCTGTGCAATCGGCCGGTGCCGCGCATCCTGCTCCGCAGCTGCCGATCTCGCAGGAGAAGAGGCATGTGCCTGCCAGGACGCATCGCGACAATCCTGCAGAGTACTGTGCCTCGCTGCATTCAGGGCACCATCCGCACGTCGCGTTCGTCTGGCATTCTGTCTGGTTGCTGTAGTCTGAGCAGGATGCGTTTACCACTGCCATCGAGATCAGGAACAGGAGCATCCCTCCGAGGATCAGTGTCATTCGTTGCTTCATGGTATCGACCTTCGTTTCATCATGACGACAATGGTGATGAGGGCGATGATGGAAAGCGCGATGATTGTCAGCGAGGATACGCTCGATGTGCCGCTTTCCCCTCCGCTGCCTGCCACGTTTCCTGTAGCGCCGCCTGAGAAAAGCCGCGAGAGAAATCCCCGCAATCCTCCGACTTTTGCCTGTCCACCATTATTCTCTTCTCCTTGGGCTGTCGCATCATCTGAGTTGTCCTCGTCATCTGTGATTGAAGGCGCTGCGGCATCCGGTAGCTCAAGGTCAGAGGATTTCGGCTCGGCGTCTTCGCCGGATGTCTTCTCCTGTCCGTCCGCAGGAGCGGATGCGTTCATCGGCTCGGATTCATCGTTGGCGTCTTGTTGCTGCATGGCATCTGACCCTATTGAGGATGAGGATCCGCTGCTCCTTGTTGTGCCTCCGCTGCTGCTGCCCGTCGTCGCTGCCGCGACTGCTGGGGTCTTTGCAGCGAAAAGCGCGTAAGGGGTGTTTCCGCCGACATTGAATGTCACGGTATCCGCGGCCTTGTTGATCGTGTACGGGACGATCTCGACCCAATCCGTGCCGTCGTGCATGAACGGCGTTATTGTGTTCTCTTCCAGATCATTGACATTATAATGGATGGTGACTCTGATGCTCACATCTCCTGTTATCTTGATCTCGTATCCCGCAACCTGCACCTTTCCGTCGAGCGGTTTGTCTGCGAAGAACGGATCATCCAGCCTCTTGATAGTGTCGAGCGTGCCGGTCGTCGTTTGAGCAGATGTGATCTCGATGCTGAGGCCTTGCCCCAGCGTCACCTTCATGGGCTGGGATGGGAGGATGGAAAACGGCATGTCCATGATCGTTTCGCCCTCTTGCCTCGTCACATCGGTGATGGCTCCCTCTGCGGAGAGGTTGATCCTCGTGTAGCCGTTGTTCTCGAACACGGCGGTCTGGCCGGTGTCGATGCCGGCGATGTAGAAGGTTATTGTGCTGCCTGCGCGGTCGTTCTCAGGGTCCGGCACGTAGAGAAAGAATGGTTCGTACCCATACTTGCCGTCTGTGATGAGCGTCGCGGCGACGCTCTCATCTCCGATCCTCGCCTCGACGGAGAGTCCGTCAACCGTCGCGTCCTGGGTGAAGGCCGCATCGCCGTAGAACTGGTGCGGTATCCCTGGGATCGCGACGGATGCGGCGCTCAGAACGACGAAGAAAAAAAAAAGAGACACCCCTGCAGTGGTCAGGCGCATTTTATGACGGCCTCCATACGTCGGTGTAATAGTCGTTGCATTCCTGGTCGTAGAGTCCTGGTCCGTAGATGAAATCCGGCTTGTTGTTGCCCATCAGGATCCATAGTCCCTGGTAGGGGTCCAGCGCGCTGTTCAGGGAGACGGAATGGAACTCCTTGCCGTTCTTGTCATAGTCGTATATTTTTGACCACCCCGGCTGCAACGCCTGGTTGTTTACCAAGGAATATAGCGCGCACGGCACACGCTCGCCGACGAATGATGGCGGGGAGCCATACATCTCAGTGCCGTAGTAGCCGATCATATTCCATCCAGGGACAAGCGTCCGTTGTGGAGGTATGTTGTTGCCCGGTAAAATCAGGCTTCCCGAGCCTTTGAGCTCAGCGTCCTGCGTCGCCTGCAACCAATACGCATAGCCTGTCTCCATCTCGGTCAGGCTGTTGGTCCCTGGCTCGGCGTCGGGCCTGTACGACGACCAGCTGTCCGTGGCCGCGTCATAGGTCCATACGACATCTACGCCGTCAGCGACATCCTGGAGGACCGTCGCGATCGCGGAATCGTCCGGGGTGACCGGCAGCCCGATGAGGTTCCATCCTGTCATCAGGTCGATGAGGTAGGCGAACCCGACGTAGAACCGGTAGTACGTCCCGTTGTTGTCCTCAGTGGCGCTGTTGCCGGCGTTGTCTGTCGCGGTGATGAAATATTCGACCACGTTGCCGTCCTTGAGGTCTCCGAGCTGCGCGATGAAGGATACGTTGCATTGCATGGGCATGGTCATCCATTCACCGCTGTTCAGGCGGTAGTGCAGGGTCGCGCCAGACGGTGAGCACGGTACGTCGATGTCTGCGCTGATGGTCACGGTCTGGTCCGGCTTTGGCTGCGTCGGATCATGGGTGACGCCGGTGATCGTCGGCGGGGTGTTGTCGACGGTCACGCCTATCTCGGTGGTTGATTCTGTTCCCACGCAGTCCTGGGCGGCAAGCCTCAGCGTGTAGGGTCCGTCAGTCTTTGTTGTGGTGTCCCAGGTGGCGAGCGTTCCGCTGATGTTGGCGGTGCCGGTGCTCAGGGTATCGCATGCCGATGCGTTGCATGCCTCGAGCAGATAGGCGGAGATGCACTTATTGTCCTGTACCGACCCGTTGATCTCGAGCGATTGTCCCTTCACGTAGCTGTCCTGCGTCGGGCTGTCGATCTGGACTGTCGGTGGGGCGCTGTCCACGTTGTGCTCTTGGGTGTTCGTCGCTTCCTGGTTTTCGAGCAGGTCGACGCTATAGTACTCCAGATTGTGGCATGAGTCCTCAGGGATCATGAACGGTCCTGTGTATGTCAGCCATCCGCCGGGGCAGCCGTCGTCATAATCTCCGCATAGGCAGTGCCTGTAGTATGTCGTGTTGACCCCGATCGCGTGTTCTGCGCCGCCGTCGACAGCCTCAAGCGTGATGGGTGTCGCGGTCGTTATCCAGTAATAATCCTGTCCGTTGGGCTCGCCGATGGTCTTTGTCGTGGTCGGCGGTGTGGAGTCGACGGTGAAATATTCAAGGTCTGGGGCGTTTGCATTGCCGAACGCGTCGGCGCAGTAGTACTCCAATGAATGAAGCGAGTCCTCCTGGAAGACGACTGCCGTCGGGCTCAGGACGCAGCACCATCCGTTTGACAGCGGCTGGGCGCCGCAGGCCTGCGCGGTGAGGTCTGTCTGCGGGGTCCCCTCAAGCGTGACCTTGTAGCATACTGACTCGTTGCCGACCGGGTGGGGGTCCTGGTCTTGGCAGCTCAGAGTGATCTCAGTGCCATGGTCCTGCACCCACCATTCGGGCTCGGAAAGGGTGTCTGCGTTGAGGATGATGTCATCGATGAATCCTTCGAAATTTGCCCATGGTCCGCCATAGCCCGCGCGCATATCGATTTTGACAACGGGAAGTGAGCCGTACTCGCGCGATGCGAACGTGCCCAATTCGGGATGCCCTGGGCATTCCATGGTCGCGGCCTCGCCGTTGAGGTACTGCGCGAAAGTCGGTGCGCTATGGGGGCAATCTGGGGACTCGAGTCCCTCACATTTCATATTCATGACATCATATTGTGTCCAGGCGTCAAGCGGTGGGTTGCCATAGGTGTAGTATGGCTCGCACTGTAGGTAGAAGTCGCCGTCGGCGTACACCCACTGTCCGTCGCCGTTGTTGTCCAGATAGAACGACGGCCAGACCGAGAGCTGATCTTCTGTTCCGGCGTTGATGCTGTTGCTCCAGTATGAGAATGTGGAGATGCCGCCGAGCAGGCCGGTGTACGGCAGCCGTGCCCGTCCTTGGTCGTCTGTCGTGACCGTGGTCATCTTGATCGCGTCAAATCCGCTATGGGTCTGTTCCTGCGACCATCCGGCCGTGCCGGTGCCGCTTGTGGTAAAGACGATGCCGCTGCCGTCGATCTTGGGGTCGCCGACGGTCTTAGTTCCTTTCGGCGCTGTCGTGTCGACGAAGACGCACTGGCGTTTGATATCCTCTTCGATGTTGCCATTGTTGTCGGTGGAGAAGAAGCCGATGATGTGGCAGGACTCATCGCCTATAGAGAAAGGCGTGGTGTATTCCTGCCAGCCGGATCCCCAGACGACCTCGTGCTGGCAGCCGGGGATGCACTCTTCTGGCGGCACCGTGAGGGGAAGGACTTTGTAGTGGATTTTGTCGACCCCTGACTCGCAGCCGCCCTGCACTGCATCGGCAGCGCTCAGGGAGATGCCGGTGCTGTTATGGATGAAATGGTAAGTGCCGTCGTCGACGAATGGCTCCCCGTACGTCTTGTTGGTCTCAGGCGCCAGATTGTCGACATGTGTGTGGCTGCACCCGGTCGCGGGATCGCAGCTATCGGTCGTGCAGGGATTACCGTCGTCGCAGTTAACCTCACTGTAGGAGCACGAGCATCCGGCTGTGCAGATGCCGACATGTTTCCAGACATTGTTGTCGCATGTGTTGATGCAGTCACTGTCCTGGTCGCAGGGCGCTGCGCATGTTGCGTCGTTGAGGCCGTCGCCAGGATCATCGTCGCGGCAGGCGTGCTGATACGTATAGCTTCCTGTTGTGCATTCATCGTTGTCTTCGTTGCATGTGCTTGTGTATGCCGGTGCGGTGTCGTATGTGTATGGGTTGTTGTCCGGGTTGCTTGTGCAGGTCGCCTTCTCCTGGAGGTCCTTGTCGCTGCAATCTTTCGGTGTTCCTCCAGTGCATGTTCCTGTTTGGCAGGTCTCAGTAACGGTGCAGAATAGCCCGTCGTCGCATGCGAGGCCGTCTTGCTTGTCTTGAGTGGTTCCCGTGTCTTCCCACCGGGTCTGTCCATCGATGTAAGTGCAGCCTGCTCCCGGCATGCTGCAGGTATAATCTCGATAGATTTGCTCTTTCTGCTCCTTTTCCGTGCACTGTCCAGTGCTTACCCACTGGGTTGGGGTTGCTGTGTCGTACCAGTCGTCCTGGAGGTTACAGTCCTCCGAGCTGCTATACGAGCAGGTGCAGTCGGTCAGGCACTGGCCGCTGTATGATCGTGTGTCGCCGTTGCAGGTGTCTGTGCAGGGGTTGCTGCCGTCGCACTCCGCCTGGCATTGCGCCGAGTCGCATACCGAGTTCACGATCTGCGTTTCTGTCGTGCACTGGTCGTTTTGTTCGTCGCATGTGCTTGTGTATGCGGGTGCGCTGTCCCAGGTGTAAGGGTTTGTGTCTGGGTCGTTAGAGCATGTCGCTATCTCTTGGAGGTCGTTGTCGCCGCAGTATCTGCTTGTCCCTCCGCTGCATGTTCCTGTTTGGCAGGTCTCTTCGACGTTGCAGAATAGCCCGTCGTCGCATGTGAGGCCCTCGTTCTTCGGTTGCGTGACGCATGCGCAGGTATCGGTGCTGCAGATGCCTTCGTTGCATTGGTCAGAGAGGTAGGCGCAGTCGCTGTTCTGGTCGCACTGCGCGCCGCACACGCCGTAGGAGGGTGTGGCTGGCCATCCATCCGTTGGATCATTGTCAGAGCAGTAATGGGTGTATGAGCAGCTCTTGCTGCACAAGCCTTTGGTGCTGCAAGTACCGATGATAAATGGTGCATAGTCCCATGTGTATGTCTTGCTATCGGGTGTCCGGAAGCAGTTGTCGGCGCAGTCGTCGGCGCACATCTCGCCGCTCGTCGAGCACACCCCTCCAGCGGTGCATGTTCCACCACACAGGAAATCTCCGCATGCCTTGTCGACGCAGTCGCTGTCCGCGCAGTCCGAAACGCCGTCGCAGTCGTTGTCGATGCCGTCTTTGCATTGTGTTTCAGGTCCTGCTTGGGGCGTCTGGAGTGCAGGCTCGTTGTCGCACAGCTCGCACTCGTTGTCCCACCCGTCGTTGTCAGAGTCAGTTCCCGTCGGCGTCCATGCTCCATAATCGCATGCGCAGCCCGCGCAGCTCGGGATCCTTGTCTCATACGTGCCTGCGCTACACTGTGAGACAACCGTGCAGTCACCCGCAGATGCGCACGTGGCGCCGCACTGTGGCACGCTGCAGGAATACGCGCATGTCCCCGTGTCAACACAGCGGTCGGTCCCTCCGGAGTATTGCAGATCACTGCATTCGGTACACCATTCGCAGTCTGCATCTGCGCCGCAGGAATTTCCGTCGGCATGACCGCCGCATGCAGACTGCGCAAGTACAGTATGGCTGCTAAGAATGATTGATGCCAGAAACAGAATGTATAAACCTGCTATCGCTAATTTCTTATGGTTTTTATCCATTTAGGTCCCCCCTTTTTTTCTTGACATTTATACTGTCTATGTGGCTGCATAGCATGCCCCCAACGGTCATGGCAGCCACATGCAATCTCTGCGATGAGTTGATCTTTGCTGAACGAAGTAAAATTTGTCGTCGGGTTGGTTGGACATCCTGTGTAATTTCTTTCTTTTTATGTATTTTCATATGATACTTACGTTCTTTAAAGGGACCTTGTTTATTTTTACTTTGTAAGTGAGGTATGCTGGAAAATTGAACGTGAGAATGAGTGCTATGTGTACTTCGCAAAGATACTTTTATGCGAAGATAGCATGGCGCATATATTGTACTTCACCCCCTTTTACACAATTTGTTTTTATGACAACTGTCAAGTATATATTTTTTTCCATTAAAAAATGGTAAAATTGAATTTTTATTATCAAGTAGTTATGACTTTTCGATATTTTTTATTGCCATCCATCATGCGAAGGGTTTATTAACAACCGGTACGTCTTGTCAGAACTATGAATATCGGCCTCTATTGGTTCTCGACGATCCTATACGGTGTGGCAGCGCTGCTGGGTCTCTATCAGGGACTCATCGGCCTCTACCGCGCGAACTTTGTCTTGGTAGGCATCGGCGTCATCATCACCGTGGTCGCCATGGACAACATCTTCTGTGTTGATAGGAAGCATCGCTATACCGTGCATAAGTCCTTGCCTGCAGAACCTCATCCCGCCACGACCGGTGTGAGCGTGCGGGCGCCTACGTCGAAGAAGAGCGCTTCGACAAGCAGGAAAAGAACGATAAAGAAAGGGAAAAAATAAATTTAATTTCTAGCCTTCTTCGATATGCCTGACCAAGATGGGCGTCTTCGCAGACTTCCTGTAATTGAAATCTGTCAGGATGTCGATGGACTTCTCGTAATCGCCAGGTTCGGTGATCTCCATCGTGCAGGTCACGATCTTCTCCCCGCCGAAGAGGCGCACGACACCGCCGTTCTCACCGCTTTGCCCAGCTTCTAAGGAGGGGCAGGTGATGGTGGCGCCGTCGACCGCAGGGATGGTGATCTGGACCTTGTCCTCGTTCGAATAGGAGGAATCGTCGCACATCACACCGCTATCGCCAGCAGGGGTGAAGACCTTGCCGGTGCCGACATGATGGACCTTGAACGAGAAGCTCAAGCGGGCTGGACCCACTGCGCTCTGGGCGAAATCCTCGACATGCACAGGGCTGCCGGAGTTCTCAGGAGAGAGAGATCGCGTCGCGTCGCAGACATCGGAGTCCTTGGGTGGGGCAAGCAGGTTCTTCCTGAAGCAGAGCTTAGCGATGGCCTTGCTCTGGTAATGGTAGCAGACGTCGGCCCTGATATTGAACAGGACGTTGCCAGAGAGCTTCCTCGCGAAATGGAGATCGACGAAATCCACATTCGCTGTGGTGCCGGGGATGACTCGTCCCTGGGGATCGAGTCTCGTGCCCAGGAGTGGGAATGCGACGGGCTGGGTTTGTGTGGTCAAGGAAAAATCCGACGGATCGATGCCGCTGATGGTGACCTCGGCTTCGCCAGCTGTCCCATCCATATCGCCGACGTCGTCCTCGCCCTTGTTCTGGAGCCGGACGCTGATGTCGAACGTCGAGTCCACGCTGTCGAACACCTCTGCGGGTGGGGCATTGTCCATGAATTGTATGTCAAGTCCTTCTGAGCCGCCGTTGAATGTGGACCTTGAGCCACCAGACGTATCTGAGCCTCCCTCGGAACAGCCAGTCAGGGCCAAAGCCAGAGAAAGCGCCAGAATGAGTATTGCAAGCCGTGTCTTCATGATAGTCGACCTCCTTTTATGAGTGGTTTACTCCTCATTTATGGATACACTTCGTATATAAATCTTTTGATTATCCGTCTGGAAACGAAGATTTGATGCGTAATCGCAAACTTAATTGCATACAGGGATGGGATTCGGGCGTTGCATGACGCGATCAGGATTCGGCGTGAACACATACATATATTCTGGAGCGAATGTGCCGGTGCTGTCAACGATCACCGTCTTGTCCGCCAGGTTGGCCGGTTTTGGCAACGGAATCTTGTTGGTAGAGGCGTCAGGCGTGGGGAAATCATAGACATTGGCCTTGATGCGGAAACGGGCCTGCGGTAGTAGCGGCTCATTGCCGGAAGGATCAGGATTCCAGATGACCCGGATGAGATTGGCGTCGTCCGGTCCAGGGAATGAATAGAACGTGAATACCTCGCCTTTACAGTCTCCGCTCGTCCGTTTCGAAAACGGGACTTCTCTTGTGATGTCTGTCAATCCGGTGAGTGCTGAAGGGATGCTGGCATCTCCAGCGGTTATCGCTTTTTGATATTCCGCGCTGACGAATACGGCCTGCGCCGAATACGGGCCTGAGACCTGATCGATCAGCACATGGACATAAGAAAGCTTGTCGCAGTCGTCGGAGAACGTCACGCCGATGGGCACGCCGCCGCCGGCATTGATGTATTCTGATGCGGGTTCGACCAGAGACGCCGTCGGAGGATGCATGCATGATTGGTCGAGGTTGTTCCCGTAGACGACGAGGTTGTTGAAGGTGAACGGGTTCTGCACAGTCTGCTCATTGCCCTGGTAGACGATGTTGGTGGTATCGGCATGGTCGCGGATGTGCATGGTGGCGGTGTAGGGGCCGTTCTGGAGCACATTTCCTTGCACATACTGCAGCGGCACCATATCGTAGAAGGTCGCATCATTGGTGTCGAGGTCGATGTGCTGCACCTTGATCTGTGAGGGATCGAAGGTCAGGCCTGTCTGGTCGGCGTGCAGGACATCAATGTTGATCAGCTTGACCGCGGTGAATTCCTGGTCTCCAGAGAGCGCACCGACGGCGACGTTGTTGGGGACAGGATCGTTTTGGTAGACCTGTTCGTATGTCTCCTTGTAAGACATGGCCCGTTCGACATAGCCAGGTCCGTTCTTGAACTTCTCTATGGTGCATCCGGCCGTGCTCGCACACATGAACTCGCGTACGGTCGCGTCAACCTTTGTGATGTCGTTGCCTGCCGCTTCGAGATTCTTCCGGATGATGATGGCGGCTATCTCCTCCCAGGTGCTGCCTTTGTCTTTGTCAGTCCCTGCGGTGCTATAATACGTCTGGATGGCCCCTGGGCCTTGATGGTAGGCGGCGAGCGCGAGTTGATTGTTGTTCCCGAATGTACCGAGGTTATTTCGCAGGTAGGCCGCGATGGCCTTGACTGACTTCGTCGTGTCGCTACGGGGATCTATGCGTCCATTGGCGTCCGCGGTGATCCATCCTCCTGCCACTTTCTCGAAGACCTGGATGGCTGCTTTATCCTTCTCAGGAGTAGATTTGTCGGCCTTGACGTATGCATCGGTCGCTGCTATGATGTCGGCTTTATGGGCAGGGTCGACTCCATCAAAAAAGATCTGCGCATAGGCAGGTGTGTCAAACGCCGTCGACGCGCGGAACTGTCCGATGCCTGCTGCGCCATTGCCGGTACGCGTATTCTCTCCCAAGCTCTCCTGCGAGATGGTTGCTGCGATGAGCGATTCGAAATCCTTGTTGTTATTGGCTTCGGTGACGATAGAGGGATATGTGGTATGGACTTTTTCGACGATTCTGGTGGCGTCCGCTGTGCCCAAGAGGTCATCGGCATACGGCTTGCGCGTTATGGGCTGGAGATACTTGGTGAAGAGGAACTGGGTCAGGTCAGCGATTTGTCCGTTGAGAAGTTGCGTCGTGGTATACCCTAGGATGTCGCGGGTGATCAGGCCCTTGTCGGTGACAAAGACCGGGAAACTCTCCTCAGGACCCTGACCTAGCTTGTAGACGATGGTGGCGATGAGTATCGTCTTCCCTATGGTCGAGACCGACTTCGCCTTCGATTGCTTGCCGATCGTGACATCGCCGTAGAGACGGGTCTGTCCTGCTCCGTCCACCGCTTTCTCCGGGAATTTGAGCACAGGCATGATGAAGACCTGTTCCTCCTCATTGGCGCCCGGCACCATGTATGGCTGGAGCAAGGGATTGAACGGATTCCCTGCGGAATCCGGCGGCGCGGTCAGGCCGAACTTGAGCAGGAAGTCCTGGCCTGCCTGGTTGTTCACGGTCGCCATGAAGTTGAGGTTGGTCTCCGGGTAGTAGGTCGGGTTCGTTATGCGGGGGGTGATCCCTGATCCTGCTGGCAGCACTTCGATATTGCCGAGGAATTCGTCGCTGAAAACGTTCTGGCATACGATGCCCTCCCCTATCGAGAACGAGCATTCTTGCGCGAGCGTCCCGCGTCTGCGGACCGGTTCGCAGAAGGTCTTGTGCACGCGCTTGTTGTTGAGATCATACTCCACGTCTACGCAGAGCTCATTGTACCAGTATTTCACGTTGGGATCGATGAAGATGATGTTGTCGTCCACGATGGGCGAGTCTTTCCGCAATGTCTGCGGGATGCCGAGGTTGCCACGGTCGAGGGTGTGTTCGCTCTTGCCGCAGAACTGGCCTTCAGGCCTGGATGGGTTGCATACGAGCTTGGCCTTGATCCAGGTATTGCCTCCTGGGATGATTCCTGCGTAGATATTGTAGCCGATGGATAGGCGTCCGTTGACCGGGTCGTAGGCGAATGGCCTGGACTCGGCCGAGAACTTCATCATGGGCGCGATGGGGATGGTCTCGACAAAGGTGTCGAGTGCGCTCTCGATCAACGACCAGTCGCCGGTGACGGCCGCGACGCAGAAGCTGTTCGAGACACGGTCGGTCGAGAGGCCGAGCCGTTGATCGACGATGTTGCCGTAGCGGTTCTCCAGTTTCGTCCGGATGTCCCGGACCCTCGCGGTGCGGTCGGCGTCGCGTTCGATCTCCTCAGGCGTCTTCTGCTTGAACTGGCCCGCGATCGTGGGGACAGCCTTGCGTACGGTCCACTCGGCGAAGTTGCAGACGTACTGCGCAAGGATCCGCTCGCAGGCGCCGCCGTACACCTCGCCGATATAGGCCTGTTCGAAGCATTTCTGGGCGGCGTTGAATATCTTGGCCAATCCCACCAGATGTCCGTCCAGGCCGGTGAGGCAGCCGCACATGGCGCTGGCCAGGATGTCGTCCGCAGGATCGATGCCCTTGAGGTCTGCCCAGCATTTTGACTGGTCGTATTGCGGACATTCAGCTTCGTAGTATTTCGTGGGGACGTAATCATTCAGAAGGGTATTGTCGGCCTCGAACTCTTTGGTCGTCTTGTCGCTGCAGCCGACGCGCGTCGATGTGGTCGAGACGAGCGGTTGCAGGTTGCTCGTCGTCGTCCTGGCCACCGGATCGTTCTCGGTGATGTGCTCGAGGATGAAGGAGTTGCAGTCCGGCCGATGGGCGGACATCCATTTGAGGTTGTTGATCTCCTCACGTGTCCAACCGGAGTTCGAGAGCGCGTAGTAGTTGGTGGCCTTGAGGTCGATGACCTGGATGTTCTGCTGGACGAACTTGCCCTTGTTCTGCGCGTCTGGCTCTTCCAATGTGCGTGAGTAACGGAGGATGTCTTTCTCGCCGGTCAGGCGTGTCTGGGTGAAATCCTCCTTACCCGCAGGGTCGGGCGGCACGGCAGGGCACATGATGCGGTCGCAGACCCAATACGTCGTCTCAGGGCATTGGTCCTCATCGCCCCAGAGATAGGACTTTGCCCAGAGTAGGCCGCAGGCCGCGGTCGTGCCGATGGTCGCGGTACGCACATATCGCTGGGCGTCGAGTGTCGCGTCGCGGGCGGCCTTGAAGAAATTGATGGTCTTGTTGAGCATCTCCGGTGTCATGAATTTAGTGAGCAATACCGGTTTCTCGACATCATAGACGATCAATGGATAGACTTCGCAAGGTTCGGTTATCTGGCCTGGCAGGCCGGAAGGCGATAAAGGATTACCGCTCAGACCAGGGTTCGACGGTGCGAGCTGGTCATTGGCTGAATAGGTGATGACAAGCTTCAGCCGCACCTCGAGCTTGTCCGGCATCTTGCTCACGGGCTGCACATTCTTGTTGATGACGAGCGGGATGTAGAGGTGTGCCGTCTGTGTGGCCTCGTCGAAGTGTGGCGCATGCATCTGGCCGATGCGGACCGGATAGTTCTTGGTCTCGGTTCCGTGCGAGAAATCGAACTGGTCGCCGAACCATTCCTTGAGCTGGTCCTCCACGTCATCGCCGACACCCTCTGTCGCATCGTTGACTGCGTCCATTGCGTAGTCCTGGCCGAGACCAGGCACGGCGATGCGTTCCACGATCGGGGTGATCTGCACACGTTCAGGGGTGTAGACGCCTTCATACTGCAAAGTCATGTAGACGCCCCCCTGGATGTCGCCACCGTTCCAGTAGTTGGAGAAGATGGTCATGGGATAGTTACGCTGCTCCTGGATGGTCCAGACGCTGCAGTCAGGCGCATAGGTGATGGGCTTGACCACGGCCAGCGAATTGCTAGCCTTGTCGGTGATGTTGAACAGGATGTGGTTCCTCCCGGGCTGGTCCCGCATGCCTCGCATCAGGTTGACGAAGACGCGGAAGAATCCGTTCTCGTCCGCCTGGGTCGAGCTGGTCTTGCCGAAGATCAGCCCTGTGGGGTCGGCCAACAGTTGCACTCTGGTGCCGTTGCCGTAGGCCCTGCGGTACTCGTCCACCCGCGCGTATGTGCCCATGTTGGTGGCCGTGACATTGGCGAAAGGCTCGGTCATGCCTTCGATGGCCAGTATCTTGAAATGCACCTGGCCTGCGATGTCGGTGAGGAATTCGAGAGTCGGCGGTTCGTCGTCCACCACGATGGAGAATGTCTCGCGTTTGGTGTTGTTGACATCGTCGACCGCCCAGATGGCGATGTCGACCGATTTCTTATTGCTCAGGCGCAGGCTGTGCTCAAAGGTGCCGTTGACCTTGAGGGGGATCTTCTTCGGGGATTCGTTGTCCTGTTGGATGAAGACGTCTGCGTCCTCGTCCGTGACACCGGTGATGAGGAATGCGGTGGCCAGATTCTTGCCGAACACCGGCGGGATGTCGGCGATCATGAGCTTGGGCGGCACCATGTCGACGATGACGGTCAGGTTCTCCTCGTCGCGGAGCCTTTCGGCGTCGATCGAGACGATGTCGATCTTGTTGAGCCCGTAGACGCCCTCGACGGTGCTGCTGGAGTCCAGCTGGATGTCGAACGAGAAGCTGCCGTCTCCGCCGATCACGCGGTTGACCCGAGGGATGCTGCTCTTCGCCCTGTTGACATAGATATAGAGCCTTGCCCCTGGCGAGGTCTTACCTATCAGTTCCACGTTTGCGGTGTTGATCTTCTCCGGCAGCGGCTCGACAGAGAGGAAGTCGCCTGCCTGCTGCGGTGTGTCGAACTCGTACGGTCCGCTCATCGTGGTGTTGGACCAGATCTCGTAGAGGTAATGCTCTCCTCCGAAGAGGTTCTCGAGCTCGAGGTTGTGGCCTTCTGCCTTGGTCTCGCGTGTGACGGTCAGGTTCTTCGTCGTGATGCCGTATTTCACCGTGGCATTGGCGGGTGCGTCGGTAGTCCATCTCACTTCGGCGCTCTCATGGTCGACAGTCAGGTCGGTGGAAGGATCATGGGTGATTTCCAGCGACGATACGAAGGGAATCGCGACGGACAGCAGGGCTAGCGCGAACAGGATGCGCATCCATGGTGCCGTCGTCTTTCTCATAATAGTTTCACCTTGTGTTTGGGCGCCTCTTCTGCGATGAAGAGCCATTCCTCGCTCTGCGGATCGAGCGGGATGTCCTCAGGGAATGCGATGGCGAAGAACATGGCGAAGTCCGACCGCACGACGTCGAGCGGATCAGGACTCCAGACATAATCCGCGCCGCCCACGACCTTCTCTCCGCGGAAGATGCGGACCTGCACCGAGAGGTTGAAGTCGCCGATGGGTATGGCAAGGTCGTTGAGGAGCTCGTTATCGGTGGGGAAGTAGATATAGCGTTCGTAGTCGAGCTCCTCATTCTCGATGATGACAAGCATTTCCTCATCAGGGTTCGGATCGCGCGAGACGACACCGGTGTCCGTCTTCTCCAGTACGCGTAGGCCGAAGTCGAGGCGTTTGAGGCGGGGTAGGTACATGATCACGAATTCGTTCGCGTTCTCGGGCAGTACGGACTGCTGCTGGAGGGTTCGGTGGTAATCGGGATGGTCGGCTATGAGATAGCCCCCCAGGCATTGCGGGAACCTGGCCTCGAGCCGGGGTTCTCCGCCGGTGACGAAGCCGGCCAGCATCGGGTATTCAGTGTAGCCCATCTCCGGACAACGGAAGCGCGCGCATTGGTAGGATATGCTGATGTTTCTGAGCGGCGCGTCGAAGTAATAGTCGCGTGCCTGCACTTGGAGGGGGACCTTGCCGTTCTCGGTGACCTGGTTCTCATAGACGATGATGCGGCCGTCGATCGGATTGATCTGGTAGTCGGAGACGACACGCTGGTCGGCGCAGTATTCCCTCGATCCGGCGATGTCGATGTCGTCTGGCAGTCCGGGGACAATCCCCTGTCTGTCAGGCAGGTTATTCGTCAGGATGACCGGGGTCGCGAACAGGAAGAAGTCCGCAGGAGATTTCTGGTCACGTAGGGTGAAGAGTAATGGATACTCGACGGAATATTTGTGGTGGTAGAGCTTGATGCATACACCCAGCAGCATGTTGGCTATCGCGTCGACCGGTCCCTTGGGATCGGGCTTGATGTCTATTGCCCTGACGAGATCTCCCTTGCGTGGTCGCACGTCCACTTGCATGTCCCATGAGGGATCATAGGTCGCCTGCACCATGACGTCGGAGAAGTCCCGGTCCGTGACCGAGAAGGTATAGAGGTTGTCGTAGTATTGGATGCCTGAGTCGATGCGATAGGTGTTGTGGAATGACAGGTATTGCACATTCGTCGCGACAAGCTCCTGCATGTATTCCTCGATCTCGTAATGCGACCAGGTACGCGGTTTGCAGTTGACCTCGATGCCTTCGTACGGCAGGTATTCGGACGTCGCGATCATGTCATTGGTGAGCATCTCGAGGAAACCGTCGCGGTTCTCCCGGAGCATGATGAGCGCGGCCAATTCGTGAAGCTTCCCCAAGGTCGTCGGGACATTGACGGAGAACGAGGTGAGCTCCTCGACCTTCTCCGCCGGCGCGTTGGTCACGCGTAGCGGATAGTCCAGGGTGACCGCGACCGATCCGTCGTTGATGGCGATGGACAGCTCTTTCCCTCCCATCTCCTCGATGTCGAGCTGGTTACGGAAGAGGGCGAAGTCACCGAGGCATCCGTCGAGACGTTCCTGGACGAAACTGGTGAGCTCGTCAGCCATGTCTTTCCTTGATGGGATGCGGGATTCTCCGCTATGGTACCATAGCGGGATGCGCGGCGGCCCATCGAGATAGGTCGAGGGATCGAAAGCGGTGTCCGGCAGCTCGCCGGCGACATCTATATATCCGGCCTGCGACTCAAGGAGGAAGATGCCTTCCTGCGTCACCTCGGACAGACAGGTCTCTACGTAACGTTTGAGCGGCATCGCCTCTTTGCCGATGATGGGACCTGAGAAGATGGCTCCCTGCTGCCATAGCACGATGAGCGTCAGGGATGCGACCGCGATCACGACAGCGACGATTATGAAGACTGATAATTGACCTCTTTTTTTCATGAAACTGGCTCCCCAGCGTTAATGTCCCGCGTCCTTTCCTATCGCGCGGATATCGAGCTGCTTGTAGATGGTGTCCATATAGCCGTAGTGGAGATTGATCTCGACCGTGGTCTCATAAGCCGATTCCTGTGTCGGATCCAGCGGGAAGCGGCAGTACAGCAGGCCCTTGCCGTTTGAGAGCTTGACCTTGTCAGGCTGGCAATGCATGCTGGATCCGGGATCGGTGTTCTGGGATGTGATGATGTTGCGCTGGAAGATGACCTCATACTCGACATTGTTGAGGTTCATGTAATCGAGATTGTAGGGGCATTGGTAGCCGGAAAAGCCGCTGCCCTGCGTGGTCAGGTAGTCGATCACGCGTCCCTTGCCGGAGTTGGAGATGCCGATCTTGAAGATGACCTCGCCTGGGATGACCTCTGCCTTGACGCCGGTGATGGCAACCGGCGCACCTTGGCCTCCGAAGGTGCCTCTGACCGTACCCGGTCTGCAGGCCTGCTTGTTCGTGATACGGTAGGGATTGAGCGCGACGCAGACGATAGGGCTTGCTTCGGTCCAATAGTCATAGCACGCGGTCATCTGTAGTTTGGGTTGGTAGCGGTCGGTGTTCGGCGGCAGCTGGATATAGCCGCCGGCGATATCGGCGCCATTGGATGTCGGGAACTGGATGATGCGCAGTTCTCCGTCGGCATTGTAGATGCTGCGGCCGATGAGCGGAAGCGGATTCTCCTCGTATTCGTTGGGCAGGCCGATGATGGTGTTGTCGAAGCCTCCGAGGTAGATATAGGCGTCGGTGTCGACCGCGCCTCGATTATGCACTTCAGCCACGACGACGATCTCTGGATTGCCTAGGCCGCCAGTGCCGGGCGTGTCATAGATGACAGGCGGCGGCGCCTTCTCGACGAATTGGAGCCGGAGGCCTTCGGTGCCTTTGTGGAAATCCGTGGAGATCGAGCTGACATCGTCATCCCGTCCGCCCTGACCGGTGCATCCGGAAAGAGCGAGCGAGATGAGAAGGACGATGGTGATGATCAAAATTGTCCGAGGGCTTGATATGGCCATTTTCCTTTGAAATTCCGTCTCCTGACTATATAATATTTTCTATTCTTCTGGTTCCCTCTCGACCTCTTCTCCCTGGTAGTTGAGGTTGTTGATGGCGATGCGTTGCTGTTTGGTTAGCCGGTATCCATAGCTGATCCGCATATATAGGGGCGATGTGTATGACGGACCGGTCTCATAGAGGTCGACGATGCATTTGATCATGTTGTTCGAGTCTTCGGAGAGCTTGATGGTCACGGGCCCTTCACCCCTGCCGCAGGTGATACGGTTCGCCCCCTCTGTAGAGAGGCTGTAGTCTCCGAAGGCGACCTCTTCAAGGGTGACGAGGGCATCGCCGAAGCATTGCCCTTGCGTAGCGGGCACGACCTTGCCGTTGCCTCGGTTCTTGAGATAGATGTTGAGTTGCATCTTCCGGCCATAGTTGGAGTCGATGAGGCGTGTCTCGACATTGTGGACCACGACTGGACCTCCCTGGGTCGGGTCAAGTCGGACATTCCCGTGTTTGCACGACTCGGGCGCAAGCTCGACAGGAGTGTCCTTTCGAGGCGATATGCAGATGTCCGCGCTTGCCGTAGTGGTGTAGGGGTAGCAGAGGAATGCGTACATGTTGACGGCGTCGATCTTCTTGGCAGGGTCCGCTCCGATGATGATGCCGTCGGTCGATAGGGTGAGGATATCACCCCAGGGATTGGTCTGTGATTTACCCTTCATGTTGATGTTATCGAAATAGTATTGGGTGAGCACGATCTTTTCGGTGTCGAGGCCCGTCATCTGGAGAAGCGCCCCTTCTGTGTCCGAGCATCCCTTGTTCGCCAGCGAGAAGGAGATATAGATGGAGTCGCCGGTGTCGACCTCACCTGGCGGTTGGCTCTTCTCGAAGGAGAAGTCCATCCCTTCGTTGCTGTCGCAGAGCTCGTCCTGTGTCAGGGCTCCATCGCCACCACCGTCTTTGTGGGTCTGGAACGTGATCTTGTCGCAGCCGGTCGTAGCGACCAGAAGGACGAAGGCGAGGATGAGGAGTGCTTTTGTTCTCATGTTAGGTACCTGTCGGGGTCTGGTCGGTCTGTTCCCTGAGCGCTTGCTTCAGCGTCCAGCGCGGATCGAGCGATACGAGCGTAGGACGGTTGTCGGCGGTCATCTGCTCTTCGTGGAGCTCGAAGTGCAATTTGGCGGCTTGCAGCTGCCTCGGGACGCCGCAGCGGTTCGGTTCGCATTCGGATTCTATGAGCGAATCTTTGATGGCTGTGGGTACTCCGTTCTTCACCCATTCCTTGCATGTACCGTTGCATTCATCGAAACAGGCAGGAATCTTCTCTTGCGTCCGATAATAGACGCAGTCGCGGTCGGTGAAGCATTGTTTGCTTTTTCCGACCTTGCCCAGTATCTCTTTGTCTTTTATCTCCACCTTTCGTGATTTCTCCTCAGTCGTCACTGGCGTCGTCGCTCCTGTCTGTGGTTCCTCAGGCTTCTTTTCGAGGAGCTCCATCAGCTCCGGAGTGAATTTTTCCAGGTTGCCGTAGGTCGCCTGGAGCACCCGGCCGGTCTTGGGATCAGGATTGGATCTGATCACGATGAAATTGCCGATGTCTTCGTCGCATCCGATTTTCTCCAGATATCCCGGGAAAACGGCGATGGCGTCTTTTTGGTAGATGTCCCGTGGCACTGTCCCTGTGCTCTTGAAGGTGATGGTCTGCATCTTGTCGATGTCCTCTGCTTCCAATCCGACCACCGGGATGCCGATCGTGCCACGGTAGAGATGGGCGTCTGTCGCCTTCGCCACTGAGACCTTCTTCGTCATCTCGACATCTGCCTCCACCAGCAATTCGAATTTTTTCTGTTCCATGATCAGGGCTCCGGGGAGCGGGTTCTTGAGGAAGGATGCGACCTGGCTTCCCGGGATGTTCATCTTGCAGGAGAAACCGCGTTCGTCGGCCAGCAATTCTTTGTAGTTGATCTGATCAGGATCCTGGTACCTGCACAGCTTGTATCCTGTGCCTCTATTGTCCGCGTTCATCTCCTCGGATTCACACAAGAATCTCTTGCAGGCGGTTTCATCAGGATACATCTGCACTGGGACCTTGACCGCGAATGTGGTGATGACGATATCGGTGATGTCTGCGCCGGAGAACAGTGTTTCATCGATGTCCTGAAGGCCGAGATGGAGGGTCACGCTCCCTCCGCTCTTGCCGAGGCCGACGATGGGATCGTAGTCGGGATTGATGATGTCGAGCACGAACTGGGCGCCGCTCGGCAGGTAATAGCCCCTCTTGATGTTGTCGGGGAAGGCCCCGTCCTTGCCTGACAGCTTGTCGGCCCCGTCGAAGACCACTTTATACCCTTTCAAGTACCAGTCGAAGGTGTCCTTGGCCTTGTTGTCGCCTCCTATGGGTCTGCGTCCGGCCTCAGATTTTATATTGTTGAGGACGGCGTCTGTGGTGAAGAGGAGATTATGGATGGCCCGGAACTTGCCTGGGATGGTGGTCTTCATGGAGAGGATATTATCGTTCGTGTTGCCGGTCAACTGCCGCTCAGCGAACGTGCATTCGAGGTTGATGGTCCCTCTCACGGTCTCATCGGTGACTTCGAGAGGGATGTCTTCCAACGTGACGATCGTCACACCCGTGTTGCTGTTAGGCACTTCGGGCATGTCTATCTCCCTGTCGCCGAATCCGTAGTAGCCGCTAGGTTTCACGCTTTTCCCCTCTTTTCCTGCGACGAGGTCGCATTGCACCCGTGCGTCGACACGACGAGGCGCTTCCCAATCCATCCTCGGGGCTTCCCATTCGATCGTGGTCTCATAGGTGACCATGTCATCGACGTTCGTGTCTGTGTCTATGGTCGCGCGCTCCCGGCTGAACTCGATGGAGAACGGTGTCGCGTCCTTGAACCTACTCGCCTCGACGCGTTGCTGTTGGAATCCTGTGTTCTCCTGCCATATGTTCAACTCCGGATTCCAATACCATGTGGATTCACCGCTGACCACCACATGCGCCTCTGGATTGTCCGCCGGAGGCGGTGTTTCTGGCATGCCCCTCATGCATTTTTCATAGGTCCATTGATTTTCGGTTGAGCCGCCTCCATCTGCCGAGAATGCGCTCGGTTTGGTGAAGGCTAACGTTTGTTTCGCCGCCAAGACTGTGCATTGGATGCTGCGTCCGGGATCTGGGAACAGCGTGGCTGCGGATATCTCGACGTTCTCCCAGAACTGTTCGGCTTGTTCGCGTTTCTCTGCATTGAAATTGTCTCCGCCTGCGAAGAAGGCGTCCGAAGCGAAACCGACGCCCATCATCACCACGATCACGTATCCGACAAGCGCAAACTTCGAATAGAACGAGCTTGCTCGGGGATTGCAGGTGAAGATGACGACGAGCCATGGTATGTAGAAGATGGCCGGATTGGTGAGGAGGGAGATGAAGAATGAGAAGGCATTGCTCCCGAAAAGATCCGAGAGCGGGAGAGTGAGGAATTGTTCTATGAGGATGAGGCCGAATATGTCTATGGCCAGGATTGCGGAGAATACCAGGAGCAGTTGGAGATCCGGTTCCTTGAACAGGAATAGCAGCACTACGGTGACTGACCAGAACATGATCCAGGCGGCGATATTGTTGCCTGAGAACACCACGACCGCGAGCATGACCGAACCCATTATCCAGCCTGCGGTGCTGGTGCCGCCATCGTCCTTGGCGATCTTGGCCCAGAGCAAAAGGAAGAAGACTGAGTGGAATATCTGGAGGAGCTTATTGCTTGTATTGAATTGGGTGACAAGGAAATCGAACAAGAACATGAGGACTACGGCGACGATGAACCAGTCATACCCTTGAGGGAGGATGCCTGCCTTCGTCTTCTGCTGGGATCCTGCCGAGACGCGTTGAGGGGTCTGCTTGAACAGACCTGCATCCTTCATTCTCTCGATTTTTATGTTCGTCTGGGTCTTCCTTCCTGCAGCATCGAGGTTCTTTTTTGCCGCTTCTTCGTTGAGCTCGGCTGTGTGTTCGTCTATTTCACTCTCATCATTTTCAGCATCGGCTGCATCTTTCTCAGTCTCGAGGTTGAGTTCGGCGGTGTCTTCAGCGGTATCTGCGGCGTTATCTGTCTTCTCGGCGGCATCGAGTTCCAGTTTCTCATCCTGAAGCGCATCATCATGCATCTCATGCTCCTGCTGCTGAGAATTCTTGTCTGCCTCCGCGATGAACTTCATGAAATCTTTTGTGTCGATGCCCACACCCTCGACTCCGCCGCCGACCCGGCCCTGTATCCGCTTCTTGAAATTGTTTGAGAAGGCCAATCTTGCTTCAGCTACTTCGCTGCTTCCGCCGAAGAAATCCAACTTCTCTTGGCCTTGTAGTTTGTCGTATTGATGGTGCAGCTTTGCCCAGTAGCGAGCCGACACGAGGTCCTTCTCGAGCTCTGCGATGGTCTTGCTTTCTGTCTGTCTTTTCCAGGTCTCCTCCTTGTCAGCATCGATGTCTATGATGGTCTGGATAATCTGATCCTGCATCTTTTGGTAATCGTCCCCACCCATGACTGATTTGTTTTTTATTTTCTTCATGATGGTTTTCATGAAGGCGGTGGCTTTTTTCTTTTCGAGTATGCTTGCTTCGTCTCCTTTCTTAAGCGCTCTGAGGATGTCCTGGTTCTCATCGTGGTCCTCACTCAATGAGTCCTCGACGACCTGTCGGTATTCGGTCTCTTTTTCGATCGCGGATGCGCGTTCCTCCACTTGCCGGTCGAAAGCATTCTTGAGCAGGCCCATCTCGTTGGAGAGGAGAGTAGTGAGCACGGCGGTGCGTGTATTCGATTCAGTGGCTTCTTGTTTGCTGTCGTCGAGTTTCTCGATGGCTTTTAGAATGAGTTGCTTGAAGCCTGTATTCTCTTTAAGATAGGAGTCGGTCAGAGCAGTTTCTCTATCCTGATTATTTGAGAACTCCGTCATCATATGGGTGATGATACCCGCAAGCTCTGATATCTTCTCGTTCTCAGCCATACCATGGAAGTTTATCTCTATCTGATGGTCGGCGTTCGATCCTCCGAAAAATCCCGTCTCTATCACCCTCTTTTGATGTGTGTTAGCCTATAGACTAATATACGATTTTCTATACTGACTGTTACTATATAAAAGTTTCCGTCGACAGGCTATGCGGCGAGAGATATCATTTATTTACCATATGGCAAATAAATGACTGTTCCATCGCAACACGTTATTGGATACAGAAACTCTAATCTCTCTCCTCGACGAAAACCTTCAACTTTCTGATGTCGAGGAGGGTCCTGTCCGGCTCGATCTTGATGCCGTTGTTGCCGGACTCGATCAATGCGCTGATGCTCTTGGTGAAATTCTTGTCCCGAGTCGAGAACCCTGATATCCTGTCATTGACGAAGATGCGTCCTTGCTTGAGGTCGCGGTCGTCGAAGAAGTCCATCCGCACTCTGGCGTCGATGATTCCTGCGCGGATTTCACGATACAGGGAATCGTTGACATCGAAGTAGTATGAAGGGTAGTCCTCCTCCGACAATTCGGTCCGTATCTCGATATTGTCGATGAGGTAATTGCCGCGCTCGGTCTTGAACGCCAATGTGTTCTCGCCCTCGACGAAGACGTGTGGCGACATGTCGACAGGATTGGTCGAACCGCAATCAGGGATGGCCGAATACACGATCTGGTTGTTGAGGCGCACCTCGAGCACGCCGACTTCGGCCGGTTGGCATTCGGGGTTGAAGACCAGTCTCGCATCCTCCATGTTGTTGTACTCGACCCCTTTTACCTGGAAGATGTTGATGCTCTTCTGCCGGGACACGTCCTCGACATGGCCCACTATGTGGATGTCGGACAGCACGTACTCATTGGTACGCCAGAAATTCCATCCGACTCCGGACAGCTCGAAGGCCAGGATGTTGGAACGTTGCAGGTATTGGTTATCTATAGGGATGGTGACCGGATTTGCCGATTCGATGTCTTCGGAGAAGATTGTGCGGCCATTGAGCGTGATGGTCAGCGTCCCGTCGTTCTTCGGAGCGGAGAACGCGATAAGCACATTGCTCGTCATCTCGGGCTTGGACACAGAGAACTCGAAATGCGGGAATGCCTTCTGGAAAGCGCCATTCCTGACTTGCAGCGAGCCCACCTGTTTGAGCTGCTCCGAATCGGAAGAGCGGTACAGGTATACCGGTGGCAATGGATGGTCATAATCATGTGACTCCAGGAAATCCAGCCTACCAGGCATCTCGAGGAGCAGGGTCAGGTTCTTCTCTATCTCAGTCGAATCTCCATTGGTATCGTCATCGTCGTCGGAATCGGTGCCCTCAAGCAGAGCGACACGTTCGTCTGGAGGCAGAAATATGATGTACAGAACGATGATGAGACCGACCACCGCGACAAGCGCTGCAGCGGAGCCTCCGCTATTCTGTTGTCCGCGTTTCCGTCTCATAAGCATATCTTCTCGGACTCATGGTATTTATTTCTTTTGTTTTTAAACAATGCTCGGTCCATCAATAACTATTTATATCCTGATATGCTGGGAAGACGTGATGGCTAACATACTGGGTTTCGAGATGAATTTCAACATGAATTCGATCCTGATGGCCGGTGGCCTCATCATTTTCATAATCATCTTCATCAAGCTCTATTCCCAGTTCGGCTCTGGTGGGGGTGGCCACAGGGTCAACGATCGCAGTCCATACGGAGCTGAGAAGAGGAATTGGGGGAAGAAACTGCGCGCCAAACGTTGGGCCCACTCTTTGGAGAAGGCCATGGGTCGTACCCGAAGTTTCTCTCATGAGTTGCTCAAAGAGATCGATATGTCCCGACGTCTGGCCATCCAGCTCGACAAGTACTGGGCGCAGAAAGAGAAATTCCTGGAAGCGGTGCAGAACACGAACGGACGTCTCACCGCCGATCTCAACGAGAATTTCAGTCCTGGCACTCTGTTCAATGATGAACACCTTGTCGTCTGCGTCAATAGGGTTGGCGAGCTTCGTACGATGGCGCAGGAGACCGGAGCGAAGATCAAGTACCAGACCTATGCCCTGGGCGCATTCAAGAGCCGGATCATCAAGATTGTCCGTCGCATGAAGACCCAGAACCGGGATTTCAAGAGGAGCATCAAGGCTGCAGACAAACTGCAGAAGATATCTTCTAAACTCGGAGCGCAGGCCGCTGATATCACCTCGCTTCAAGAGGTCAAGGAACAAGCTGCCACGCAGAAGAGCGAACTCCAGTTGTCGGTACTGGCCGAAGGGCGAGAACGAGCGGCTATTGACATCGATACGAAGTACAGAGCCGTGCTCAAGCATCAGGCCGAAGGCATCGGACGTATCATCAAGGGCTGCGACCTCTTCGCCCAGGTGTCCCAGATCATCAAAAGCAATGAGGCCAAGGACGCGGATCAGGATCCCAAAGGGAAAACGGCCAATCTCTTCCGTATCAACGTCGGGATCGAGACTGCCATCACCCTGATATTCACATCGATGAGAGGCGAGGAACTCGACATGAAGAAAGCCCTGCGAAAATTGGAGAGCGAGGCCTTCCAGTTCGAGGAAGAGGAGATCTATCAGGAGACAGGGACTGCCCATGGCCGGCAACCCCTAGCCGAGCACGCTCTCCAGTCCGCATACGTCCGCTGACCTCGCTAACCTTTTTATAATCCTTCTTCTTGTCTCCCAGTCATGCGCATCCTCAAGAAAGACCTCAAGCATGGCACCGTCTCGCTCTCACCTGAGCAGCAGGACGACCTCTGGTACCTGTCGCAGTTGATCGAGGTAGATGATATAGTGGTGGGGAAGGCCGAGCGCAAGGTCAAGCTGGGTGAGGCCGAGGAGAAGACGCGCGTGACGAGGAAGACATTCACCGCCAGGATCGCCGTCGAGCGCGTAGAATACGAACCCACCCTAGGCTCCTTGCGCATCGGCGGCGTCATGCAGGAAGGCACCGACGACGCTCCTTCGGGAAGCCACCAGAGCCTGCTCGTCGAACCCGCCGACAGGATCACCGTCATCAAGCCCGAATGGCTCTCTTTCCATCTCGAGCGCCTCGAGGAATCCCAGAAAGGCGCGCCAGGCATCCTCATCCTGGTCCATGACCGCGAGGAGGCCTATCTGGCCAAGACCGAGCGCAGCGGCTACCGGGTGCTCGCCCATCTCTCAGGGAATGTGGCCAAGAAGGATGACGACCGTTCAGAGAAGGGCGACTTCTACGGAGAGCTGGCGAGATCGCTGGCCGACTACGATGCCCGGCTCAATCCCGACGTCGTCATCGTGGCAAGCCCGGCCTTCTTCTCTGAGAGCGTCATCGCGCTCATCAAGGACGCCGTGCTCAAGAAGAAGGTGGTCAAGGCGACATGCGGATCCGTGACGAAGAATGCCATCGACGAGGTGCTGACCCGCGACGAGACCAAGGCGGCGCTGGCCGACGACCGTACGGCCAAGGAGGCAAAATCCGTCGAGGAATTGCTGGCCAGGATAGGCAAGGACGAGGCCGTGGCATACGGCAAGGCCGCCACGATCGCTGCGGCCGCCATGGGTGCGGTCGATCTGTTGCTGGTCACTGATGCCTTCATCCAGAAGCAGCGCGAGGGCGGGACAGGTCAGGATGTCGAGGACGCGATGCGAACCATCGACCGCTCCAAGGGCCGTATCCTCATCGTATCTTCGGCCAGCGATGCCGGAAAGAAGCTCGACGGCCTCGGCGGGATGGCAGGATTGCTCAGATATAAGGTTTCTTGATCTTTTTTTTCAATAATCTTTATAAATCCCTGATGCAGTGGATGTTGATATGGGTGACGCAAAGAGCCTCCAGGGACTCGAGGACGAGGAGCCGGTGCAGAAATGCCCGGATTGTGGTAGCACAGACCTCGGCTACGAGAAAGGGGAGCGCTTCTGCAGGAAATGCGGCTTTGTGTTCGAGTGATCGCCGCAGGATCCTTTCTCTGAGATGATGCTATCCGGTCCGCTCGCATCCATTCCGGTATCTTGATGCCGACATTTTTCTACCATCGCATCTCTGCCTCACCATGGATGGAAAATATGCGGCCGCCATCGTACTGGCCACAAGCATACTGATCGCCGCGGCCTTCCTCGTGGCCGCCGACGCGCCTGCATTCCCTCTCTCGATGCATGGCTGGCGTGCCGTCTATTGGTCGTCGTCTGAGAAGGCCACCCATCTCGCGCCGGTGTTCTTCATGGCCGCTTGCGCGTTCGTGGCGCTGGCGTCGATTCTCTTCCCGCCCACCCAAAACTATTTATAACCCCCATCATCCATCTGAGGACATGGCGAAAGCAGAAAAGCAGGGGCTCACAGACGGCGAGCGCATCGAGAAAAACGAGATGTTCGTCAGAGTCATCGTCGAGATGGTGGGTAAGCCCAAGGACTTCATTCAGGAAACCCTCAAGAAATACATCGTGGAGGTCAAGAAGAATGACGTGTTCGCGGTCAAGAAGACTGTCATGGCCCAGCCCAAGAAGGTGGATGGCGGCATGTTCTCCACTTTCGTCGAGATCGAGATGTGGGTCAAGACCCCCAATGCGCTCATCGCGTTCTGTTTCGAGTACATGCCTTCGTCCATAGAGATAATGGAGCCCGAGACGATCCGCTACACTGCCTCTGCGCTCGCTAGCATGCTCAATGACCTGCAGGCAAAGCTCTTCACGCTCGATGCCGAGGTCAAGACCACGAAGAAAGAGAATCTGATATTACGATCCAATCTCTCAAACATGTTACGTAACAGTGTCATGCTCTCCATCTCCATCGGGAAGAAGGAAGAGAAGGACATCTCCACCATCACCGGCATCGACCTCAAGAATCTCGGGGAGATCCTGGAGACCATGGTCCAGGAAGGCCACATCAAAAAAGAAGGTGATCAGTATGAGCTCGCCGGAACCGGTTGACGACCTCTCGCATATGTGTGAGGCGGTTTTGTTCTCAGTAGGCAAATGGATAGAGCTCGAGGCGATCTCCAAGCTGGTCGGCGAGAGGGACTACAAGATTCTACGCACCGCGCTGCGGGCATTGCAGAAGCGCTATCATGAGACGGAGTCTTCGCTGGGCATCCTCGATGACGGCACCAAATGGAAACTTCACGTGCGCGACCGCTACCTGCCACTGGTGCGAAAGATCGTGGCCGACACCGAGCTCTCCAGGAGCGTCATGGAGACCTTGGCGGTCATCGCCTGGAAGAACCCGGTGATCCAGAGCCTGGTCATCAAGATCCGTACCAATAAGGCATACGATCATATCAAGGAGCTCGAGGAGCTCGGCTTCATCAGCCGTCAGAAGCATGGCCGAAGCATGATGATCAAGTTGGCCGACAAGTTCTTCACGTATTTCGAAGTGGAGGGCGACCGCGGCATCCGCGAGGTCTTCGGCCGTATCAAGGAGTCCGGACAGAGCCAGGAGAAGCTCGGCGATCTCGCGGTGTTCGAGACGGCCGACGGTGAGGAGAGACCCGCCGGAGAAGAGGAGACGGTCGAGCGGCTCGGCGAATTGGAAGTGGTCGACGAAGAGCCTTCTGAAGAGCAGGATGGGGAAGTCCTGGCAGAGGCTGCGCCGGAAGCTGTAGTCGAGGCGATCCATCCAGAACCCTCCCGTGAGGAACCTATAGAGGAACCCGCTGCCGAGCCTCAGGAAACCCAAGCCGTTTCCGAACCTGAGGAGCCGGCTCTACCGCAAGAGCCTATCGGTGACGATCCTTTCTCCATCGATCTCGACCGGGTCAATGAATCCCTGGATAAAGATGATGTGACGCGCGCGCTTGCTGACGACGGCGACACTGAACCTGCCGATGACGCCGACGAAGGACCGAAGGAAAAAGTCGATGATGATGGCGGGCAAGAGCCCGCTGATGACACCGCTCCGGAAGAAGAGTCCGAAGAGGATAAGAAGGAGTCATCATGATCAAGGTCGCCCTGCGTTTCCTTCTCATGTGCCCGCATTGCGGCAAACAGATGCAATACCATACCTATTCTCAGATTCTCACCGGCAAACGGAAGTCCTGTGTGTACTGCGGCAAGTCTTTCGGCGTGCGCGCACATATCGTCAAGCGGATGAGGTGATCAATCGCAGTCCCAGGCGATCGAAGCCGAAGCGGTCTCGATATCCACTGCGCATCCAGGGTCGCATCCTGGCGCTTCCGCGTCGATGTCTATCCACCACGTCCCGGTCTGCTCATTGCATGCATGCAGCTCGGTCAGCGGGCCGATGCTCGTGCACTCGCTCCGCAATCCGATGCGGATCGCCCGCGACAATTTCATCTCCATGCACATCTTCTCTGGCACCGTTGGTATCGCTCCTGTGCATCGCCAATTTACCGCTCCGGTGCGATTCCCTTCGCTCACGATGCATGCCGGTCTGCAGCCGGGTTTTGAGAAGTCGATATCCAGCCACCATGATCTTTCGTCGTCATTGTAGAATCCGTCCAGGGTCACCGGTCCGAGGTCGGCGCATACGGTGTTCTCCGCGATGCCCTTGGCCTCTTCCTTGGTCATGGTGATGGTGCCTTGACTGGTCTTTGCCTCCACGACATCCCAGTTGTCGATGGTCAGCAACATGGTGATGCGGTCTTCCCGATCATCGGCATTAGGGGAGTCGATCACATAGGTGGCTTCCACCTCATAACAGCCCTGGCAGTCTCCGACGACCGGCACGTTGATTTGGATGCTGCGTCCGTCATGGTCATGGAATGCGTCCATGGCGATGAGGTAGTTCTCGGTGATGGCCAGGACGGCCTCCTCCGGCGTCTCGTCGGGTTGGATGCCTTCGCAATTCCACTGCAATTCCGCATTCCTGCTCACTTCATCGACCAGGCAGGACGGATCGCAATCGTCGCGATCGAGATGGATCTGATACCTCCACGTCCGCCCGGTGGGATCGTGGATGCCTTCAACATCCTCCCTCAACGGGTAGGTCTTGGTGCATTCGGACTGCGTCGCGATCGCTCTTGCCTGGCCTTCGGAGAGCAAGGTGTCTATGGCATTGCCGTTGATGTTCTCCTGGCCGCATGCCACGAGAAAAACGAGCAGGACGAGGGCAGCGATGACGCGCATACCCTCAATCCTGGAGAATACACTATATAAAATGTATGGTTCAGCTGATCAGCTGAATGAGAAGCATTGGATGTCGTATGTTTTGGCCATGAGCATCATGGTGGCGTACTGTACTCCGGCTACCATGAGTTGATCACCGGGCAGCCTATGGTTAGAAGACAGCGAGAAGAAACGATCGAAGTCCTTCTGGTCCCACCTCTGCATCTGTGGTAGCGTACTCATAAGATACTCTTGGAGATTCAACGTATGCTCATGTTTGATCGAATGGTTCCTCGCTGTGTTGATGATCTGCTCTGGTGCCACCCGGAAATCGATGTCATCGCGACCGAAATAGTGAGATTTGTATTGGTTGATCGCATTGTTCCAGTTCTGGGCCCCTTTTCCTGCGGATTTCGCGTTGATGAGGATGATTGAACCCTTCTCGAATGAATCGCGGACACTTGAGAACATGCCGTCCAATCCCATATGGATCGGATAGATTCCCCCGTAGTCTTCAGAGTCGATGTTCTGGATATCCCCATATCTGTCGATTTTATCATTGAGCGCCGCATCTTCTTCAAGCGGGATGAGGATGGGGTACGCGCCTAGATGGTTTGCGTTCCCGTCGGTTATCATTTTCCTCGCACGCTTCTTCGTCACCAATCCCGAGATGCTCATATGCTTGGAGATTGTCTTGATGTCCTCTCCCGTATCATTCTGTTGATAATGGATGTGCGGCATCAGCTTCACGCAATAGAGTTGATCTTTCCAGGAGATGATGGGTTCGGTCGCCATGTTCGCGACGAGATCGTTTGCGTACACCAGGCCCATGGGGCTTTTGTCTAGTCTGAAAGCAGATGGGTTGAGTTTCGTGATGGAGATGCGGTCGTTCAACTTCTCGTTCTTGAGGTGGGGTTTGAGTTGATCGGCCAGCCTCGCAAGAGCGGTCTCTGGTCTGTCTGTGATCAAGAACTTGGCCTGGTCTCTCATCTTCGCCCCATACCCTGGATAATCGGGATCGGCAAAGTCTTCTCTGGTGACATGCCCGATCAGATCAAGATCCAGGTCTCCGCTGCCGGCGCTTAATGAGAGGAAGATCAGGTCACGAGGATAGATATATGAATCGCTCACATAAGTCGCGAAAAGAAGTTCACCCATGGACTTTCCGAAATGCGGGGCCAGCAGATGAGGTAGCAACAACATGCGATCCTTATAGTCGACCCGTTTCTCGAAGTATCCTTCAGGAGAGAAGAGGTTGAGCTCTTGGTATTCGCTGAAGTCGAATGCCTGTCTCTTCACAGCCGCGATGACCTCAGGACCTCTTGCGATCTTGAATTCAATATCCTTGATTGCAGTGTCTCTCCCTTGCTGGCCTTTGGGCATGCCTGCTCCTTCGAGGAGCGCACCCAAACCTTCAAGCAGGTTCTCTGCACCGGATATCAGGTCATCGTCTACCATAAAAGAAAAGAAAATGAACTCTCATTATTAAGAGTTACTACTTTCAAGGTGTGAGCAGGCCGGTGCACCGCCAATTGATCTCGGCATCGTCGGTCTCCACATTGACCACGCATGCAGGACTGCAGCCAGACTTCTCGATATCGGTCCCGATCCACCAGGTGCCGGTCACGTCGTTGCACACCGCGTCATCTTCGATCAACGCGCCTTCATCCACGCATTCGCTCTCAGCTCCGATGGCCAATGCCTGTTCGAGAGTCATGCCGCCGCAGGTCTGCGCTGCCGCGCACTCGCCCGGAGTATGCGAATCGATCTTGCCGCTCGCGCAGCCCATACAGGCATTGCCATAGGTCTTGCCATCATCGCCGCACACAGGGGTATAGTCCATGGTGCACACCATGTTCTCCTTCTCCTCATCTGTGCAGGTGTGCGCGCTGACGATCTTCCAGTCTTCTAATGTGACGGACGCCTGGTAATCTTGCGCACCTTGGATGTGGACGGTGAAGCAGCCCGGGCATCGGGCGGTGTCCACACTGACAACGGTGATCGGTCTAAAGCTCATCGGCGCGACCACGATCTTGGCGGCCTTCCGCTGGTCCTCATCGAGCTCCCATTCCCTGATGCATGCGCTGATCTCTTCGTTCCATGAATAGCCTGCAGGTCTGAGGCAACCGTGCTCGTCACGTTCGCCGCCAATGGGTTTGGGGCATTCGCCTTCGACATAACTGTTCACCGCTCCGCTCGAGCACGCGACGCAAGGATTGGCATAGGTCTGTCCGTCGTCTCCACACACCGGGCGGAACTCTCTTGTGCATGCCTTATTGGCCTTCTCCTCATCGCTGCAGGTATTCGCTGCGTCCTTCGTGTGGGGACACTCGCCCGGGGCATGAGCTTCGACTTCACCGCTGGCGCATGCGCTGCAACGGTTGGCGTATGTCTTACCGTCGTCTCCGCACACCGGCGCGTACTCGAGCGTGCAGATGGTGGCGCTCTTCTCTTCGCCGATGCAGGAGTCGCCTTCAACGTTTTTTTCAATGTCCTGTATCTCTGCGCAGCCCGCCAGAAGGGCGGCCAACACCATGATGCTGATGATCATTGTCTTGTTCATGATTGTTCACCTCGATTGTGATATCGTGCATGAAACATCACATCTATAAAAACCCTCTTTAGGGTGCGGATGAAGTTGAAGTGATGGTCTATTTTGAATCTTGCTCAGGATCCGTTTTTTCTTCTGAATCCTTTTTTAAAAGCTTCCTGAAGTTCAGAATGAGGTAGGGAACGGAAAACAAAACTACTCCCAGCAGTGTTGAGATGTGTATGAAATAATTCTTTTTTCGCTGTGATAGTTCTTCTTTTTCAAGTAGCTCAATATTTTTACCGGTGGATATGCATATACTGTTATTTGAATCAGAATCATATACATACGCTTTAAATGATATTCCTTTGAGGGCATCTGGTGGAAGAAAACTAAATAACGTTTGATTAATGGATTTAATGAATTTGTGTGGAGCTATGTCGTCATCAATTAGTGTATAACTGATGTTAACACTATGAAAAATTAGTTCTGGCTCGGTGTGACATTTAATCAAGTATCCTTGTTTAATGTCCCCAAATTCATCTTTGCAAATTAAAGTTGTTGTTGGATTAAACCTCTGTAAAGGATAATTGCACGTATTCACTTTTGCTTCCAGTCTAATGTCGCCTAATTGGTTATTGGTGAATATCACACCCAGTAGTAGGATGACTGAACAAATAAAAATCAGAGAGGCTATATGCCATTCTTTCTTGTCTTGGTGAAGTGAAATAAAAAATGGCGGATATAAACTTATCACAATTAAAAGGAAAATTGATACACTTAGCCCTGTAGGCAAGGAGTGCGCAAGAACTGTTGGGGTGGCGATTATTATCAGTAGTACATATTTTCTAAGCCTGCTTTTCTTATTAATACAAAAAAATGCCAGAGCAAATGCGATAGTGATTAATGAGACTTTCACAATATAGCTATACGCTAAATAGATGTGACTTGGAGTAATAATTTGGAGGGATTCGTTGAATAAGATTGTGAACAATTTGAAGAAATAACAACTAATGATGAATAACCCCGCAAATCCGAGAGAAAACAATAAATTCATCCATTCCGAATGGGATCCTTTCATTCTAATTGATCGAGAATAAACTGTAGAATTTCTGTCCTTATTTTTTTTTGACGGGGATTTAGTACCCATTTAGTGAGTGATAATGTCCAGAAGTATTTATTCTTTCGTAAATTCGAGTCTCAAACAATAACACTTATATACCCCCAACCATCCCTTTCTTTGCGATTATTCGCTCGTTTTATCGACGACAAAATGGACGACGAGCAGAGACAGGACGAAATGAAGCGACAACCCCTTGCTCCTTCTGGAGATGCGCCCGAAGACCGGGCCGCAGCCCTCCACGAGGAACCGGAGGAACAGCCGAAAGTGGTTCAGAAAGAGCCTGAAGAAGCGGTAGCAAAAGCCCCCGCCGAAGTCAAAGAGCCAGACGATCCTGCTCCTGTTGATGCTGCCGATGAGGACGATCCTGCTCCTGCCGAGACAACCGATGATGAAGATATTTCTCCGGTCGATCCCGCCAAGACAGTTTCACCAGTCCCTTCCAAGACTACTGCAGAAAAAGAACCGATTCCGGTCGAAGGCGACGAGAAGGATGGGCCAGGAGAGAACATCGAACTCAAGGACATCGAAGACGAGATGAAGCAATCATACATGGACTACGCAATGTCGGTCATCGTCGGGCGCGCTTTGCCTGATGTCCGCGACGGCCTCAAGCCCGTCCACCGTCGCATCCTCTATGCCATGCAGGACCTCGGCATCGCCTCGAACAAACCCCACAAGAAGTGTGCGAGGATCGTCGGTGAGGTACTGGGTAAGTATCATCCGCATGGCGACTCCGCTGTCTATGATTCTCTTGTGCGCATGGCACAGGATTTCTCTTTGCGGTATCCTCTGGTCGATGGCCACGGCAACTTCGGTTCCATCGACGGCGACAATGCGGCCGCGATGCGTTACACCGAGGCCCGTCTGAGAAAGCTCGCTGAAGAGAGTCTCCAGGACCTCGACAAAGAGACCGTCGATTTCGTGGCGAATTTTGACGACTCCCTCAAGGAACCTTCTGTTCTCCCGAGCAAGGTCCCTAATCTCCTGATCAATGGTTCGTCCGGCATCGCTGTCGGCATGGCGACCAATATCCCGCCGCATAACCTGCGCGAGACCTGTGACGCCACCATCCATCTCCTTGACAATCCCGAAGCGACAAGCCTGGATCTCATGCAATATGTCAAGGGACCTGACTTCCCCACCGGCGGCACGGTCGCCAACATGGAAGGGCTGCATCGCGCCTACCTCACCGGAAAGGGAAAGGTACTGGTCAAGTCCAAGACGCACATCGACCGCATCAAGGAACGTGATGTCATCATCATCGACGAAGTCCCTTACATGGTCAACAAGGCATTGCTCATCGAGCAGATGGCCGACCTCGTCAAGGACAAGAAGATCGACGGCATCCACGACATCAGGGACGAGTCCGACCGAGAAGGCATCCGTGTCGTCATCGAGCTCAACCGTGACACGAACAGCGAGGTCGTGCTCAATCAATTGGCGAAGCATACCCGTCTCAATACGACCTTCGGCATCAACATGCTCGCATTGGTCAACGGCGAGCCCAAGCTCTGTCCTCTGCGCGAAATGCTCCACCATTTCATCATCCATCGCATCGAAGTCGTCCGGAAGAGGACGGAGTTCGAACTCAGGAAAGCTGAAGATAAAGCGCACATCCTCGAAGGTCTTCTCAAGGCGATGGCCAAGATCGACAGGGTCATCGAGCTCATCAAGAAGTCACGCGACACAGCGTCAGCGAAGCAAGGACTCATCACACTCTTAGAGATTTCCGAAAAACAGGCGCAGGCCATCCTGGACATGCGTCTCTCTCGCCTGACCTCGCTTGAACAGGACAAGATCAAAGAAGACCATGCATCATTGATGCGCGAGATCGCCAGGCTCAAGGAGATCCTCTCATCAGAGATGAACATCCGCGAGGTCATCAAGGAGGAGATAGCCTATCTGGTCGAGACTTTCGGTGATGATAGGCGCACCGCGATCTCGGAGGAGCCGGTGGAGGACATCCTCATCGAGGACCTGATCGAGGAAGAGAACCAGATCGTCACGATCACAAGGAAGGGTTATGCCAAACGACAATCGCTCGATGTCTACCGCCAGCAGAACCGCGGTGGCAGAGGCATCATCGGCACCCAGACGAGAGAGGAGGACATCGTCGACATGCTCTTCGTGGCCAACACGCATTCCTATTTGCTCTGTTTCACGGAGACCGGGACCGTGCATTGGCTCAAGGTCTACCAGATCCCTGAAGGCAGCAGGACTGCCAAAGGCAAGCCGTTGGTCAACCTCGTCGAGCTCGGCAAAGGGGACTCGATCACCGCGGTGCTTCCGGTGAAAGAATTCAACAACGATCATTATCTCATCCTTGTGACCAAGAACGGCGTGGTCAAGAAGACGCTGCTTTCCGCGTACTCCAGGCCCCGCCGTGGCGGCATCAAGGCCATCATCCTCGATGAAGACGACCGTCTCATCCGAGCAGCGATCACGGACGGCGACCAAGAAGTCATGCTGGCGTCCAAGAACGGCATGTGCGTCCGCTTCCATGAGAAGGATGCGCGCGCCATGGGCCGCACCGCCCGCGGTGTCATCGGCATGCGTCTACGCAATGACGAAGTCATCGGCATGGTCATCCCTGACGGGAAGTTCTCCATCCTCACGGTGACCCAGAATGGCTACGGCAAGCGCACGCCTATGGATGATTATCGCCGCATCAAGCGCGGCGGTCTCGGCGTGATCAACATCAAGACGAGCGAACGCAATGGCAAGGTCGTCTCCATCCGATCGGTAGACGATGAGGATGAGATCATGATGATCTCGTCATCCGGCATCATGATCCGTGTGCCGGTTCGCTCTATCTCCAAGATCGGGAGGAACACGCTCGGCGTCCGCGTCATGCGTCTCATCCCTGGGCAGCAGGTCGTGGCGGTCGCAAAGGTCATCCATGAGGACGAGCCTGACGAGAGTATCAGTCAGTAACCATACCTATTAATACCATCTCTCACTCCTTCTTCCCATGCAATTCATCGCACTCACCCATCGGGGCATCGAGGATGTCGCCAGAAAAGAGCTCGAGGAGCTCGGCGCAAAATCATGTGAAGAATCCATCGGCTGCGTCGCCTTCGAGTCCGACATCTCCACCGTCATCGCCATCATCCATCGCGCGCAATCGATCTCCCGGGTGCTCGCCTCTGGTTGGCAGGGAACAGCGACATCTCCGGACGAGATCGCGGCCGCGGTCAAGAAGGATGGCATCAAGGAATCCTCTCTCTTCTCCAATCAGAAGACCTTCAAAGTCGCGACCGACCGTAGCGGTGACCACGGCTATGCATCCGACGAAGTGAATAGAGCGGTGGGCGGCACCATCATCGACAAATACGGTCTCAAGGCCGACATGGAAACGCCCGATGCGCTCGTCTTTGTCCGGATCATCGACCAATCGATAGCGGTCGGCATCGACCTTTCGGGTGAGCTCGCTGTCCGTCACTACAAGATCTTCACGTCGAAGGCGTCGTTGAAAGGCACGGTCGGCTATGCGCTCCTTCGCCTCTCGGGTTTCAGCGGCAAAGGCATGTTCCTCGATCCCTACTGCGCCGACGGTGTCGTCGCTATCGAGGCCACCCTCCTCTCCAAGAAGATGAGTCCGCGTCACTTCGAGAAGAAAGAGTATCCCTGCGAATCTTTCGAAGGATTCGCCTATGCCAAGACTATCATAGACAAGCTCAACACCAAGACCGTCGATACCAGAGCGACGATCAAGGCATTCGATGAGCTTCTTCACAATGTCTCTTGTGCGAGAAAGAACGCGAAGATCGCCGGTGTCAACAAGGAAATCGAGTTCTCCCGCTCGGAAGTCGAATGGCTCGACACCAAACTGGAGGAGAAGAGCATCGACGCCGTCGCCACCTTCCTGCCTTTGGCCTCACGGAACGTAAAAGAGTCCACGACGAATAAGATCTTCAAAGAATTCTTCTACCAATGCGATTTCATCCTCAAGCCAAAAGGCGGTCTCGCCGTGCTCACTAATGCGCCCGGCATCGTCCGGGAGTATGCCGAGGAGTACAAGCTCTCGATCGACAACGAGCGGGAAGTATGGCAGGGCCAACAGGCGATGTGGTTGTTCGTCTTCTCCAAACAGAAACAGTAGTCTCCTCTATACCTTCCGTTAGGTTTATAAATGGATATCGGTTCTAGCCCTCTTGCAGGGCGGGGATGGACGATGGGAACCTTGCTGCAATGCAAGGCACCCAGGAAGGTCCGCCCACCATCGATACGCCGCCTGCGCGAGCAGGACCCTGGACAGGGGTGGCTACGGCACCGAAACGGCACCGCCGCCGGAAATGAGGATGACGGGGGATGATGGGTCGGCGACGACCCTGACAAAGCCCCAGACGCTGCTGGCGGAGCGGGTGGAACGGCAAGACCCCGGCGGGTGCAAGCTGGCTTATCCAGCGCTTAGTTGAATGTCCAGAGCGGCCATCGCGTATTCCCTTTCGGAGTGCGTTCGGGCCGGACAGAAGGCGGCCTACACCCGCCCTGCATCTTTCTTTTCTAGAATTATAGGTAGTACCGCATCATGTCCACCACCGTGTCCTGGAACGGTCGCAGGAAGTTGGAGAGCGTGTTGCTCGCATACGTGGCCTGGCTGCCGGCCAATGCGCCTGCGGCATAACCGCCTGTCTCCAACAGCGTCGGGGCGTAGGTCTCTGAAGGTGATGCGCCATATCCCTTACGCGTTGCGGTCTTCGCCAGACCATACACTACGGGCAAGGCCAATCTGGTCAATGTGCCAGCACCGGGTGCAAACGTGTTGACGATACCTTCAAGCAGCATGCCGGTGCCTGCACCGATAGCGACGTCCTTGAGAAATGATTTTCCTGTGTAAACTTTCTTATCTGGCTTAGCCTCTTCAACCGCTTCCGCTGCCTGTGGGTTCTGCGCTTTCATCATCTGCTCCATCATGGCAGGGTCCATCTGCATCTGTTGGCCGCCTGGCATGGCTGCTGCTGGAGTTGGAGGCATGCATTACACCTGTGATCTCACGTTGTTTTCGGATATGCTATTGCGGTAATCTTGGAGGAACGTGGTGAGTTGCTGAACGTGGGTGGGTATCTGCTGATTTTCTTTAGCGGTGTGATATTGCTGCACCACCGCATATGGATTGTCATCGGTGACATGGGTGATGAGCGCGAGTGCGAGGTGCTCATCCTCGCTCAGCTCGAGTCTGAATGAGTTCGCATGCACATCGATCTGTTGGTGCTTACGGATGAGTCGCTCGGGACTGCCGATGTCTGCCATGTATTTGAGGATGATCTGAAGGTTTTTCTCGCCGATTGCTTCCATCTCGTTCAAGTATGATGTCATGGGCTGACTGATATCGCGTCCGGCATTCTGCGTGAGTATCTGCTCGATCTGTGCTTCAATCCCAGCGTAATCTGGAGTTGCCGCGATGGACTGTTCGTACCTTGCGTGTATCTGCTCGGTGTGTTCGCCCATGTGGTGCTCAACAAGCTCAAGCGGTGGCCGGAGGTCTGCCTCTGCACCATCTTCAATCAACAATCTCCCGTCGCGACCGAGTACAATACTCCCCAAATCACCTCTATCTGTCATGCTCTCAATTCTGGGGAGTGAACTATATAAATGTTTCGAAAAGTAACCACTAGATAATGGTAAAACCTTTAAATACTTCTTCCTTATCTGCCGAGGATGCAGAAAATCTACGAAGCACGCGCCCCGAGCCCTGATGGAAAACGAATGATCAAGGCACTAGAGAGACTGCTCCACACACCTCCTGCGAACCTGGAGATAGACCGTGAGAAGCTTGAAATGATTCTCGTTGGCTTCTCAAACAGTCAATTTATTGATCTTGCCACAATCGGCCGCTCGATAGACGATCCGGCTGGCTATATCCTATTCATTGATCAAACCACTCTTGATGTCTCCACCTCAACATATGGCGGCCTATTCAAGGGAACAGGAACAATTGTCAATCCTAAAGACTTGTGCGAATTGCAGGATTATCAGGCTTTTAATGGCGAGGGGAATCACATCCATGTCGGCATGATGGACTCGTTCGTCCATGATATGGGTATAGGCACTGCGCTTATAGAGTATCTTCAACAGCGTCCTGATACCTGCCTCATCGAAGGTTTCGCGTTTGGAAAAAAGGCCCACACATTCTTGCTAAACAGGGGATTTCTCGATACTGGATTCTATGACGTCGTGAAGGATCCGTTCATGACCTGGTCCCCCAATAGATAGGCAACAGCAACCTTTTTAAACCGTTCCTCCTTCCCCCGGCCTATGCCACGCGACAAGATACAGATGCCTTCAGGCATCGGCGGCCTCGTCCGCTACTTCGATGAGTACCGGTCAAAGATTGAGATAAAGCCCGGTCATGTCCTCGCGCTCTGCGCGATCGTCATCGTCATCATGATCGTTCTCTCCATGTATTCGACGAGACTGCTCGGATTCTAGAACCATGATACCTGGACTCAATAGCAGGAAAGCGGCCCAGATGATGAAGAAGATGGGCATCCAGCAGCAGGATATCGACGCTACTGAGGTCATCATCCGCACACCTGAGAAAGAGATCGTCATCACGAATCCTGCGGTCGCCAAGGTCAACATGATGGGTCAGGAGACCTATCAGGTCTCAGGCGAAGAGCATGAGCGTTCCCTGTCCAGCGATCCTGAGATCTCCGACGAAGACGTCAAGACCGTCATGGCGCAGACTGGCGCCGACGAAGAGATAGCCAGGAAGGCCATCGAAGAGAACGGCTTCGACCTCGCCGCGGCCATCATGGCGCTGTCCGATCAGGAATAGCACCAAACCTTTTTATACTTCTATCCCACACTAATTAGGCAAATGGAGGAGTATGAGGCCGCGCGGCTCGCGGCAGGCAAGCATCTGAAGATCGCCGATCACATGCTCACCCAGACTTATAAGCTCGTACGGGACCCCAAGATTCTGCTTGCGGTCGCAGAGAACCTGTATAAGTCGGTGAGCGCGTCCATCGATGCGATTCTTTCGTGGGAGCGCCTTTACAAGCGCATCCCTCCTTACCCGTCCAATCCTGAAAGTAAGATACAGCTCTTTGCGGCGAGAAGCATTCGCCGTTACGGCTTCCCGGATTCGTACGCGAAACTTGCCCAGAGACTCCACGAGGTCATCGAACGGCACCGAAAAGCGCCGGTCGAGTTTTCCCGCAAGAAGACATTCGTCATCTGCGACGACGACTACGATATCAAGGCGTTGACGGAAGACGAGCTGAAAGTCATGCTCGTCACCGCATTCGACCTCGCCACAGCGATGCAGCACATGGTGACACGGAATGAGAGAGTACTACGAAAACGCGATGGAAGAGTTCAAACGCGCTGACCATCTGATGTATGTCAGTCTCAAATACACACGCACATGCGACGTCTTCAAGAGCATCATCGAGCGCCTCATCGACACATTCGATGACGTCATGGAAGGTCTTCTCGAGAAAGCCAAAGAGGATGCCAAGATCTTCGACATCCCTCCTTCGCCTAAACTCCGCACAGAAGAGATCAAACGGATATACAGCGAGGACGAGATCATCGTCGATATGACCAATTTCTACCTGCTCCTGCGTCGGCTCGACCGGGCTGACTTCACGCGCAAGAGCGAGTTCCGCAGGCACGTGACCATGACCTGCGCGATGGACAACGGAGAGATCCATGAGATCACCATCGACAAGATTGAGGAGTACTTCATCAAGTCCAAGGATATCCTCCAATATTTCAAGGAGAAATACACCGAATGAACCGATCGTTTGCTATCGTGTCAGGGAAGGGAGGGGTCGGCAAGACCACTGCAGCCCTCAACCTCGCCGTGTCGGCGGTACAGGTCGGGACCTCTGCCGTCGTCGTCGACGCTGCCTTGCATGCGCCCAATGTCGGCGTCCATCTCGGTAGCCCGCGGCTCGGAGCCACCTTGCATGACTTGTTGGCCGGAAAGAAACAGCCGCATGAGGCGATCTATCTCCACCCGAGCGGGATGCGTGTGCTCCCGGCGGGACTGGCGGTCGATCATGATGCTCCCGTCTCTCTGGAGAATCTTTCTTCCATCGTCGAATCACTCAGAGAACGGTCCGAATTGGTCATCGTCGACGCATCTCCAGGACTCGGTCCCGATGTTTCGCATGCATTGCTTGCGGCGGGCAACGCTCTGCTCATGACCACACCTGATCTACCTGCGGTCTCAGGCGCCTTACGCGTCAAGACATTGTGCGATCACTTGGGTGTCCCGATCGCGGGTGTATTGCTGAATCGCGTTCGTTTCGATGATGTCGAGCTATCAAAAGAGAATGTCGCATCGCTGCTCGACCTTCCCGTCATCGCCATGATCCCCGACGACGATGCTGTACGGCGGAGCCACCGTTTGCGCCACCCGGTCACCCACACTCATCCGATGAGTCCTGCGGCGCTCGCATTCAAGTCTGCTGCAGCAGATATCATCAGAAGCTGATTTTCCTTCTTTGTTGATTATCAACACGGCCCTTCCACCGAAACCTTTATCTAACCGCTTTGCCAAGTGCATCGCAGGATGAAGACCCAAGATTATCTGACTTTTCGCCGCCAGGCAAGCCGCATCCTCTATTGGATGACCCTTCTCGTCATGACCCTGTGCAATCTCGTCGTGGCCATCATCCTGATCCCGATACTGCTCGCGGTGCGCGGCATTTTCGTCATCGTCGTCGTGGGATCGCTCGGCCTTGTCTTCGGCATGATATTCAACCATCTCATCCGTGACATCGAGCATCTGGAGAAGAAGCATCATTTCTTCGCCGGTGTCTTCCTGCCAGCCATCTCTATCATAGATCTCTTCGTGACCGTCTCTGTGGCGAACCGCTTCGCCGCACTCATCAATATCGACATCCAGCAGGAACCCTTCTTCATCACATTGGTCTTCGTCGCAGCCTTCATGCTGCCATATGTCTTGGTCGGTCTGCGTCCGAGACGATAACCTTTTTAAATGGTTCTTGGTCCCTTCAGACTTCCAGTCATCTTAACCACATTTGTGGGGTTGGACGTAGTCCAACTCACTTCGTTGCAGAGAAATCCTCTGTGGATTTCTTGCACAGGAAACCTGTTGGTTTCCTTGTGTCAACGGGCGAAACCGTTGGACGAAAACGTTGGCGGTAGTAGTTTAACGGTAGAATACAGGACTGTGGAAGCCTTTTACCAAAAGCCTTGGGAAAAGAAGGGGGTCTCGCGCATCTGCGCTCAAGCCCCCTCACCCAAGAAGGCTTGCAGAAATCCTGCGGA
>JBDRHG010000021.1:0-70173 GCA_043817075.1 archaeon | reverse complement strand
TACCAAGCGCTACATCAAAGAAGGACAGAAAAAACACTGGCAAGAACGAGAAGAAAAACAACAGCAAACGTTGGTCAGCTACTCAGGCTGAGCACACGACGCGGCGCGGTCGAGAGAAGCGAGACCCGCCGTAGTTCACATTCGCCTGACTTGACTAGTTCTGCAATAAATTATTATAATGAAAAGAGACATAGTCGGGGAGAATTCAGCGGAATAATCTGTATAACCCCTAAAATGAAAATGTCATACGAGAAAATTTCTGCTGATGCGATTCCTACTGGTTTCATACCTATTTTCAGTCCCATCGATTTAATTAAATACGCCTTCAGAGACGAAAAGGACAAAGATGTATTCACAAAAGTAGAGATTGAACTTACGTATTCAGACCTGTTGATTGCATTAAAAAAAATTCGAGAAGAACAAAAGGATGTTAAACAACGAATTTACTTGACTCTAGGAGATTACGGGAGTATTGGTGTGGACTATAATGGAGACGTATATAGAGTTGATGTATTCAAAAACGACGGAGGTAAAAACAAAACTGGCGCTGGAGATGTCTTTGCATCGGTGATAACCAGATATGAACATGAACAATTCTATGAAACTAAAAAACGAAGGGACATCACTACGATACTGGCTCTTGCTTCAGCAGCAGCAATTCTTCATATCAATAATCAATCTCCTGAGATAGGATATCTTGCAAACAGATTATATGAAGAAAAAGAAATCAATTATGAAAACATTGGCAACATCAATACATTGGATTTGAACTCTTCTACTTTTAATAGGCAATTGAAGGAAGTATCAAAGGAACCAGCATCTGGAACATACCATAAAATCAGATTCCACCTGTCGACTTAGTGAACGGTGGGTCGGTGTGTTACGTGCCCAGGAAAATTCTTAATATTTATTATTGAAAATCTCGTCATGAGATTTTCGTGGGTTTGATACCCCGTCATTCAGGACGAGATTTTCAATTCTCGAAAGTCTGTGACTTTCGTGTTCCAAAAACCTGTCTGTCGATACGAGGGGCGTAATACATCGGCCTTTAGGCCGAGGATAGCTCCGAGTGATAGGTTTTTGTTATTTTCCTATCTTATCATCCGATAATCTCGAATTTATTTTCATATCGGTTTCTTCCGTAGTAGTAATGAGTTCGTCACAACGCTCACACTGCTCGCTGCCATCGCAGCGCCTGCGATGATGGGTGACAGCAGCCAACCGGTGAGGGGGTACAATACTCCCGCAGCTATCGGTATCCCAAGGACATTGTAGAACAACGCCCAGAACATGTTCTGGCGGATCTTCCTCATGGTCAGCCTGCTCAATCTGATCGCTCGAGGGACATCAAGGAGATCGTCCTTCAGCAGCACGATATTTCCGCTCTCCATTGCCACGTCGGTACCAGAGCCCATCGCGATGCCGATATCGGCCTGCGCCAATGCGGGCGCATCATTGATGCCGTCCCCTACCATGGCGACCTTGCCGTGCTTCTGCAGTTTCTTGACATAGTCTGCCTTGTGTTCTGGCAGAACCTCGGCGAAGACGTGGTTGATGCCCACTTGCTTGGCGATGGCTTGTGCGGTCCGTTTGTTGTCGCCTGATATCATGTAGACGACGATCTTCATCTGTTGCAGCCGATTGATCGCGGCCCGTGATGTCTCTTTGATGGTGTCGGCAATCGCGATGATGCCCGCGACCGTCTTCCCTTCGAGTACGACCACGACTGTCTTGCCTTGGCTCTCAAGTTCTGAAATCGTCTTCTTGGTGGTCTCGGTCACTGAGGCATGTCTTGGGGACACCACATGGATGATGTGCTTGCCCACTTTACCGGACACGCCTTTACCTGGTGTCGCAGAGAAGCCGGTCACCGAGCGTAGCTTGATATGTTCTTCCTTGGCCTTGGCTACTATGGCGTCTGCCAGCGGATGTTCAGACTGTGCTTCCACAGACGCTGCGAGGCCGAGCAATGTATCGGTCGGATAACCTTTGCGGGGGAGGACATCGGTCGCCTCCGGCGTGCCTTTCGTGATGGTACCGGTCTTGTCGAGGATGATGTGTTTGATCTTATGGGCAGTCTCGAGTGCGTCTCCGCCTTTGATGAGGATGCCTTTTTTCGCGCCTTTCCCGGTGCCGACCATGATGGCGGTAGGGGTTGCCAGACCGAGCGAGCAAGGGCATGCGATGACAAGCACCGCGACCGCGGTGATGACCGCGAAGGACAGTCCCATAGAGAACAGCCAATACCAAGTCGCGAATGTCAATCCTGCGATGATGATGACGATGGGCACGAAATAGGACGCGATGGTGTCGGCGAACCGTTGTATCGGCGCTTTCCGACCCTGAGCTTCATCGACCATCCGGATGATCTGGGACAGCATGGTGTCTTGGCCGATCTTCGTCGCTCGCATCCTGAATGATCCGTGCTTGTTGATCGTCGCTCCAAAGACATTATCCCCTTCTGTTTTCTCGATAGGGATGCTTTCGCCTGTGATCATGCTCTCATCTATGGCCGACGAGCCAGAGACTACGATGCCGTCGACCGGAAGACCTTCACCAGGTTTGATGATGATGATGTCCCCTTCGACCACCTGTTCCGCCGGAATGGTATGTTCCTTGCCATCCCTGATGACATGGGCCTGCTTGGGGGAGAGCTTCATGAGGCTCTTGATAGCGTCAGAGGTCTTCCCCTTGGCCACAGCTTCCAGATACTTACCGAGGATGACCAGGGTGATGAGCATCGCGGACGTCTCGAAATACTGTCCTAGCCCGGAAGCGAAGAGCACTGCATACACGCTGAAGAAATATGCTGCGCTGGTGCCGACCGCGATCAGCGTATCCATGTTCGCGGTCTTGTTCTTCAATGCGTTCCAGGTGCCGACATAGAACGGCCAACCGATGTAGAACTGTACCGGGGTCGCCAGCGCCCAAAGGATGTAATCCTGGTAAGGGAGCATGATATCGAGCCACATGAAGACCATGCCGATGATGAAGGCCGGCACTGTGAAGATCAGCGAAAGGTAGAAATTGTATTTCAGACCCCGTATCTCCCGCTTCTGCTCGCGTTGCTGCTTCTTGAAATCGTCTTTGCCGCTCATTGATGCGCCGTAGCCTCGCTTCTTCACCGCTCCGATCAGCGTCTCAGGACTGACTGCGTTCTCGTCATATTCGACCACTGCCTTATGTGTCGAGTAATTGACGTTGGCATTGGACACGCCCTCGGTCTTCTTCAATGATCGATCGATGAGTGTCGCGCAGCTAGCGCAATGCATACCGCTGATATTCAGCACAGCTTTCTTCATTGGTCTTCACTTCCTTGGTATCTTCCCTTTATTGATAAAACTATATCTGATTTGATGAATGTTATCTGGCGCCGCAACCGCATCCCCCGGATCCGCCTCCGCAGCTTCCACTGCCGATATTGGCCGGCTTCTGTTGGACAGCCTCTTTATCCGCCTCTGCGCATCCCGCTCCTGAGGGATCGATGCCGCAGCTGGTGCTGGAAGACCCGCTTGTCGATCCGCTCGCTTGCACAGGCACTGACGTCGTCGCGTTACCGCTGCCATCTCCTGAGACGGAGAATGTGCCGCGTCCCATGTTCATGGAGCAGACGATATCGAACGTACCGGACTTGTCAGGCGTGAACGTGATGACATTGTCGCCGGCAGAAACGTATTGCCTGACACCGAACGCTGGGATGACGACATCGCGCATGCATCCGTAGACGGTATCGAGATCGACGGTGATTTTGGCAGGGACGCCCTGCTGAAGCGTGGTCGGCTCCATGATGTATTCATAATCGAGGAATCGTAATGTCGCTTCCTGTATGCCTTCCGGTTGGTCGGCGACAATGTTGTCGTCGACGGTCGCGTCTTGTCCGCTCACCATGTTGTTCACAGAAAGGGCCACTATCGCCACGAGCACCAAGGCGGCGCCGGCGAGGGATATGGATTTCATGTTCATTTTTCTTACCTCCACTATGCCAAGAAAGGCGATTTTGGTCCGTAGACCATGATGGCGACCATCACACCGGTGACGAAGACACAAGCGGCGAGGAAGGTCGTGATGTCTGCAGGAGTGCGGGTGACCTGCTCTCCTTCTCCCACCTCTTCGAGCATCATGTAGACCAGCCCGGCGAGGATGAGGACGTTGATGATGATATAGAACGGCATGAAGACAAGCAGATGGTCGCTGTACATCATCACCGATATCATCGGTCCCATGGTGCCGCCCATGAGGCCGGCCATCATGCCTTCCATGAGTCCCATCACACCGCAACATCTTCCGGTGATGAGTCCGACGATGACACCCACAAGCATGCCGGCCATGGAGCCGACGAAAAAGCCGTTGGTCGCACCGACCACAGCGCCGAGCATCATGCCTGCCTGCATCCCTATGGTCATGCCGATCATCATCCCTACCATGCAGGTCATTTCAGCCTTATAGGATGCCACATGCCACATGGCCGCTCCGACAGTCGCGACCGTCACATTTAGATAAAACAGCCACCAACCATACCTGGCGAGAAATCCGGGTATACCGTTGAGGAAACCGAGATATGCGACTGCCTCGATCGCGGTGAGCACAAGGAAGCTTACGAGCGCGTATTGCATGGCCTGAAGTTCCAGTCGATAATGTTGGGGATTCTCCTTGAGATGACGGACGCGTTCTTTGACGGATTTGCGTGTGAACGGATTGGTCGACGCACGGAACCCGGCCGTCTTTATCGCAGAGATGATGTTCTGTTCAGTGATGATGGTCTTGTCATAGTCCACATTCATCCTGTCTTTCTTCACTTCGAAATTGTTGATGCCTGAGAGGCCTTTGAACCGTCTCTGGATGAGCTTGACGCAGGAGTCGCACTCGATGTCCGGGCAGTAGATCGTCGTCTCCATGATGGATCACTTCACTTCATATCCTTCTTCCTTGATGGCTGCCTTGATCCGGTCGAGCGTGGTCTTGGTCTCATCGAAATCGATGGCTGCAGTGCCGGCTTTCTCATCAACATGTGCGAGAGAGACCCCGTCGATCTCCTCGACCGCCTCCTTTATGAGGATCTCGCAGCTGGGACAATGCATGCCTTTGACTTGTATCGTGGTTTTCGTCATGGATGGAACACCTCCAACATCTTGAAAACAGAAAGAAGGGGCCTTTACATAATCCATTCGGGGCAGAAAAAGGAGTCTGGAACGTTCAATAACAAAGAATTATCGTTCAGGACCGTTTAATGTGTATTTCCCTCAGAATTTCTGCCTCAGGAAGACCTCGTTGGTCTTGCCTTTGGGTTTGCGCGAAACAGCGTTCTTCAGCTCCAATTCCTTCAGGACCATCGATAGCGCGGTCTTGGACATGCCGATCCGGTAACGGAGGGTCGCCTGGGTGATGCCGTCCTGCTCATGGACTGCTCCAAGTACTGACCGCTCGTCATCTGAGAACCCTGATAGGAACGCTTCGAATTTCTCTTTCCCTGTCTCACGCTGCTTGGCCTCTTTGAGCGCGGTGGCGACCTGGACATGTTGCTTGGCCAAGGTCTCTTGGGTGCGATCGAACAACGCCAGATACAATCCTAGCAGCACGAGTCCGGCAGCCACGGCTCCTCCAAGGATATAGGGCCAGAACGGACGATCCTTATGCAGACAGGTGCCGTCATCCAGATAGCAGGATCCGCCCTGCGATACGATCACTGCATTGACCAGTGCGTCGTCTTGTATCTTGAATACTAACACGCTGGCGGCGGCTAGCACGCCCACGATGATGATGATGATGCCGATCTGTCGTTGGTTCATGATGATCACGGATTTTGCGAACGATATGCCTTGATGGCGTTCTTGAGCAAGCATGCGATAGTCAACGGTCCGACGCCGCCGGGCACTGGCGTGATCGCGGAAGCCTTGTCTTTGACCGCTTCAAAGTCGACGTCGCCGACGAGTTTGTCTCCCACCCGATTGATACCGACATCGATGACGACGACGCCGTCCTTGACCATGTCAGCCTTGACGAAACCCGGTTGGCCGACTGCCGCGATGAGCACGTCCGCTTGCTTGGTGATCTCTTTGAGATTCTGGGTGCGCGAATGGCAGATGGTGACGGTCGCATGCTGCTGCAACAGGAGCAGGGCCTGCGGTTTGCCCACGATATTCGATCTTCCGATCACCACGGCATGCTTCCCGGGTAGATCCACGCCGCTCTCATCCAGCAGGAGCATGACTCCCTGAGGTGTGCAGGAGACGAAACCGTCTTCGCCCCTCAGCAGCTTCCCCATGGATACAGGGGTGATTCCGTCTACGTCCTTGGCAGGATCGATTCGTGCGACGGCCAGGTTCTCGTCAAGTTGGGGTGGTAGAGGCAGCTGCATCAATATCCCATTGACCACGTCGTCGGCGTTGAGCCTGTCGATCTCCTTGTGCAGCTCTTGCTGTGACGTCCCCTCGTTCAGGTGGATCTTGCGCGACTCGATGCCTACTTCGGCGCATCGCTTCTCCTTGAGCTTGACATACACTTTTGATGCTGGATTCTCTCCGACCAATACGACAGCAAGCACTGGTTTGAGCTTATGCTTCTCGATGTCTTTCTTGATATGCTCCCTGATGCCTTCAGACACCTTGTTGCCGTCGATGATAATCGTCATATGGTCACCAAGTCACCTAGTCATACAAGGGGAACCTGTTGCACAGGACCCTGACCTCTTCCCTGATGCGGGGCAATTCTTTGTTGTCTTTGATTTTCTCGCGGAAGTCCGATATGGCATCTTTCCTCTTCTCCTTGTCATCCGGCATCTCGAAACCTTCGATCTCCTTGACCACCGAGGCGATCCACTCACCGATCACCTTCATCTCAGGCTCCTTCATGCCTCTCGTCGTCAAGGCAGGTGTGCCGAGGCGCACTCCTGACGGGTAGAACGGCGATGCTGGATCGGCGGGGATGGTGTTCTTGTTGACGGTTATGCCGGCGAGCTCCAATGCCTCCTGCGCATAAAGGCCTCGCCCTTTACCTGAGGGGGTGAGGTCGAGGAGCACCATATGGTTGTCGGTGCCGTCGGTGACCAGCTTCAACCCGCTCTCCATCATGGATGCGGCGAGTGCCTTGCAGTTCGCCACGATCCGCTTGGAGTAGTCGATAAAGGATGGATCCATGGCCTCCTTGAGCGTTACGGCCAGCGCCGCTATCTGATGGTCGTGGGGGCCGCCCTGCAGACCGGGGAAGATCGCTTTGTCCACCTTCTTCGCCAGATCAGGGTCCTTCTCGAGTCCCTTCTTCGTCACCATGATCATGCCGCCTCGGGGTCCACGAAGCGTCTTATGGGTCGTCGTGGTCACGATATGCACATGGGGCACAGGGTCAGGATGCACACCTGTGGCCACGAGCCCCGATATATGCGCGATGTCTGCGGCGAGGTATGCGCCGACCTCGTCAGCCACTTTAGCGAACTCGTCGAAAGGGACTAGGCGTGGATATGCGGTGATGCCGCACCAGATAAGCTTAGGTTTATGTTCGATCGCGAGCTTGCGGAAACCTTCTAAGTCAAAATAGCCGTCCGGCTTCACATGATACGGGACGCTCTTGTAGAAGATGGCTGAAGCATTGACTTTGAGCCCGTGAGTGATATGCCCGCCGTCGGACAGGTTTAGTCCCATGATGGTGTCGCCGGGTTTGCAGGTGGCCATATAGACGGCGAAATTTGCCGGGCTCCCTGATAGGGGTTGGACATTGACATGCTCCACACCGAAAAGCTTCTTGGCGCGCGCGATGGCCAGGTCCTCGATGACATCGACGTTCTCATTCCCCCCATAGTAGCGTTTGTGGGAGTAGCCTTCAGAATATTTGTTGGTGAACACTGAGCCGAGCGCTTCGAGCACAGCCTTGCTCACGAAATTCTCGGAAGGGATCATCTCTAATCCCTCATTCTGACGAGTGGTCTCGTTCTTGATCGCCTTGTACACTTCAGGATCTGTCTTCTCTACGAATGACATGTTCTCTTCCTCCAATCGCGTCTTTCATTCAATTTCTCCATCAAAGTTCAAGATTCTCTTATCGGTGATGATCATGTCCAGTCGGACGTCATGCTCTTCTGCCGGCAGTCTCTCCAAGACCTGGAAATCGAATGCCAGCCCGATTTTCTTTCCTCTGATCTGGGCCAACAACCGGTCATAGTATCCGTGTCCATGACCCAAGCGATGCAGGCATTCATCGAATGCGATGCCTGGCACCACGACGAGATCGATCTCTTCGGGTGATACTCTGCATGGTCCTAACGGTTCCAGGATTCCGAATCTCCCAGGAGCAAGCTGGTCGAAGGATGATATCTCGTTCAGTCCGAGACCGAACGGATGCTCGATGCCCTTTGGGACCACGACCCTTTTCTTGCCGAAAGCCTTATGGATGAGGTCGTGCGTGAACACTTCTCCCCGTTTGGACACATAATATAGCACTGTGTTTGCGGACTGATATTCTGCCAGACCGCTCAATTTTTCGATGATGGTCTTGCTCCATTGGAGAACCGATTTCTCATCGATGGCGAGACGTTTCTGGTCATAATCCTTGCGGAGCTGCGATTTCATCCGCGCAATGCCTTCATATGGTCGATGCGTCTCTGGATGAGCGAATCCGTCCCGATATCGGTCCGGAATGCGACCTTACCGGTCACAGCCGCGACGCCTGCCTGCGCTTTCTTCTCAGCTTCCGCCAATGAATCCCCGATACCGACGAAAGCGGCGGCCCTTGACCCGAGCATGTATAATCCGTCCTCTTTCTTGTCCACATTAGCGAAATATGTGCGGACCCCTTCAGGTACCTCTCCGATGGAGATCTTCTCCCCCTTCACCGGGTCTGTCGGATAGCCCTTGGGCACGACATATTTGCACACCGTCGATTTCTTCGCGAACTTGACATCGATGTCCTTGAGGGTGCCGTCCACTATGGCCTTGAAGACGTCGACAGGGTCCGTGATCAGCAGAGGCAGAACGTTGAGCGCCTCGGGATCGCCGAAGCGTGCATTGTATTCGATGAGCTTTACTCCGTCCTTGGTCGCGATGAAACCGCCATACAGCACGCCCTTGTAATACATGCCGGTCTCCCGGTAGAGTGATTCGGCCATCTTCTCAGTGATGCGACGGGCCTGCCGGACATCGTCGGCGGTGAGGAAAGGCAGCGAATGATCGGCGTCGCTATATGATCCCATGCCTCCGGTATTCGGGCCCTTGTCTCCGTCGAAGGCCCTTTTGTGGTCCTGTGCGATCGGGCAATCGACGACTGTCCTGCCGTCGCAGAGGCTCTGCACAGAGAACTCCTCGCCGATGAGCTTCTCTTCTACGACCACGGCGGCATGTTCCTTGAGCACCTCGCGTGCGTATTCCAGACCTTCGTCGACGGTCTGGAAATGCTCGCCCTGCACCTGGACGCCTTTTCCTCCGGTCAGGCCGTCAGGCTTGATCACGGTCTGCCCCAATGCCTCCATGTATTCCTTGATGCCCGCTTCGGTCTTGAACACATTGAATGCGGGCCGTCCTGGGATGCCGTATTTCTCGGTCAGTTCTCTAGTGAATGATTTTGAGGTCTCCAGCTTCGCTAATTCCTGCTTCGGTCCGACCGAACCCACCCCTTTCCCTTCCAAGAAATCGACTATGCCTGAGGCGAGGGGTCCTTCAGGTCCGATTATCGCGAAATCCGGTTTGGTCTCGTCGATGAACGAGGTGAGCTTGACGAAGTCATCGAGCTTGCCGATGAGCGTCTTTTCAGCTAATCCGGCGATGCCTGGATTGTTGGCGTTCATGAAGGCGAATATCTGTGGATTGCGCGAGCTCTTCGCCAACGTCTCAGCGATGACATGCTCTCGAGCGCCACCGCCCACAAGAAGTATCTTTGTCATAGTATCCCCCCATTCAAGCAATCAAGCGATCCGATTTATCCGGTTGATCAATCTGATGATTCTCTAAGTTAACAATGCGAGGTAGGGATTATAAAAAGTTTATGATATTATCTCCTTTTAATGAACGATTCGCCCGTATAACAGTTGTCTTTGAGTGCGAAACTTTTATATACACCCGTAGGGTCATCCTAGCTATGGAGGATGACATCCATGAGGAATGCGGCATCGCAGCCGTGTTCATCGCACCAGACTCCCCTCATAAGGGAAAGGTCGTGCATTATCTCTATCGTTTATTGCTCAATATGCAGAACCGGGGGCAGCTCTCCGCAGGCATCACCACATACAATCCTGACCGTGAACAGCTCATCGACACGTATAAAAATCTCGGCATGGTAAATGAGGTGTTCAAGACGAGCTTTCCGCTCCTTTCTGCGAAGCTCTATCAGAAATATTCTGGCGACAAGGGCATAGGACATGTACGGTATGCGACCTGCGGAAAGGAATCCCAAAGCTATGCCCAGCCATTCGAGCGTCATCATGGCAGGAAATGGAAATGGTTCGCTTTCGGTTTCAACGGCAATATCGCCAATTATTCCGAGCTTCGGGACAATCTGCTCAAGAAAACAGACTACCATCTGGTCCAGAAGGTCGACACCGAGATCCTGATGCATTACATCGCAAGGGAGATGGGCAAGACCGCAAGGCCCCCGGATCCGGCCGACGTCTTCTCTAACCTCGCCGAGAAGCTCGATGGTTCCTACTGCATCGCGTTCATCAACGCCGATGGGCATATCATCGTGGCGCGCGATCCCATAGGCAACCGTCCGCTCTGTTACGGCGAGCATGAGGGCGTCTTCATGGTGGCATCTGAGAGCAATGCGCTCACCAATCTCGGGGTTTCGGACGTCAAGGACGTCCCTCCAGGCCATCTCGTCCAGATCGACGGCGGTAAGCCGCGCGTCATCGAGTTCGCAAAGCCCAAGAAGCTCGCCCATTGCATGTTCGAATGGGTCTATTTCGCCAACGTGGCATCTGAGCTCGAAGGCCGTTCTGTCTATATGAGCAGGACGGAGTTGGGCAAAGAGCTCGCCAAGATCGAGACCGAGAAGATGACGGACGACCATGTTGTCGTGCCGGTCCCGGACAGTGCCAAATCCTGCGGAGATGCATACGCCTATGCTCTTGGCGTCCCGTCTATGGAAGGTCTTATCCGCAACCGTTTCGTCGGTCGGACATTCATCGAGAGCAAGGACCGCCTCGAGAAGGTCCGTAACAAGTTCACGGTCATCAGGAAGATCGTCGAAGGCAAGAAGGTGATGCTCGTCGACGATAGTATCGTACGTGGGACGACCACCAAGTCCATAGTCCGTTTCCTCAAGGAATTCGGAAGAGCAAAAGAGGTGCATATCCGTGTCTCATGCCCGCCCATCATGGCTCCCTGCTTCTACGGCATCGACATGAGCACCGTCAGCGAGCTGTTCGCGAGGAAATTCTCCGACGACCTCTTGAGCGACTCCCAGAAGCCCGAGGTCCTCAAGGCGATGGCAGACGATATCGGTGCGGAATCGATCATCTTCCAATCAGTCTCAGGTCTCGTACGTTCGATCCAACGCCCAAAAGAGGATCTTTGTCTCGCTTGCCTCAATGGACAGTATTGCACTGCGTGGGGCAAGAAACTGTATGCCCTCGCGGAGAAGGACAAGGATGTCGGCGGCGGATGCGACAGTGTCCGCACATATGAGAGAAGCGTCCAGTAGAACAACAATCATCGCTTATTTCTGGATTCATGGATCCACAGGCTCAAAATCTATTCAGTGCTCTTGCCATTATCGTCGCTGAGGCCTTCGAGAGAGAATTTCTTGATCTCGATCGAACCTTTTGAGGCAGTGATGGTGACCTCATCCTCTTCAGAGAACTTCGAGGCCTTGCTGACCATCTCGGACAACAGGATTCGATCGGCACGGAAATCCAGGTTGGAGATGATCTCAGACATCCCTTTCTCTCCATTATTTCCAGCATCGCGTACGATGTCCTTGGCCTTGACCGCATTGGTCGAATCTACGATGGTCCTAGTCTGTTCGAAGAGGAATTTGGCGATCTTCCCGGCCACATTGATGCCGGTGGCCTTGGTGACTCCCTGGAGTCCCGGGGAGAGGTTGACTTCGATGACCATAGGTCCTTTGACTCCTTCAAGGATATCTACTCCACAGATTTCGCAGCCCACGGCTTTGGCCGTGCTCACCGCAAGTTTTTGGGTCTTGGTGTCGAGCACAACGCCTTCTCCCAGAGCGCCAGCGTGGATGTTCGCGCGCTTCTCTCCGGGTATGGCCTTCCGTTTCATGGCGGCCACGACCTTGTTGCCGACGACAAGCGCGCGGATGTCTACACCACCTGTGTCGATATATTCTTGGATGATGAACGGTTGGCGCATCGCGACGAGCGCGTCGAGAAGGGAATTCGCGCTGGATAATGAATCAGCGAACATGACGCCCTTGCCCTGCGTGCCCTCGGGGAATTTCATGACGATAGGATAATGGATTTTCTCGAGGATCTTCTTGGCGGCATCGACTGTGGCAGACAGATAGGTCTTAGGGGTCGGGATGCGATGATACTCGAGCTTGAGTTGCGTGAGCAGCTTGTCATGGCCGACCGTGAATGCTGAGGCCTTCACCGGCATATACGCGTCCTTACACAGAGAGGTTGTCAGCGCGCGGAGAAGTTGGTTATAACGGAATGATCCTTTTGCGTAGATACAATCGTATTTAGAGATGGGTTTGCCTTGGTAGAGGACTGTGGGTTGGCGTTCTCCTAGCACAATCTCAATGAATTTGAGGTTCAGTTCTTCGACTTCGTCGAACAGTTTCCGCATCTCTGCCAGGGTCCACTGGCTCGAGACGCTTCCGAGTGATATGACTGCAGCTTTCATTTTTGTTTTTTCGCTTCGATTGAAGGGTCTATGAGGAAATTGTGGGCGAGGATGTCGAGGCCGATGAGCACCTTATACTTCATATGGGTCCGGTCGGCGAGGGAGAATTCCCCTATGATGTCTTGGTCCCGGATGCTGATGGAGGCTTCCACGATGGGCCGGACACTTGAGCCATGTGCGCTCTTGACGATCTTTGTGCGCTTGACTGGTCCGAGAATGAGCTTGGCTGCAAGACGGGTGTCGATGGAACTCTTGGTGGCTCCAGTGTCGATCCGACCGATGATCTTCGTCTTATCGTCCTTGCCAGTGATGGTCACCCATTCTGTCTTGCCGATCACGATCTTCTCTTTTTCTGTTGCCATGCCGATGCCTCCTGTTATGGATGCCCTATGTTTTCCGCTTCTTCATGGCGGCGATAACGCGCCTTAAATATCTTTGGATTAGCCGAGCGCATGCCGAAGATCCAGACCGGAAGCGCAGGAGGGACAATGTGGTATAAAAAGGTTATGTGTGCAAAAAAGGCGCTGAAGCGGTCTCTGCCTCATCTCCGCCTCACTCCTATTGATTTCAGGCTCTTCGGGGACTGATGGGTAAATTTTATAAACGCCGCGGCAATCATCCAAGGACATGGACCCTAAGGACCACACGGATCGAGAGCGACTCCATTGGGCTGACCAGATCGCACGAGAGGTGCTCGACCGGGTCGAGCATGATGAAGCCCTGAAGGCGATCGTCAAAGACAAAGGGTATATCGTCTATGATGAGAAGACCCCTTCTGGCAAGATCCATATCGGTTCGGGTCGTGGTTGGATCATCCATGATGTCATCGCCAAGGCCCTTCGAAAGATCGGCCTCAAGGGACGGTTCGTCCTCAGCAGCGATGATATCGATCCATTCGACAAGATGAATTCCGACCTCCCAAAAGAGTTCGAGCAGTATATTGGTCTTCCTTTCATGGCGATCCCTTCACCGGTGGAAGGCTACAAGAGCTACGCCGACTACTATTTCAAGGACGTCACCGACAGGTTCGCAGATTTCGGCATCGACGCTGAGCTTGAGAGCACGGGGCAGCGGTATATCGACGGCGACTTCGACTGGGCCATCAAGAAGGCGCTCGACAATAACGACAAGATCAAGGCCATCTATGAACGATTCTACGGCAGTGCACCAGACAAGCTGTTCTTCAATCCGATCTGCGAGAAATGCGGCAAGATAGGCACGACCCGTGCGGTGTCATGGGATCCTGATGCCGAGACCATCGTATATCGGTGCGAGGAGAATCTGGTCAAGTGGGCCAGGGGTTGTGGCCATGAAGGTACCCGCTCCCCCTTCAAGGGCGGCGGCAAGCTCCCCTGGAAGGTCGAATGGGCCGCGAAGTGGCCTGTCGTCGGTGTCGTCTGCGAGTACGCGGGGAAGGACCACTTCACGAAAGGGGGATCGCGCGACATCTCGGTGGCCATCGCCGATGAGGTGTTCGATTTCCTTCCGCCTTATCCTTCGACCCGCAAGAGGTCTGGCAGAGGATATGAGTTCTTCAACATCGGCGGCAAGAAGATGTCGACGTCGAAGGGCACAGGTATCAGTTTCTCGGACTCTCCGGACTATGCGCCCGCAGAGATCCTCCGATATCTGCTGGTCGCGACCCGCCCGCATGCGGTGATCGATTTCGATCCGGTAGGCAAGAACGACCTTGTCCTGCTCTTCGAGCGGTTTGACCGTACCGAACGCATCTATTTCGGCGCAGAGACACTGGAGAACAAACATGAGCGACAGAAACATGCGCGTATCTATGAACTCTCCCATATCGGCGAGATCCCGTCGGCCCTGCCTCCTCAGATTTCTTTCGCCAATGCGGCGGTCGTCATCCAGGTCGCTCTTGGCGATGTGGACTGGGCCATCGAGAAGCTCCAGGCGACCGACCAGGTGCCAGGGAAGCTGACTGGAGAGCAACGGGCATATCTCAATCATCGTCTTTTGTTCGCAAAGAAGTGGGTGACTGAGTCCGCCCCTGACCACTATAAGTTCGAGGTGCAAAACAGCGTCCCGTCCGCATTGAGCATCGGCGAATCGGAGAAAAACGCGCTGCTCGCGGTGACCGCATTGCTTCGCAAAGCCCCGATCACTGAGGAAGAGCTCCATAACGGATTCTTCTCCATCTGTCAAGAGCTGGACCTTCCGACCAAGGATTTCTTCAAGGCGGCCTACAGCGTCCTGATAGCCAAGGAACGTGGTCCGAAACTCGCGCCTTTCATTGTGGCGTTGGGGCAGGACCGCGTCGCTGATCTTTTCGAGAAAGCCGGATAGCCATCTTCCTTTTTCTGCATCGCGGCCGGAGTCGCATAACTCATTTTATTGTACCGTAAAGTATTTAAGTAGTTGGTCGCTTAACCACAATCATGTCCGCATCTAAACCCATATTATCTCCCCGGCATGTCTACGACATCGCGATCGCTTCATCCCTGTCTGCCATGGCATTGCTCCTGCAGCTCATGCCTTTCTGGCCGACAGCGTGGGGTATGCGCATCGACCTCGTGGCAATCCCTTGGTTCGTCGCGCTCTTCCTTATATCACGACGTGCCGGATTGCTGGCACTTTCAGTGACCTCATTGCTGATAGTCTTCATCTCATTCGAAGGATGGCTCGGCGCGTCGATGAAATTTCTCGCCACAGCGTCGCTTATGATACCTATCGCTCTGACTATCCCTTCGAGGTCTGCTGTCCTTACGAAGGACGCGGAATTACACAGCAAGTCATCTGAAGGAAAGGGATCCGGGAAGAGGTCTGCCTCATCCAATTCCCCCTCATCTTTCCCCTGGCTCGGATTCCTGATAGGGGTAACGTTACGATCCATCATCATGTTGGTGGCCAATTACTGGTTCGCCCTGCCTCTCTGGGTCGGGCTCCCTGTCGCCGAAGTGATCAAGGCCTTCCCCTGGTATGTGATAGTCATTCCCAACCTCGTCCAGAGCATCATCGAGGTATTCGGAGGTTGGTATCTTGTTGTTCTCACCCCATTGCGGAGGGGATTACGATTCGCTCCGCGCTCCTGACAGAATCCTTGTCCATCTCCTATGGTCGCCGGTCGATCATAAAGGACCTCTCGTTCTCTGTCAGACCTGGTGAAGCCATCGGGATTCTTGGGCATAACGGGTCAGGGAAATCGACGCTCGCCTTCGCCCTCGCAGGAATAATCCCTGATCTTCTCCAGGCGGAATTGTCCGGAGAGATGTCGATGGGCGAAGGGAACTTCGGCCTCGTGCTCCAGAATCCTTCGACCCAATTCCTCGCCACGACGGTCAATGAAGAGCTCGGAGGAAGACGTCCGGCCCTCGCGCGACACCTGCTCGATCGGAATGTGTCCGAGCTGTCCCTCGGAGAACAGCAGCAGGTCAATCTTGCGGCGGCGCTCTGTAGAGGCGCATCAACGCTTCTCCTCGATGAACCCCTCGAGTTGCTCGATCCTTACGAGGCCAAAGGTTTCCTTGCGGCTCTGCAGAAGGCAAAAGAGCAGGGAACGACCATCGTCTGGTTCGACCATCGTCCCCGCTTCGAAGGATTCGTCGATCGCGTCATCATGCTCGGAGACGATGAAATGATGACATCAACCAGAAGACATGATTCTGATCCTTTTCCAGATCCTTATCCGGATCCCTTTCCAAATCCTTTTCCATCTCAATACCACCGCCTGTCCTCCCTGCTCGGATCCGTAGATGATCATCCCGTCGATATCAGCGGGGCTGAGCGACGACTATCTTTTTCCATCAGCCGGGGAGAGAAAGTGGCCGTCATCGGCAGGAACGGTTCAGGAAAGACTCGCACGCTCATGGCCTTGGCTCTTGCCTTCTGTAAGAAGTTCAAGCTTTCCTTCTCTTCGCAATTACCTGTATGGCTTCAAAGGGGTATGGATTCTAAGGCCATCGCGTTCGTGCATCGGTTAGGGGTCACTACGACACTGCCTCGTCGGTTGTCGAAGACGGATCCAGCGACATTGAGCATGGGTCAGCAGAAGCTTCTCTCGGTCGCGTCGGCTTTGGCCGATAAATCAGAGTTAGCCATACTCGATGAGCCCACGACTTGGATCGATGGTCGTACCGGCACAGCTCTGTGCAATCATATCAAGGACAGTGATCGCGCCATCATTGTCGCCACCCATGACCCAGAGGTGGTGGCGGCCTGCGATCGCGTCCTCATCATGGAAAAAGGGACATTACGATGTTCGACAGCAAGGCAGACAAGACGATTTTTCGACGGATCGGCATAGGGTGGCGCACGGCCTTCGTGGTCATCATGATGGTCGCGGTGTTCGCGATACCATGGCCTCCCATCCTCCTAGCGTTGGCTCTATTCTCCTTTTTCCTCCTGTCATTGGTCGATATCAGGCGTGCGGCTCGCTTGCTTATCCTTGTGCTGGTGATAGCGGCGATACCGATGATCCTGCTGGCCATTTTCCTCCGTCCTGATGCGGAGGTGTACATCCGCTTCCTCGCCAGGATCGGTGCTGTGCTCGCACTGACGAGCTGGTATGTCACCATCACCGACCTCTATTCGCTCCTGCGCCTCCTCATGCGGCTCCGATTGCCCTTCCAGTTCAGCCTTTCGATCTACCTTGTCCTCCGTTTCCTCCCTGAGATCCAGCGCGAATATATGCTGGTCAGGGATGCGCAGAGATTACAGGGGGTTGAATGGTCTTGGAGAGGCTGGGCTTCGATAAAGGAGAGCATGCAGACTTTCCTGCTTCCTCTGTTCTCCCTCATGCTCAACAGGGCCGGAGAGCTCAGCGTAGCGCTCTACCTGAGAGAGAAGGACGGCAGTCTCGAGTATATGATCCGCGGATCACAGAAGGCACGAAAGGGTTAGCCCATGAGAGCTAGTCCTTGTTCTTTTTCTTCTTGTCCTTGAGCTTTTTGGTCACGTCGAGCATCGTCTCGCAATGTTCGCAAACGAAACGGAGCGCGTCTGCGCCGTCGACCTTTTTCCGTTTGAATGGGATGCTACTGCTGCCTTCCTTTCCGCATTCAGGACAGGTATAGATCGCTTCGGCGGTCAGCGTTGCCTCGAATTCTGTCTTCTCTTCTGTGTGGCCGCAGGCAGGACATACATATTCCTTCGCACGGATCTTGACCGATCCGTTCTTATCGACCGGTTTTCCCATCTTGGCATTTTTACAGGCAGGGCATAGTCCTTTTGAGACCCACGCTTTTATCTGCCCTTCGCCAATTATCCTGTTAGTGAAATAGCAAACATCATCCATGCTTTCCGGTTCGTTGACCATCGTCCATCCACCTCTCGAACGTCTCTTGCCTTAAATCTCTCTTGTCAGAATGTTCTCTTTGGTTATCACTGGTGTAGCTCCTTCAAACCCGAAGGCGAGATCAGGGATCAACCATGCCAGCTCCAGGACATCAGGACTGCTATCGTCGACTGCCAGAGGCTGGACGACAGCGCCTGACGCCGCTTCAAGATCCCCTTCCTCGCGGGCGTCTGATGCCGTGAACATACCTATCCGTATGATTGCGAGGAATATGATGAGCAAAAATGCCCACGTTATCAATGTCCTGGTGTTCATAGCGGTTACCTTCAGTTACCTAATGAGTTTCTGGTATTCTCCCTTTTTATGTTTTTCTGTCGTCTTAAAAAACATGATACTCTAGGCATATAATCAATAAAAACTACAGATGAAACCTGTTCATATGCCTGAAAAGACCTTACAGTTCAGTGACGTTCTTGAAGAGTTGAAGGAAGTCGCCGATATCCTCGAACTCAAACCTTGCTATTTTGATGTGCTTTCCCGCCCTATGCGCACCATCTCTGTTTCTATACCGATCCGATTGGATGATGGTTCTCTCAAGGTCTTCGAAGGGTACCGAGTGCAGCACAACGATATCCGCGGTCCAACAAAGGGCGGTATCCGTTTCTGCCCGTCTGTCGATCTCGATGAGGTCAAGACCCTCGCGTTCTTGATGACCATGAAATGCGCCGTGATCAACATCCCCTATGGAGGTGCCAAAGGCGGCGTCACCGTCGATCCTAAGATGCTTTCGGAGAGGGAGCTCGAACGCCTGAGCCGGGGTTACATCAGGGCGTTGGCACCTTTCATCGGTCCTGACCGGGATATCCCTGCTCCTGATGTGTATACCACCCCGCAGATCATGGGGTGGATGATGGACGAGTATTCCACCATCGTCGGTCACAATTCTTTCGGCGTCATCACCGGCAAGCCAGTAGAGATCGGCGGTTCGATCGGAAGGGACCGGGCGACAGCGCTCGGCGGGTTCTTCATCATGGAGAAAGCGCTTGAGGAGAAGAAGATCGAGCGCCCGGTCATCGCCATACAGGGTTTTGGCAATGCCGGCTACAACATGGCGTTGTTCTGCTACGATGCAGGCTACGCCGTCGTCGCGGTCTCGGATTCCAAAGGCGGCATCTACAACCAGAAGGGTTTGGATATCCCGGCCGTGGCAAAGCACAAAGAGAATACCGGTTCGGTCATAGGTTTTCCCGGTGCGACCGGAGTTGCATCTCAGGATATCCTGCAGGTGCCCTGTGATGTGCTCGTGCCTGCTGCGATGGAGAACCAGATCACAGAAGACAATGCCGATATGATCCGTCCGCGGCTTATCATAGAGCTCGCCAACGGACCCACGACCAAGGAGGCAGATCCTATCCTCGAGTCCAACGGAATCATGGTTGTCCCGGACATCTTGGCCAATTCTGGAGGCGTCGCAGTGAGCTATTTCGAGTGGGTGCAGAACCGTTCTGGGCAGTATTGGCCCTTGCATCGTATCAACGATAGCCTCAAACAGAAGATGGAAGCAGAGTTCTCAGAGATCTTGGATATCCAGGGCTATAAGAAGATCGGCATGCGAAAGGCCGCGTTCATCCTCGCGCTCAAGAGGATCACCCGTGCGCTAAAGCTGCGGGGGATAGGATGCTGAGACGTGGATCCGAGGATGATACGTCTGATGGGGCTGGCGGTTCGGATAGAGATGATAAGCAGGATGGGGCTGATGGATATTACGATGCCATCGCCCCTGGCTATGACCGGCTCCACGAAGAGGAGCAACAAGAGAAACTTGGTGTGATCCGTGACCTTCTTAAAGGTTCTTTCATGGACGACGGTCCAATCACCCCATCTTCGATCCTTGATGTGGGCTGCGGTACTGGCATCGGTTGCCTGCTATTTCCGGGAACACCGTACCACGGCGTCGACACATCCGTAGGCATGCTCGATCAGGCCAGGAAGCGGTTTGCTCTCCGTGTCGCCGACAACTCAGCGGTGTTCAGCCATCGCCCGGCTGAACAGCTCCCCTTCGGCGATGAGGAATTCCCCCTCGTCATCTCCATCTCTGCCGTCCAGAACTTCGATGATCTCGACAAGGGACTCGCCGAGATTGCGAGGGTCTGCTCTGATATCGCTGTGATCACGGTCCCGAAAGGGGGAAGAACGGCCGAGATACTCCTCCCGGCAATAGAAAGGTTTTTTAAGCCCGAGAAGATTGTGAAGCAGCGCCACGACCTAGTGGTCTTGGCCAAAAAGAGCGTGACCGACCATGGGAGAGACATCTGAGTTTTTCAAGACCATTCCGCGGACCTTCAATCCTGATGCCTATGTGGAGCTATCGCGTCGGAGTTTCCGTGACGCTTCATCATTCTTCGTCTCGCTGGCCATCGTCGGATTCTTCATTCTCGTCCTCTTCTCCATCCCGAAATTCGCTGATGGATTCTCCATGGTGGAAGGTGAGATGGAAGCCATCAATACATTCCACGTCACGTTCGATATCAACATGTCACATCCGATCCTTATTCCGGCTGAGGATCCGGCCGTGGTCATCGACGTCATCAATCCCGAGCGCGAGGACGGAGACGAGATACTATCCTTCGACAAAAAGGGATTGCATTTCAAATATGGCTTCCTCTCAGGAGGGTTGCCGTTGAGCCAGGATATCGACCTCGCCGACCACAAGGACGAATACCTGTCGGCGGTTTGGCTCATGCTCGTCCTCATGGCTCCTACATTGCTTTTCTTGGGATTCATGGTATTCCTCATCAAGCTCTTCCTGGAGATACTTATCCTTACCATCCTCGGCGTGCTCTTGGCTAAGATAAGCAGGCTTAGGGTGACTCCTAGACAGGTGCTGCGGATCGGTATATACACCACGTCAGTACCAGTTCTCGTGGCCGCTATCGTCCTCCCGCTCTATCCCGACCTGTTCTTCATCCCACCGATTCTGCATCTCATCTACTTCGCGATTGCGGTGATACTCAATGGACAGGAACCTAGCCCTTAGCATCATCGGCCCGCGACAGGCGGTCCTGGTGACCTGCCAAGGAAAGATGGCTGTCGGTTCGGCCACGAGACAGGCTACTGATATCCATCCGGTCACAAGTCATATGCTGGTGTCGGCCGAGCCCTTCGTCTATGCGATCGCTCTGGATAAGGATGTCGGGGCGACAGAAATCATCAGGCACACCGGAGTGTTCGCGATCAATTTCGTCCCTGCGCGGTTTGCCAGGATCGTGGATCGTCTCATGAACCACCCTCTCAAGGAGGACAAGGTCGAGATTTCAGGTTTAGACATAAAGCCCTGCGAGAAGATCGACGGATTCCGCCTCGCCGATGTCGCAGGGTATCTCGAATGCGAGGTGATGGACCGCTTCGACTACGGCGACAGGGAAATGATCATCGGTCGCGTGGTCGCAGGCGCAGAGTCCGAAAAGCATGACCGGCTTTCCCATGACATCGAGCATGGGTTCGGCAGGATGAGACATGATGGCTGACAATACTGAGGAGAGACGAATGGAAGAAGAACAGAAGATAAAACAACTCGCTGAGACATTGAAGAACAGCGGCCTAGCCGCGTCATTTGATGATGCATACAAGAGGGCTGAGGCGATATTGCGCACCAAACGGACACCTTCACCACAGCCTCTGACAGGGGAACCCGAACCTCAACAAGAAGCAGCTCCGCCGGTCGAGGCACCTTTGTCGCAAGGAAAACCCTTGGAAGAGGACAAGAGTCTCCTTGAGCTGATCGAAGAGGATGCCGAGGACGTCTACTCCAAGGAAGAGCGCAACGAGGAAGGGCAAGATGAAGTGATGGTTGCTGATGGAGATGTATCGGCGGTCCGACCGGATCAACCCGTTGAGCCTCAGGTCGTAGCAGAGCCGGAGCTTGAGTCGGAACTAGAGCGACAATCACCATCAGACCTTCCTGAGCCTGAGGATCCTGAGGCGGTCTCGAACGATAGCGGTGATGCTCCGCTGACGTCAGTATCCTCTGATGAAGATGTGGAGATGTCGCCGCTTCCCGATCGTCCTGATTTCCAGGCAGAGGTCGAGGACGATGAAGACCGTGTCTTCGATGCTGATGCTACTGATGAGGTTGCCGCTGACGAGGGCACGACTATTCCGGCCTCGGAACCTGTCGATATGGAAGAGACAGAACACTCATTCGAATCCCCTTCTGCTCCTAACGAGATGACAGAAGAGGAAGGGATATCGAGCGAGATCGTTGGCGAAGAACCTGAAGAATTTCAGGCTGCTGAAAACCAAGTGCCATCTGACGTATCTAATCAGGGCCTAGAACCTGTCGCGGACGTTCTGTTAAACGACGACGACAGCGTTGAGGTGGATGTCGGAGCCGTCGAAAAGCCCGGGGAAACCCAGTTTGAGGAACCATCCTTCGAGGGATATCCGTCTTCGGACGCTCAGACTCCTGAGCCCTTCGAGTCTGAGGCCGATCTCGAATCCGAGTCCGTGTCCGATCACACAGATCCGATCAGCGCGTCGACTGACGAAGAGGAGGAACATGTGCTAACATCAAGAGAAGAACCCGCCGAAAATACTGAGGATGAGATTGAGTCCGTGCCCGAGCCCGAGTCTTCCATGATGTCTGAGCCGACAGCTGCTATCAGTGCTCCTATCCAACAAGAGTCTGGACCTGCTGATGAAACCGACGATGTACCGGCGCCGAGCATTGACAGCGCACCGGAATCCATTGTCGATGAGGGTCCAGAAACCGATGTCGATGATGCTCTTTTGCCCGACGGCGCTGACGATCCCTCGGCACCTGTTGATGGATTGCCAGGATCTCCTGTCGAGGGGACATCAACTATCATCGCTGGTGAAGGACCTCATGTGGATCGCCAGCAGGCGACCGAGACCGACGATCCGGATACGCCGCCTGTCCTGATCGAGCCAGAATCCAGCTCAGAGCCTGTACATCAAGAGACCGAAGACGATGACTTCATCGTGCGGACCGAGGAAGAGCTTGCAGAGGACAGCGCGGAGACGGGCGACGACGAAAGAGTCGACCCTGGTCCCGTCGAGCCTGATGGGATCACCGATACGGTTTCATCCGACGAGAGACGTACTGATGCCGGATCTTCTGCTGATGACGTTCCTGCTGGAGACCCGTCCGATCCTGGGGATGAGCCTGGCCTCGATGAAATATCTGACTCAGAGATAGACGGAGAGCATGATGAAGACGATGATTCTTTGGACGAAAGCCCTAGAGATGACACAGATGGCGCTTCTGACGATGATAATAGCACAGAAACGGCGGCAGAACCAGACTCGCAAGATGCCGACATACAGGAAACTACTGAATCCCAGCCTTTGGAAGAATCCGATTCGACAAGTTCGACAACATCAGAATCCTCGGAACACCCTGATCCGGACGGAGTGCCCGAGTCAGAGGAGAAAATGGAACGGACAGACAGCGACGACGGCTTCTGACAAGCAACTTTTTTATACCTGGGCCTGTCCTCGGCCCATCAAGGAGGGACTAACATGACAGAGCAATTCACCAATAAACCGGATCATCTCCGTTGGCGGATTGGAGGAGAGGCAGGATTCGGCATACTCTCAGCAGGGATGATCTTCGCCAAGATCGCGAGCCGAGGAGGTCTTTTCGCGTTCGCCACATCAGAATACCCTTCGCTCATCAGGGGAGGCCACAACTTCCTCAATGTCCGTATCGGTCCAGAACAAGTCGATTCTCATTGCAGGTATGTGGATCTTCTGGTCGCGCTCAACAAGGAGACATATGACAAACATTCAGACCTGCTCACCAGAGGTGCTGCGGTCGTCTGGGACCCGTCCGATTTCGAGATCGACGCGGACGAGGCGGACGCGAAAGGCATACTTCTCGTCCCTGTCCAGCTCACAGCGATCGCAAAGGAGCATGGGTCTCCCATCCTCCGGAACACTATCGCCATCGGCGCTTCCATCGCGCTAGCCGGTTATGACCTTGATCTCTTCAAAGGCGTGCTCAGTGATACCTTCAGCAGGAAAGGTGATGCCGTCGTCAAGATGAACATTGGATCTGCCCAGGCAGGATATGACGCCGTCGGAAAGGAGGCGGTCAACAGGTTCCCGCACACCATGTCTCCAAAAGCGGAGAAAGACACCATCCTGATTTCAGGGAACGAGTCCATCGCCGCCGGCGCGGTCCAGGCAGGATGCAAACTCGTGGCGGCCTACCCCATGACGCCCGCATCTTCGGTCATGATGACAATGGCAAAGCTCGAGAAAGGCCACGATGTCGTGGTCAAGCACACAGAGGACGAGCTCGCCGCGATCAATATGGCGGTCGGGGGAAACTTCGCGGGGGTGCGCTCGATGACCGCGACCTCTGGTGGGGGTTTCTGCCTCATGACCGAGGCTTTCGGCATGGCCAATGTCAGCGAGACACCACTCGTCGTGGTCGAGGCCCAACGGCCCGGACCAGGTACTGGTATGGCCACCCATACAGGGCAGGCCGACCTCCGTATGATACTGCATGCCGCCACTGACGAGGCTCCTCGCATCATCATCGCTCCAGGCGACGCGGATGAGTGTTTCTATGGCACGCAGCTGGCGTTCAATCTGGCAGAGGAGTATCAGATGTCAGTCGTCATCCTCACCGATAAGTTCCTCGCAGACAGCTACCAGACTGTGGGTTACTTCGACAAGGAAAGGGTGCCGATAAAACGTGGTAAGCTGCTCACCGACGTGGAAGCGGAGAAGGAGACCGATTACCGCCGCTACCGTTTCACAGACGACGGCATCTCGCCCCGTTCCATCCCTGGTCAGCCCAATTGCAATCATGTCTGCACAAGCTATGAGCATAATGAGCATGGCACCGAAGACGAGGACGAAGAGAACCGGAACAAGATGTTTGAGAAGCGTTTCGGCAAGATGGACCTCGTCGCGGCAGCGCTAGACCAACCTGTCCTGTTCGGGCCAGCCGACGCAGATTACACCGTCATCAGCTGGGGATCGACGAAGGGCGTCGTCCGGCAATCCATGCTCCATCTTGCGGAGGACGGCATCAGGGTCAGCCATCTCCATCTCATGGTGGTCAATCCTCTTCCCATGGAGGTCATCGACAAGGTCATGTCAGGTCCGTCCAAGACCGTCATCATCGAGGCGAACCACGGGGGACAGCTCCAGGGCATGATCAAGGAGAAGAACGGACTCGATCCGACGCATCATATCCGAAAGAATGACGGAAGGCCTTTCTATCCTGACGAGATAGTGGACGCGATCAGATCATATGGCCAGAACGGCACAGGCAAGGAGGGATCACGATGACGACGGTCGCCGAACTCACGACGAAAGTGACACCGACCTGGTGCCCTGGTTGCGGAGACTTCACCATCCTGGCCACCCTCAAGAACGCCGTGGCCGAGCTCGGGCTCGATCCAAAAGACACAGTCATCGTCTCTGGCATCGGCTGCGGTTCCAAGACGCCGCACTACGTCAAGACCTACGGATTCGAGGGTCTGCATGGCCGGGGTCTTCCGGTCGCCCAGGCGATAAAACTGGCGAACCATAAGCTCCATGTCATCATGATAGCAGGCGATGGGGATGTGTATGGCATCGGCCTCAACCATCTCATGCACGCCATGCGTCGGAATGTCGATGTGACATGCCTGGTGCAGAACAACATGGTGTATGGCCTGACCAAAGGGCAGACCAGTCCGACCTCTGCGCAAGGGTTCAAGACCGGATCGACGCCTACAGGAGTGCTGGAGCTGCCGGTCAATCCAATCGCTCTCGGACTAGGGTCCGACGCCGGTTTCCTCGCGCGGGGCTATAACCTCGACATCAATCATCTCAAATCGCTCTTCATGCAGGCCATAACCCATAAGGGATTCTCTCTCGTCGACGTGTTCCAGGTTTGCGCTGTTTGGAACAAGGTCAATACCCCTGCATGGTTCAAGGAGCGCCTCTACCGGCTTGAGGATGACTCGCACGACTCCGCGGATCGAGAAGCGGCCGAGAAGAAAGGACGGGAATGGGGGGATCGCATCCCCATCGGCCTCTTCTACAAGGAGGATCGTCCGACCTATGAGGACGGCCTTTTCCAGATCAAGGACAAAGCCCTGGTCGATCACGATCTTGGTAAAGTGGACGTAGGACCATATCTCGACACGCTACGGTGAGACAGATGGTGATATCTGTCGGCACTCCCCAGAAAGACGTCATCAAGGAGGCGCCGGCATGCAGATGCCGTGCTTGCTCTATCGGTTGTGAATACGGTTCAGGCATCCTTGTGGATGATGACCTGGAGAATCTGGCTGCATTCCTCGGGATATCGGTGGAGTGTTGCATTGACACGCATCTCGATCGCGTCGAGCAGTTCAACAAGGAGTTTTTCCGGCCGAAACTCGCATGTGTGAAGGGAAAACCGTACGGTCGTTGTACCTTCTTCGAATCAGCGAAAGGATGCACGGTCCACAAGGCCAAGCCGCTCCAATGCAAGGTGAGCAGTGGCTGTAATCCATCAGGTGCGGCGATATCTTCGTGGTTCGTGGTCAATAAACTGCTTGACACTGATGATCCGGAGGCTGTGCGTCAGTATGCCAGTTTTTTGGACGGTGGCGGGACGCTCATCGAGGGTGGAAGGTTACAGGACCTCGTGCCGGACAAGAAACGGTTGGCCGCCATCCGTTCCTACGAGATATTGAAATGATCGGCAGTTTCATCGAATGAAACGGGCATTCGGACCGAGAATTCTTTTGATCCGATCAGAGATCCATGATGCCAAGGATCTTCCTGATCTCTGATGTCTTGCCCATAGGACGGATGATCTCGATGACACCGGCGACATTGCCGTCCTCGTCGCGGACGGGTGAGCTGATATACTGTACGAGCTCACGTCCTTGCTTATGGTATGTCTTTGATACTTTACCGGTCTTGAAGCTCTCGGTGGCAGGGCAGAAGGAGCATACATGCTCATTTCCCATGATGAGTTTGTGGCAGGTCAGTCCTGTCGTCATCCCTTTCCGGCCGGCCATGCCCCGGACCGTCTCGTTTGCGTATATGACGCGCAATTCCCTGTCGAGGATGCTGATGCCTTCCTCGAGGGAATCGAGCACCTTCTTGAGGAGCGCTGCCGACTCGTCGTCGCGTTCGAGGACCGATAGCAGCGGCGTCTTCGTCAGCACCCAGAGCTTGGCCATGCCCACCTGCTTATGATCGACTATCCCTTTCGTCTTCATGACATCCAGCGCCTTGATCACGGTGCGTCTGTCGAGTTTCGTGATCTCGGCGATCTCGCTGGTGCTCTTGCCGAATCGTTCGCCCTTCAGGATGTAGCTGATGGCCTTCTCGGGATTCTCGGTCATGCCTGACGAAAGATGGCTTTTCTTTATAACCTTTATGGAGCCCCCTCTGATGATGACAGGGCTGACGAGAAAATTTTTTATAATAGCGAAAGCGTTGATGCTCCATGGGATCGACAGGCCTCCTGCACCCCGCGGCATATGCTACGGTGATCGATAAGGCTGATATTGACGCCGATGATAAGACGGTCCGCTGCAGTCTCTGTCCTCGGAGATGTATGATCAGGGACGGCAAGGAAGGCTTCTGCAGGGTAAGGGTCAATGAGAACGGAACGCTCTATTCTACTGTCTACGGCAAGGCCGCCGCGGCCAACGTCGACCCTATAGAGAAGAAACCCCTCTATCATTTCCTACCTGGCACAAAGGTGTTCTCTTTCGGTACATTGGGCTGCACATTGCGTTGCAAACATTGTCAGAATTGGGAGATATCCCAAGCAGGTGGAACAGACCGGATGTCTATGGATATTCCTCCGAAGCGGATTGTGCAGTTGGCGAAACGTAGCGGCTGTCCGACCGTGGCAGCGACATACAACGAACCTTTCGTCTTCTTCGAGTACATGCGCGACACGGCCAAGCTCGTCAAGGAGGCAGGATTGCGCATGGTGCTGGTGTCGAATGGCTATGTTGAACCCGCGCCGTTAAAAGATGTGCTTCCTCTCGTCGACGCCATCAACATAGACCTCAAAGGCTTCTCACAGCGGTTCTACGGCAGCGTCACCGCATCAACGTTCAAACCGGTGCTCAAGACCATAGAGACGCTTGCCAAATCGTCTGTGCATCTGGAGCTGACCAATCTGATCATCCTCTCTCTCAACGATGATCCGAAAGGCATCAAAGAGATGTGCGAATGGATCGTGTCCCATTGCGGACATGATGTGCCTATGCACTTCTCGGCCTTCTTCCCTCATTTCGAGCTTGATCATATCCAGCCGACACCTTCGGGTGTATTGCTCAAGGCCAAGCAGATCGCGAAGGCCGCTGGCATGCATCATGTCTATCTGGGCAATGTCCGCTTGCCGGATTCAGACAGGACCTTCTGCCCGGGCTGCGATGAGATGCTCATCGACCGCGATGGTTATGACGTCATCGAGAACCGGATCAAGGATAGCAAGTGTCCAGAATGCGGAAGGAAGATATCCGGTGTCTTCTCTTGAATTTCACGACGGTTCGCATATGGCAGACATAAGATGCGCATATGGACATGAAGTGTTCTTCCCGGAAAAGTATTTAAAGGCAGCAGGAGAACCTGAATCTCAATGCAATCGCGAATCGGCATCATCGGATGCGGGAATATGGGCCGTGCCCTAATAGACTTTCTCATGAAGAAAGGTGTATCAGCGACAGACATCCGTTTCGCTGAGACCGACGACTCACGCGCGGCTGATATCGTCAAGACAATCGGTATCGCCCGCGCCGAAAGCCCAAGCCGTCTGGCAGCATGGGGGGATCTCATCATCCTAGCGGTCAAGCCACAGTCGTTCCCTACCTTGGCGCAGGCCTTGTCTCCTCTCGCAGCAGATATCATCGTCGTATCTATCATGGCGGGGATCACGATAGAAAATCTCTGCCAACAGCTAGGCACTGACCAGGCGATTAGGGTCATGCCTAATCTCGCTCTGCGTCACAACTCGCTCATCGGTGGTTTTGCATTCGGCCCGTCAGTAGAACCCGGCGGCAAGGACCTGTTCATGTCGCTCTTCGCAGACGAGTCTGCATTCTTCGAAGTCGAGGAGAGACAGCTCGACACCATCACCGCCTTGTCCGGTTCAGGTCCGGCCTTCCTGGCCAGTGCCGCGGAAGCCATGATCCAAGCATCGGTCGCTCAAGGCATGGACGGCGAGCAAGCGACTGTTCTTGCATTGCGTACCATGGAATCCACAGCCGCACTCCTATTGGCTGAAGGCATAGGCCCTGCTGAGCTCATCGACCAGGTCGCTTCCAAAGGCGGGACGACCGAGGCTGGTCTCGCTACCCTTGAGGCAGGTGATGTGAGCGGACATATGAGGAAAGCTATCGATGCGGCCGTCGCACGATCCAGAGAACTCTCGAGCAATACGGGTGATCGCCGATGACGACGGTCGAACAACGGATGGCCAGCCTCGCAAAGAAGGCTCGCGAGGCAGCGACTCCGATCGGGCTGCTCTCCACGAAAGAGAAAGATGCGGCGCTCAAGGCATTGAAAGAATCCCTCGTGAGGAATCACGACAGGATCCTCGACGCCAACCATGAAGACATCGAGCTGGCAAAGAAGGGTGGCAGACCTGCCGCATTCATCGACAGGCTCAAGATGGACGATTCCCGCATAGCTGCGATGGTCGACGGGGTGAACATCATCCAGCATCTCAAGGATCCTATCGGCCGGGTGCTCGAAGAGCGCACCCTGCATAACGGTCTGCGTCTGCAGAAGGTGGCAGTGCCGATAGGCGTCGTGCTGATGATATTCGAGGCGCGTCCAAATGTGGTGGTCGACGCCGCTTCGCTATGCCTGAAGACCGGAAATGTCGCTGTGCTACGCGGCGGCAGCGATGCCCTGAACACAAATCTTGCTTTGATGCATACCATCCATGTCGCGCTGCTCCATGCGGGTGTGCCGAAGGACGCGGTGCTCTATGTCGAGGATCCGGCGCATGAGGCCGTCGACAGCCTCCTGCTGCTCGACAACGACATCGACGTCGTCATCCCCCGCGGGGGTGAGGGATTGATCCGAAGCGTTGTCGAGAAGTCACGGATCCCCGTCATCAAACATTACAAAGGGTTATGTCACACATTCATCGACAAAAACGCCAAGCTAGACATGGCCGTCGATATCGCGATCAATGCCAAGGTGCAGCGTCCAGGGGTCTGCAATGCGATGGAGACCTTGCTCATCCATCATGATGTCGCCCAGGAATTCCTCACTCGTCTAGCCCCTCGTCTGCAGGAGCATGGCGTCGAGGTCAGGGGCTGCGATCGAACAAAGGCGGTTTTGGTTTGGGCCAAGAAGGCGACCATAAAGGATTTTGACACCGAACATCTCGACCTCATACTTTCGGTCAAGGTCGTCGACGATATGGATGAGGCGATTGCGCACATCAGGAAACACGGGTCAGGCCATAGCGAGGCGATCGTCACAGAGGAGCGCAAGACCGCTGAACGATTCCTTCGGGAGATCGATGCGTCGGCGGTGTTCTGGAATGCCTCGACCCGTTTCAATGACGGATTTGAGTTCGGCATGGGGGCTGAGCTCGGCATATCGACGCAGAAGCTGCATGCCCGCGGACCGATGGGTCTGGCCGAACTCACATCATACAAATATCTTCTCCGCGGCGCAGGACAGATCAGGGGCTGAACATCTGCTATTTGGATCGATACAGACAGATTAAATACAGGTTCAATACCATGAAACGGATAATCGTCAAGATCGGATCGGCATGCCTGACCGATAAGGAAGGACGTCTGGATGATGGCCAGATAAAGGACTATGCCAGACAGATTGCGGCGTTGATGGATTCTTCGTCTGTCATCCTGGTCACGAGCGCTGCCATCGCCGCAGGCATGGGTGAGACCAAGCTCATCCAGAGGCCAAGGCGGATGCCTGATCTGCAGGCTTTGGCCGCGATCGGCCAGAGCATCCTCATGCGCCGGTACCATGATGAGTTCATCAAGCATGGGATCCACACCGCACAGATACTTCTTTCTGACAATGACTTATCCAGCAGGGAGCGATTCCTCAATTTCCGCAACACATTGGATTCCCTGCTCAAGATGAGAGTCCTGCCGATCATCAACGAGAACGACACGGTCGCGAACAAGGAGATTAAGATCGTGGGGGACAATGATGCCCTCGCCGCCGCGGTCGCCTGCAATGTCGGCGCAGACCGCCTCATCATGCTCTCTACTGTCCCTGGTGTCTACGACCGTGAACCGACGAAGCCGGGTGCCGCGCTGATTCCTGAAATCAAAGAGATCACTGCTGAGATAAGCAGATTGTCCGGAAAGGCGAAAGGATTCCATAGTGTCGGCGGCATCCAGTCAAAGATTTCGGCCGCTCGCCTCTGCATGGCGTCCGGTGTGAGGATGCATCTCCTCGATGGCCGGCAGACGGATTCTCTGCTCAAGGTCGTGCGAGGGGATCAGATAGGGACAGTTTTCGAGCCCTCCACCAAGAAACCTCGGAAGGACCTCTGGATCAAGATCGCCCAGCCTCGGGGAGCGATCATAATCGACAAGGGAGCGGTGTCCGCACTGCAGGACAAACGGAGCCTTCTTGCCTCTGGCATAACTGGTGTCGAGGGAGTTTTCCCTTGCGGCGAGGTCGTCGAGGTCCGTGCTCCCGACGGCGTGATCGTCGGCAAAGGGGTGCCGAATTATTCCTCGGATGATGTCATTCGCATCAAGGGCAAACGCAGCGATGAGATAATCAAGGTCCTGGGATCCCGTCCGTTCCCCAATGTCATCTCCCGTGAGAGCTTTGTCCTGAGCCAGGAATAGGTTCGAATTATTCTATTTAGCTTTTCTTATACTTGAATTTCTTCTCATAATCTTTATGATTCAATATATCTAATATTAAGGAAATGATCTCTACTTCACTGCCTCTTATTGTATAAACCATTCTCCAAGCACCAGAAAGATTGACTTTCCATAAGTTATTGACATCAAAACCTTTAATGTATTCTTTTGGGATTCTATCTTTTGGAATGTGAATTCCGTATGCAGGATTGTCCCTTAATATCTCAATCTTTTGCTTGATTGAGTTGAATAATGTTTGGTGATCACTACTGGTGATTCCTTTCTTGATCTCATCACCTACAACCTTATTCAAATCATCAAATTCTTCCTTTGCATTTCCCGTGATGGTTACTTTTGTAGGTTTTCCCTTAAATATCATAACTCAACGCCTTCTTTGATTGCTTTATCTAGTTTTGGGCTTGGATTGTATATCCATAATATTCCTTTCCTACCATCTAATATTTTTCCACTATCCTCTAGATAATTTAATATGACATTCAAAGTTTGATGCATTACTTTTGTAGGCAATTTTTTCTTTAACTGTTCTCTACTCATGAGCTCATTAGCTTCCTTTAAGACCTGCTCTACCATCAATACAGTCTTCAGATTTGGATAGTGAATAATTTCTAAATTTTGCATTTCAATCACACTCCTATATGGATTTATATAATGATATATATGCATTCATATAAATAACTTTCGCTTTTTAGATTACTATCTCTTTATAGCGAGCGTAGCGAGTTCTGGGTTTAAATCCGCGCCCTTTTGGCCGTTTATAGGTTTTTGAAGAGAAAGCAAACAGTTTTCTGTTCAGAAAAACCTCTGAAGGTTTTTCATGAATTAATAATCTCGCCCTGAAGGACGGGGTATCAAACCCACGAAAATCTCACGACGAGATTTTCAATGAAAAGGAGTCATTTTAACAACGCTTTAATTTTTTTAGCAAGAATATCAACGGTTTTTTCAATATTTTTTTCATTCTTTAACGGTATGGGGGCAATATCTTTACTAATTATGATTTCCTCATTATCAATCGCAATAAACCCTAGTTCTTCGCAAGTTATTATTTTAGTATATAACTTGCCCCAATCATATTCTCTAACTTTCAGATCATTCAGATCTGGTGGTGGTTCATCTGGTTTTGGATTGTAGCGCATAGGTGTATACGATACCATACGTTTCACCTTTTCTTCTCCAGAACTCGCTGGAGTACTTAACACCCCTTTTCTTTTTAAGTAAAGAATCGAGTAAATAATTAAAGATTTGCTTTGTGGCTCGTAATGCCTCGATGAGTCCTCGAGTGTTCGCTAACACTCACGACGAGCCCTCAGCGAGAAATCGAACTTCTCTTAATCCCAATGTCATATTCAATTGTGTTTGAGTTCTGTTAAGAAAAACAGGGGGAGTCCGTGCTTCGCACATATTCTATAATCCACTCCATCTCTGTCCACATCACATCCGTATATACGTTTAATATCAATAGCTTGTTGTTGTATCTTCTCCGCGACGATATTCTGCGATATATTTAAATATCACGTCGGAACCTCGACATCACCATGACAGGAAAGGATGATAAGGCGTCGGCCCCGGACCATTCGAAAGACATGACGAAAGGCATCACCGTCTCTCGTGACGACGATATGGCTGAATGGTATGGTCAGGTGGTCACGAAAAGCGAGCTCGCAGACTATTCGGCTGTGAAGGGATGCATGATCATCAGGCCTAGAGGGTATGCTATCTGGCAGACCATCCAGGACTATTTCAACGTCAGGCTCAAAAAGCTCGGCGTCATGAACGCTTATTTCCCTCTCCTCATCCCTGAATCATTCTTCAAGAAAGAGGCTGAGCATGCAGAAGGATTCGCTCCTGAGCTCGCCTGGATCACCAGGAAGGACGATGAATCAAGCGAGAGGCTCGCATTGCGGCCGACGTCCGAGACCATCATGTATGATTCATATAGCCGTTGGATCCGTTCCTGGCGCGACCTCCCTCTCCTGATCAACCAATGGTGCAATGTCTTCCGCTGGGAGGTCTCTGATGTCAAGCTCTTCCTGCGTAGCCGAGAATTCCTCTGGCAGGAGGGCCACTGCGTCTTCGAGACCAAGGAGGAATGCGACACGCATACCCTCAACATCCTCGATGAGTACGCGCGACTCGCTGAAGAGCTCTTGGCCATCCCCGTCATCAAAGGGAGGAAGACCGAGAAAGAGAGATTCGCAGGCGCGCTCTATACGACGACGATCGAATCCTTCATGCCTGACGGCAAGGCGCTCCAGCTCGGCACTAGCCATAACCTCGGCCAGAGTTTCGCAGAGGCATTCGGCATCTCATACGTCGGCAAGGATGAGAAGAAGCACACTCCGTGGCAGAACTCCTGGGGCTTTTCCACACGTCTCATAGGTGCCATCATCATGCTCCATTCAGACGACCAAGGGCTCGTGCTCCCTCCGCGCATCGCGCCGATGAAAGGCGTGATCGTCCCGATCTACAAGAGCTCTAACCGCGATGAGATATTCAAAGAGGTGGAGAAGATAGCGGATCGGCTCCGCCCCTACGATCTCCATATCGACGACAGAGAAGAGTACAGTCCTGGCTGGAAATACAATGAATGGGAGCTCAAGGGCGTGCCCATCCGCATAGAGTTCGGACCTAAGGACCTCGAGAAGGGCCACTGCGTGTTCGTCGCCCGCGACACTAAAGAGAAGAAGTTCGTCAAGCTCACCGAGATAGAGAGCGCTTTTCCTGTGATGCTCCATGACATCCAGCAGCGTCTCTTCGCCAAGGCCAAAACCCATCTTGAGGAGTCCATCGTTGAGGTCGACAACTGGGATGACTTCGTCAAGTATGCGAAAGGCGGCAAGATGGTATTCGCGCCCTTCGACGGAACCGTGGAGACTGAAGAGCAGATCAAGACGCTGACAGGAGGCGTCACCTCCCGTTGTGTGCCGATAGACCAGGAATCGGTCGAGGGTCTCACTTGCGTCAAGAGCGGCAAAGCAGCGACCTGCAAGGCGTATTTCTCCCGCAATTACTGAAAAACCGTCCATAGCCACCCACAACATGTTGTGCGGGGTCATAGCCTGGTAGTTGTCGATATAGATGTTTGCCCACAGAAAAGCATTTATACCATCCGTTGCGCTGACTTTTACAATGCGTTCAGCGACGAGAATGAAGAACCCTCAGGCAAAGGCCTTGCAGGCATCGAACAAAGCCGAGCAACGCCTCGCTTGTCATGCGCTCTCTAAACACATCCAACTCATCGAACTGAAGGAATGGCTCCTGATGGGTGGCTTCGCCGTGGGTGGGGCATTGTTGCGGGTGCCTATGCAGGCGATACCTTCTGCTGAGCCTATCACGTTCTTCGCCATACTCACCGGGGTCCTTCTAGGGCCGTGGCGTGGCATAGCCGTCGGTGTATCCTCGCTCTATCTCTCGAATTTCATGGTCATGGGCGGGCAAGGTCCTTGGACTCTCTTCCAGGCCATTGGCTTTGGCGCCGCGGGTCTTTTCGGAGGCATGCTGAGGAAGCGTCCTGGCGTATTGAGCAGCATGCTCGTCGCCGTCGTCGCGACCGTCGTGTTCGAGATCGTGATGAACCTATCGAGCGTCTTCCTCTTCCCTCATGGTCTTCTCGGCATATTCCTGACCGCGATCCCTTTCAGCATGGTGCACATCCTGTCGAACACAGCATTCGCCGCGCTCATCCCTTCAGCGGTCAAGCTGACCAGGAAGACCGGCAACCTAGACGAGAAAGAGATCGCCAAGGTCGCATTGGCCAGATTGGAGAGCAAAACCGGGAAGATCACTGTTGTCACAGGACCTATGCGCGGGGCATTGTCGAAGGTGCGCTCATGGATGGAGCGGAAAGGCCATTGAGACGGATGATAGGGTTCTTGGCGCTCTCCTGTGTAGCGCTGTTTTCGCTGCTGAGCGGCTGCTCATACATTGAGACCGGTAAGGACGGTGATTCTCAGGGGATTGTCACGATCACCATCACCACGATCGGCTCGAACGATAGCGAGGATTTTTCGTTCGAGACCCCTACTTTTCTCTCAGATTCACTGGTAGTAAGTCATGACGTAGAATTCTCCAGCTTTCGCAATTATATTAAATGTGTAGATGCTGTCTGTGCACGAGGGGGGTACTACTGGGCGATAGAGGTAAATGGGGCCTCGTTGACGTCATCAGCGACATCCTATGAGCTGAGCGATGGGGATCACATACACCTCATCTATCGCGATTGACCTCTTATCTCATAGTACAATCTCATTGTACACCACAGTTTGTGGAGGGGTATCATGAAAGCGTCATTGCTCTTGTCAACCATCGCGATCATCTTCTTGATCGCCGCTACAGCGGTCAATGCTATTGACACCGCCATCTATGTGGAGTTCCCTGACGGAACGACGCACACTGAATGCGTGACCGCGTTGTCCGGCACCTCCGGATATGACTTGCTCCAGTCTTCTAATCTGGTGGTCACATGGAGCGCTGCTGGCATGTATGGGCGCGCCTTATGCAAGCTCAATAACATCGGAGACGAGGTCTCCGGAACCGTTTGCTCTTGGGGTTCCACCCCTTGGACGATCTTCATCAACCAGGGTAGCTCTTGGCAGCTCTCTCCTGTCGGTCTCGACACACCGGGAGATTGCTGGACCGGAGATTATTCTTCGTTCGCGGGCAAGTATTGCGCACGTGAAGGCGACATCCTCGGATTCAAACGCACTAGTTTTGACACTGTGTCATTCACCCCGAGCTCCGTCCCCGCAGCGGTCTCATTCACTGACATCTGCAGCAAGCTCATCATCTCAGACATCGACGTCAAGGTCGGTGGGAAGAAGTCCTCCAACCTCGCGGACGGGGACAAGATCAGCCGTGATGCCGCGCCTGGCGACGACATTGAATTTGACATCACGGTGAAGAACCTGGATCAGACCCTCGACATGAGGGACGTCCAGCTCACCGTGACCATCAAGGACATCGATGACGGTGATGACCTTGAAGAGGAAGCCAAAGAATTCGATATCAGGGACGGGGATGACAAGAGCGTATCCGTCGATTTCACCTTGCCGCTCATTGTCGAAGAGGACACATATGACGTCATCATCCTGGTGGAAGGCCAGGACGAGGACGGTGTCGACTATTCAGACGAGGCCGTACTGACCCTCGAGGTCAACAAGGATAAGCACAAGGTCGAGATCGTCCGAGCTGCTGTCGAACCTGCATCGGTCCGATGCGGTGGCACGGCTTCGCTCGCGTTCTCCATCGTGAACCTAGGTACCGAGGACGAGGAGGATATCTCCTTCTCAGTCAGCGCGCCGTCAATCGATTTCCTTGTGTCGGAGAGCGGCATCGAGCTCCAGGCTGACGATGTGGATGATTCCATCACCCGGAGGTCATATCTGATCGACACAGACATGGTCGATGAGGACATGACAATCCTATTCGACATCAAGGTCGAGTACGACAAGCGGGAAACCGATTCGCAGAGCCTCATGCTCAGCGTGACCGGCTGCGATGAGAAAGATGTCATCGTGCCGCCCTCGCCGAAAGATCCTGTCACCGAGAAACCGAAGGTTGAGGACACGACGGTCGTGACTCATCCATCCACAGTGCCGGCTATCCCTGTCGGCGATGTTGTCTACGCGAAAAGCGCTAAGAGCTCTTCCTTCGGTGAGGTGTTGCCGCTCGCATTGCTCATCGCGGTGGACGTCGTCCTCATCCTGTTGGTTGCGCTCCTGCTCTCCGCATTATTCAGGAGAAAGAATTAATTTTTATTCTCTTTTTTTCTTTAGTTCACATAGCGTGAGCGTCGGCTTTCTCTTTGAATTCTGAGACTCCGCTCTTTTCTTGTGCGGCGACCTGTTGCTCGTCAGCGATGATGTTGCTGACGAGAGCCTCGTAATCCTTGGCGCCTGCACTCCTGGGAGCATAGGTGAAGATGGATTTCTTGTGTCGAGGAGCCTCCTTGAGCTTAGAGTTGACGCGGATCGGTTGGCTGAGCAGCTCATAATAGCTGTTCTGCAGCTCGTTGAGGACCTGTTTGCAGATCTTGTTCCTGCGGTCGAGCATTGTGGGGATGATCTTGGTCACCTTGATCTTGTGACCGCTGTGTTCTTGGAAATCTTCGACGGTCTTGATCATCTTCTCCAATCCGTCCACCGCCAACGGTTCGGTCGCCACCGGAATGAATATCTCGTTGACGAACTGAAGCGCATTCTGCACCACGATCCCCGTTGAAGGTGGGGAATCGATGATGATATAATCATAATTCGGCACATTGCTGAGCTTCTTCGACAGCAGGAGGGTGGGTTCTTCGCGTTGCATCAGCGCGAACTCAGCGCCTCGCATATTGGGGGAACTCGTGATGATGTCTAGGTTAGTCCCGACATTGATGGCGCATTCAGGTACTTCCGCTCCGTTGGTCAGGAATTCATAAGTGTCTTTCTTGTATTCGCGGATGGGGAAGAACTTGGCGACATGACCTTGGGGGTCCATATCGATGAGCAACACTTTCTTGCCCTGGATGGCCAAACCGGCAGCGATGTTTATGGCTGTGGTGGTCTTGCCTACGCCCCCCTTCTGATTGATGATACAAATCTTTCTCATTGTGCTATGCCTCCGCCTATGCGTCATTACTGTTGTTGAGTCGTGATGATGTTGCCTGGTATATATATTTTTCTATTAGTATACCTTTTTGTATAATAACTATCACCGCCTGGAGACATTATCTGTAGACGTAACTTTTAAATAGCTCTCGTCGTTGCTCCAACACACGATTCTTTTAAAATCCGCAGGGAGGGAGATACCATGGCAAATCAGATTCAACCCATATTCATTCTGCCCGAAGGCACCCAGAGATACCAGGGGCGAAACGCCCAGAAGAACAACATCCAAGCAGCGATGCTTGTCGCGGACACGGTCCGCACCACGCTAGGTCCGAAAGGCATGGACAAGATGCTCGTGGATTCTCTTGGGGATGTGGTGATAACCAATGATGGTGTCACCATCCTTGAAGAGATGGCAATCGAACATCCGGCTGCCAAGATGATCGTGGAGGTCGCAAAGACCCAGGAAGATGAGGTCGGGGACGGTACGACGACCGCTGTGGTGCTCGCTGGTGAGCTCCTCAGACGGGCACAAGACCTGCTTAACCAGGAGGTCCACCCCACCATCCTCGCCAGAGGCTTCCGTATGGCAGCAGAGAAGGCACGTTCAATCCTCGAAAGGCTCGCAGAGCCAGTGACCGAGAAGAACATCGACATCCTCACGAAGATCGGCATCACCGCCATGACCGGCAAAGGGGCGGAGTCGAGCAAGGAGAAGCTGTCAGCGATCTGTGTCGACGCCATCATGCAGGTACGCGATGTTGAAGGCAAACGCATCGACATCGACCTCGACAACATCAAGCTCGAGAAGAAGGCCGGCGGTCGCGTCGACGATACCGAACTCGTCCAGGGCATCGTGGTCGATAAGGAACGGGTGCATCCAGGGATGCCTAAGACCGTCAAGAACGCAAAGATCGCATTGATCGACTCCGCGCTCGAGATCAAGAGCACCGAGACCGATGCCAAGATACAGATCAATGACCCGTCGCAATTGCAGGCATTCCTCGACCAGGAGGAGCATATGCTCCAAGAGATGGTCGACCGTATAGAGAATACAGGTGCGACAGTCGTCTTCTGCCAGAAAGGCATCGATGATATCGCGCAGCATTTCCTGTCCAAACGGGGGATATATGCTGTCCGTCGCGTCAAGAAATCCGATATGGAGAAATTGAGCAGGGCGACTGCCGCAAAGATCACGACCAATCTCGATGATATCGAGAAGGGTGATCTAGGCTTTGCCGGTACTGTTGAAGAGAAGAAAGTCGGCGATGAACAGATGACCTTCGTCCGCGGTTGCAGGAATCCTAAGGCCGTCAGTATCCTGATCAGGGGAGCGACCGAGCATGTCATCGATGAGGTCAAACGCGCTATGGATGATGCTTTAGGCGATATCGCCGCAGGGCTCATGGACGGCAAGGTGGTCGCAGGAGCAGGCGCTCCAGAGATCGAGCTGGCCCGCCAGCTGCGAAAGTACGCCGACTCGTTCAGCGGGCGCGAGCAGCTCGCGGTCCAGGCTTTCGCGGATGCTGTGGAGATCATCCCCAGGACCTTGGCCGAGAACGCAGGGCTTGATCCCATCGACGTCCTCACTGAGATGAAATCTGCGCATGACAAAGGCAGGAAATGGGCAGGCATAGATGTCTTTTCCGGTAAAGTCATCGACAGCTGGCGTGCAGGGGTTCTCGAACCGCTCAAGATCAAGACCCAGGCGGTAAGCTCTGCGGCAGAGGTCGCGGTCATGATACTTCGCATCGACGATGTCATCGCAGCCGGTCAAGGCAAGGATGGTGGTGGCATGCCGCCGGGTGGCGCCCCTGATATGTCGATGATGTGATTTTTTATTGAAAATCTCGTCATGAGGTTTTCGTGGATTTAATACCCCGTCCTTCAGGACGAGATTTTCAATTCATGAAATACCTTCAGAGGTTTTTCTGAACAGAAAGCTATTTGCTTTCTTGTTCCGAAAACCTGTCTATCGATGCGAGGAGCGTAATACCTCAGCTTTTAGGTTGAGGATAGTTTCCGCTAGGAAACTTCAAAAGTTCGTATGAACTTTTGTTAGCTCCGAGTGATAGGTTTTTGATATATGATTCTTTTTCTTCTTCGATTTTTTCATCATCGCTTCTTCTGTTTTCATTCTCATCTCCACCGATGGAAAGTGTTATAAAGCCACGAATTATGGCAATAACATGGCAGTCAAGTACAAACAGAAATGCATCAGATGCAAGAAGAACTACATCGTAGTATCTTGGCGGAACAGGAACCAGATCTGTTATGAATGCCACAAGAAAGAGATGGTCGGAGAGATTACGGACCCTGTGATGAAGAAGATGTTCGACATCCCAGAAGAGTATTACGTCGCCAATTCGTTCTTACGCAGTATCAAGATCTCCTATCTGCGCTATGAGAACCTGTCAGAGAAACAGGTCGAAGCCTTCAAGAATGCCGTGGTCAAGCTCAAGGAAGAGATGGATAAAGAGAAGGAAGCCGAACAAGAAGATGCGGACAGAAAGAAATGAAGGACTCAACCGCGGGGTTTCATATTCAGTATTGAAGAGAAGATCCGTCGATCAATCTTCAAATTCTTTGGGTGATATGGGTTCGCACCCTTCGGTGTATTTCTCAAGTTCCTTGACGACATCCTCATATTTGTCAGTATAGGCCTTGTCGTCATCCGAAGGATCGGGCTGGTCGATTTTCTCGAATGTCGCATCGCCACGACGACAGATAGGACACGCTCCAGAAAAATCACCCTCTTGGATGTTTGCGCCGCAACAGTTGCACACATGGATGACTGACATGGGATTGATGAGTCGATTCAGATATTTAAATCTTGTGAACATTCCTGGTTAGTTCCCTGATCCGCCCAGGCAATCCGCTGAGAGACTTGATGGTGATGTCGGCCTGCTCGTCCGGGGAAGAAGGGATCGCACATCGGCGTTTGCCCATGAGCACGCGCACTGTATGCATGCCTAGCCCGTTTCCGGCAGCGATCTCACTGCTTATGCGATCACCGATGACGATCATCTGAGAGGGCCCGCATGATAGTTCCTTCATGCATTCTTGGAAGGCTTTCTGTTTAAGGGAGAGGTTCTTCCCTTTCTTCTCGTCGAGGATGGTGATGTGGGAGAACTGTTTCTCAAGGCCGAGACGTTCTATCTTCTCCCACTGCTTCACTGGTTTGCCTACTGAGATGAGGATGAGCGTATGCCCGTTCCGGCGGAGTCGGCTGAGGATCTCCCGGACACCAGGATCGGGTCTGAGCATTTCCGCTTTGGCATTGTGGTATGCTACGATTCCCGAAGCTATGACGCGGGGATCGGGCTCAAGGCCATATTCTTCGCAGAGCCTTGAGAAATGTTGCTGGTAGTTCGCCCCGAATGATGTGACGATCTTATCTATCTTTTCTTTGAGGTGGCGCCAGGACTTCTCTGGCAATCCCTTCTTGATCATCGCCTTGGCCGCATCGCCTCTCGCCTTGATGAGGAATTTAGATGTCGGGAAGAGGGTGTCGTCGAGATCGAGGATGAGATACGCACACATGATACATCTTTCACATCGCACGTATAAAAACATTTGCCCAAGATGCGGCAGCAGATGCAAAAGTTAATAATCTCGCGATCGCACGCCGGATTGATGCTTGCCGATCTCCATATCCATTCGAAATATAGCAGGGCGACCTCCCGGAACCTCGACCTAACCCATCTGGAGAAATACGCGCGCATCAAAGGGATAGACCTGCTGGGCACTGGTGATTTCCAGCATCCGGAATGGCAGAAGGAACTGAGGGCCGGATTGCACGAGGACGGTTCAGGGTTGCTCCGCACAGAGACCGGATATCCCTTCGTGCTGTCGACCGAGATATCTCTCATCTATTCGCAGGGCGGTAAGGGCCGAAGGGTGCATCTCGTCGCATTGGCACCTGATTTCGACGCCATGGACCAGATCACCTCATATCTCGGCTCAAAAGGGAGGCTGGATTATGATGGACGGCCCATTTTCCCCATGTCCTGCATCGAGACGGTCGAGGCCCTCACGTCCATATCTGATGATATAGAAGTGTTCCCCGCGCATATCTGGACGCCATGGTTCTCCATGTTCGGTTCGAAATCCGGCTTCGATTCTGTTGAGGAATGTTTCGGAGATCAGGTGAAGAAGATCCATGCCATCGAGACAGGCCTCTCCTCCGATCCTCCCATGAACTGGAGGGTGTCCCAGCTCGACCGTTTCTCTGTCCTGTCCTTCTCGGACCTGCATTCGTTCTGGCCTTGGCGCATCGGTCGGGAGGCCACCAGGTTCTCCATGCCTTCAGAGAGCTACAAAGACCTGCTCACAGCTATCAGGCAGAACAGGATCGAGGGCACAGTCGAGGTCGATCCGAATTACGGCAAATACCATTTCGACGGCCATCGGAATTGCGAGGTCCGTATGTCTCCTGCGGCCTCTGCCAAGGCAGGCGGTATCTGTCCGGTCTGCAGGAAACCTCTTACGATAGGTGTGCTGGCAAGGGTCGAGGAGCTCGCCGACAGGCCCGAAGATGTGGATGTGAGGGGACGTCCTGGATTCGATACATTGCTCCCCCTCAGCGAACTCATCGCTACGGTCCGCGGTTGCGGTGTGGCCACAAAATCTGTCTGGAGCTCATACAACGCGCTCATCGAGGCCTTCGGATCCGAGTATACTGTGCTTCTCAAGACCCCTGAGGAAGAGCTGTCCCGTCATGCCGGTACGGCAATGAGCCAGGCCATCATGAAGAACCGATCAGGGGATATCGAGGTGTCTCCTGGTTACGATGGGGAATACGGTGTGCCGAAGCTTCGTTCCGGAAAGCCTGATCACTCTGTTCGCTCTGATGACGCGGTTGAAGATGAAGATAACATATCTGAAGAAAAAGACATGCGTCCAGGGACGTGTATACAACGGAGCCTGACCGATTTCTAGCCGTCTTCTGCCGAGAAAATCTACCTGCAGATGATGCCTGCTCGCTCGACCTCTGCCTGGAAGTGCGGGCTCTTCTCGTCTTCTGCAAGCTCAGGGCCTACAAGCTCTCGCTTGAGTTCTGAACGCTCGGGAAAACCGAGTCCTTCCTGCTCGATTACGACCTCGATCGAGGTGTACTGCTCAGGCATGACTTGACTCTCACCAGATGTGGTGCTTTCAGTCTGTTTGCCATCAATACTGTCCGCGCCGATGCCCAGGGAGAGCACGGCTGCGACGAGCAAGAGAAACACGGCGACACGTGTGTGGTTCTGTGCTTTCATGAAGGCTGTGAACGCGAATTGATTTATATGGCTTACTATAATGACTCCTATTGAATGGTCACATAATACCGGAACAAAGAAAAGAAAAAAAATCAGATATTGAAGACAGGTGCCCTGTTGACGTCCTTGACAGTGATGGTCACGGTCTTTGTCGTCTTCTCGATGCCATCATCTGCCGATACAGTTACCTTGTGTACGCCTGCATCGTTGAAGGATGTGGTGTAGCTGCTCGCACTCATCCATCCTGAATACGACACGTCGACATCGTCTCCATCAGGGTCGCTGATAACGGGAGTCAGGACGATTGTCTCGCCTTCATTGACCATGATGTCGGATAGGCCGGTGATCAGTGGTGCACCGTTCTTGGCGAGCACGATCACTTTGACCTGCTTCTCGGTCTTGTCCTTTCCGTCGGAGGCCTCGATCCTCAGGTCGTAGCTTCCTGCATCGCCGACTTTTGTATACCAAATGCCATCCTCGTCGAGGGGTTCTTCGAACCGGTAGCTGACCGCATCCTTGTCCTGGTCGATCGCGATGGGGTAGACCTCCACGGTCTGCCCCTCGGTCACGGTTACAGGCGCGAAATCAGAGAGGACCGGGGGTCTGTTGACGTCGTCAACAGTCACGGTGATGGTCTTCTGGCTCTGGGACTTCCCGTCAGACGCGGTGACAGTGACGATGTAGGTTCCCTCATCATTGAAATTCGTCAGATATGTGGGGCCCGCCATCCAGCCGGAATAGGTCACGGCAACATCATCTCCTTCTGAATCGGTGATCACCGGTTCGAGACGGACTTCATCGCCTTCGTTGACTGTGATATCACTTAGACCGCTGATGGTCGGGACACGATTGGTCGCTTCGACTATGATGAGCACATCCACGGAGGTCGTGGATTTTCCGTCAGAAGCAGTGATGGTCACGACGTATTCGCCAGCATCCCCTTCCTCGGTGAGCCACTCACCATTCTCGTCGAGAGGTTCCGTGAAAGAGTACGTCAACGGATCGCCGTCTGGATCAGTCGCCTTCAGGTTCGGGAATGAGACGAGCTCACCCTCTTTGATGACTTTCCTAGGTAGATTGCCCTGTACGTCTTGATGCGAGGTCTTGCCGCCTGCAGGCGCTTCGGTTTTTGGCGGTACGATTATGCCGGTTGGCTCGGAGGGTTCAGTTTCCGAACCCGGTTCGGAAGGCGTCATGCCGGTGATGGGGAGTGAATCGTCTCCATCTCCTTCGGCAGGCACCTCATCGTCAAAGCCGAAACCACCGTCATCGGTGTCGCCGACCCCCCCCTTGAGGATGCCTAGTTCCTTGGCCTGCTCAATCGGGATGCAGACCTGACCTTCAGGTGTGCTGGCATAGTTCTGGCAGCCAGTGAGCGCCAATAAAGCGATCAATAGAACAACAGATATGGTACTTATTGGTTTGAGTATCCCCCTCATTTTTTCTGTCACCTCATTTTGCAGTTAGATCGCGTTTAGGGATGCGCAATCAATTCGTTGTTACAGTATAATAGACACACTGTGTTAGTATTCCTTAATACCTAACTATTATTTAAACTTTGTGGTAGTACGTACTGTTTCATCGTCGGTGATTAGCAGTTTCTGTGGATTCCAGGGATGAATTCCTCGATGCGAATCTCTAACGAATATATAATCAATGCTCTAACCGATACCTTTCTGCGCCTATTAAATCCATTCCGATTCATCCCCTGACCCATCATGAAGAGCCTCGCGCACGTGTGTATATGTGTGTAGTTCCATAAGATTTATAATCAATATGGATGTGCACCATTGTTCTGGATCATGGCCGATAACAGGTATGGCAAGAAGGTGACAATCATGAAGAAAAATGAAATATCCAAGGGAATAACCAAAGATATGACCATAGGAGATATCCTCAACGCCCATCCTGAGGCCGCAAAGATACTCGCTGCACGAGGCATCCATTGTGTCGGTTGCCAATTCAGTCCCATGGAGACGCTCGAGCAGGGACTTCAGGTGCATGGTCTGGATGATGTCGCCATCGATACCGCGGTCGACGATATAAACAAGGCGATCGAAGAAGGCGAGATCAATGAGGATGTAGAGATCCCTAAGGACGCGAAGATCGATATGACTGATGCCGCAGCAAAGAAGCTCAAAGAGCTCATCAAAGAGAAGGGCAAGAAGGCTTTCCGGCTCGGCATCATGTCCGGAGGATGTGCAGGATTCTCTTATGTCATGGATCTCGCAGACGAGAAGAACGAGGGCGAGGTGGTCATAGAGACAAATGGCGTGTCTCTCTTTGTCGACGGCAGCAGCCTGGCTCTCCTCAACGGTGCGAAGATCGATTTCATCGACAGCCTGCAAGGGGCGGGTTTCCGAATAGACAATCCCAATGCAAAGAGCACTTGTGGATGCGGCAGCAGCTTCGGATAAGACAAATTTCAGAAAAATCCCAATTCCTGTATCGAATCACTTATCTGATTCCGATATCTCTTATCTTATTCTTGACTTTTCTTATTCAATTCTCTTCGGCAGATGAACCATTCATAGCTCATCAGGAGCGGTCGACAGGTACATGGCGACGAATCCGACGACGAATACCACAATGACGAAGGGCAGACTTGAAGCGTCGGTGCCGAAGAGCAGACCGAAGAAGAAGCCAAGCGCCACCATGCCCCACGAATGGCGTAGGATGTTGTGCCGGTCCATGGTCAATCTATAAGCATAGTATCCGAAGAGCGCCATCAGGAGCAGCACGACCAATACTGTGGGCATCAGCAGCCCAATAAAGAACCCGCCCAGGATGGCTGCTGCGGTGAGCACCCCGAACCAGTCGTTGGAGAACTGTGCTCGGGGGAACATCTTGAGTATGAGCGTCTCTTGTATGTTCTTGCCCAAGGTCAATGCGCCTATCAACCAGTTGATGAGCCAGAATAGGACGAAGAGCAGCACGAAGAATAGTCCGAACGATAATCCTGTCCGCTCGTGGAGCATCTTGTAGAGCATGAGCACGATGAAGAGCTCGAACAGGATGATGAAGAAACGGCGATACTTCCCAGGTTTTCGCATGCGTGATATCCGGTGACCAGGTTTTAAATAACTTTCTCTTTGAGATGCCTGCATCGTCCTGAACGACAAGGAAAGATTCGGATAGGAATATAGCATGCACAAACCTTTTTAAAAACTGAAGGGTTATCAGACGTCATGGCAGCAGACGACGCAGGACAAGTGAAGGTCCCGGACCCGAAGGGAAGAAATGATGGCAAAGCCGGGAAGGGAACAGAGGATAGGATGCTGATCACTAGCGCGCTTCCCTATGCCAACGGTTCCATCCATATCGGCCATCTCGTCGAATATATCCAGACTGATATATTCGTCCGTTTCCTCAAGCTCAAAGGCAAGAAAGCGATCTATTGCTGCGCAGACGACACCCATGGCACACCGATCGAGATCAACTCCTCGAAGCTCGGCATCAAGCCCGAAGAGCTCATCGCCAAGTACCATAAAGAACATCAGGAAGACTTCTCATCCTATCACGTCTCTTTCGACAGCTACTATTCTACCAACAGCAAGGAGAACAAACATTTCTCAGACCTCATCTTCAATCGTCTGAAAGAGAAAGGCCACATCTACACGAAAGAGATCGAGAGCCTCTACGACCCCAAGGCGAAACGGTTCCTCCCCGACAGGTATGTGAAAGGGGAGTGCCCAAAATGTGGAGCGAAGGACCAATATGGCGACGTATGCGAGAAATGCAATGCCACCTACAAACCGACCGACCTGGTCAACCCTTATTCCACCGTCACCAAGGAGCGCCCTGAACTCAAGTCATCCGTGCATTACTTCTTCCGGCTCTCGACCTTCTCAGACAAGCTCGACGAATGGCTGTTGACCAACAAGAACCTGCAACCCGAAGTCGTCAACTATGTCCGCAACTGGATCAAGGACGGCCTTGAGGACTGGGACATCTCGAGGGATGGCCCGTATTTCGGCTTCAAGATCCCTGGAGAAGAGGACAAGTACTACTATGTCTGGCTCGATGCGCCCATCGGCTATATCTCATCGGCGCAGCATTATTGCGATACCCACGACGAGAAGCTCGAGGATTACTGGAAACCGGGCCAAGTCATCCATTTCATCGGAAAGGATATCGTCTATTTCCATCTCCTGTTCTGGCCTGCGGTGCTCATGGGCGCGGATTTCTCCTTGCCTGAGTCGGTCGTCGTGCACGGATTCCTGACGGTCAACGGCGAGAAGATGTCGAAATCCCGAGGTACCTTCCTTACGGCGAGGGAGTTCCTGGACCATGCGGACCCCGAATTCCTCCGATACTATTACGCGTCCAACCTCACCCACACCATGGGCGATGTCGACTTGGACTTCGAGGATTTCCTGAGCAAAGTCAACAACGAACTGATATCCAACATAGCCAACCTGTTCTACAGATCGCTCTCTTTCCTATGCAAGCACTTCGACGGCAAGGTCGGCATGGACGTCGACCAGGAGGTCCTTGAAAGCGTCACTGCCCAGCTTGCGGTGGTCACGGAGAAGCTCGAGGCGGTCGAGTTCCGGGAGGCCACGAAGGCGCTGCTAGCGGCCGCTTCGATCGGAAATAAATATTTTCAGGACAATCAGCCTTGGTTATTGATCAAAGAGGACAAGGACGCCGCCCACAAAGTCCTTTCGACATGCTTCTCAATAGTCGCGTGGATCAACACAGCCCTTAAACCTATCCTGCCGGTCTTCACCGAGAAAATCGAGATACAGCTCGGGGTTCCGGCGCAGACCTGGGATTCCATCGGAAAGCCCATAACCGATCATCAGGCAGGTGACGCCAAGATCGTCCTGTCCAAGATAGACAAGATATCGCTGGATGACGGGAGCAAGAAGAAGGGGACAGAGGCCGCTTCATTGAATGCTCTGGTGAAGGGTGATTCGGTCGATTTCTCAGCGATCGATCTGCGTGTGGCAGAGGTATTGGAAGCAAAGCCACATCCGAACGCCGAACGTCTGCTCGTGCTCCGGATCAAGGTCGGCGATGAGACGCGTCAGCTCGTCGCGGGACTCCGTCAACACTATGAGCCTGAAGACCTTTTGGGCAAGCATATCGTGATCGTGACGAACCTTAAGCCTGCTAACCTCCGCGGAGAGAAGAGCCAGGGCATGCTGCTCGCTGTAGAGAAAGAAGGAACCGTCGCCCTTGTCTTGGCCGCAGATGCCGACTCCGGTGTCAGGGTGATGCTGGACGATGGAAATCAAGGAAAACCTGTCAAGGCTCACCCTTCAGTATCACCCCAGATCACTATCGACCGATTCCTCGCAGCGGGTTTGTCAGCAAAGGACGGAACGGTCTGGCAGGCCGGGAAGAAACTGTCCGTCTCTGGCAGGCCTTTGACCATAGACAAAGGTGTCGACTCAGGGACTGTGCGCTGATCAGGATCGACCGCTTGATCCGTCATCCGAACGAGGAAGTTGCCAGTTCGAAGCAAGAATTCTTCATGTAGACATTACGTATCTGTTTGCAGACAGAATAGTCGCCATCGATGGCAAACCGCATGAGGCATGAGTCATGCACCGCTGCGGTCTTGATGGTCGTGCAGAAATGGTTGTTTCGCACAGCAAAAGCGACTTCGGAGACGCATTCGTCGGCGTCACGGGAGATCGGCATCTGATCGCACGCGTCGATACCGAGCATGGGATCCTCGATCGCTATCCTTATCGCTTCTGCGATATGCTTCTCGACCGTCACTTCGGTGTCGATGGCGACGCATGGGGGACAGATGCCTCCGCAGTCGATACCTGTCTCGTCCTGATTCCGCAACCCGTCGGAGCAGGATGCGAATGCGCAGGGAGCGCATATGCCTCCGCAGTCGATACCTGTCTCGTCCTGATTCCGCAACCCGTCGGAGCAGGTCCCCCTCTTCGTCTCCGGGGGCACGACTGGATCATCGGGTATCGTGACCCGGCCAGGTTCTTTTGTGACGACGGTGAACAGGAATGACGCGTCAGCGGCCTCTCCACCATATGATGCATGCGTGGAGAGGAGATAGGAGCCGATCGGCGCGGATTCCGGCAGGAGCATGCGGGTCTGGGTAGAGACCTTGGTCTCTACTGCGACAGTCTCAGCCTTGGTCGACACGATTGATCCTGTGTCGATATGCACCGCTGTATGCTCGAGAAAGACGTCGTACCGCTTCTGTGTCCCAAGGGAATCGAGGCTCTTGATGAAGATGATCTCCTCGCCTGGCTCGGCCTCGAGCCGAACCGGGTCCACGTTGAGGTCGAGCAAGACCCTCGGCGTCTCGAAGAGGCCGAAGAATTTCGGCAGGAAATAGCCGCCCGAGCCGATGATGATGATGAGAAGCACAGCGATTGTGACGAGCATCGGCGAACGTGTCTTGGCTTTGGAGAACGTGACGATCTCCTGGATCTTGTAGTCTATGAGCTGCGGCTGGTACCCATACCGTACAAGGAATCCTCGGACCTCTCCGAGGCTGTATCCGTTCTTGAGCTGCTGTTCGATATACTCCTTGAGTGGATCGCCCATATCCACTTATGTGGTCTTCATGGTAATAAGGTTTTCGTTTTTAAACGGATGGAGAACAACTTTTTTAAATGGCAAGGTCTTACCACAAGATATGATCAAGGCCGAAGAGACTGTGCACTTCGTCATCACTGGCGGCACCATCGACTCGTTCTATGATGGGACCAAAGATACCTGTATGCCTCATAAACGATCCATGATCCCATCCTTCATACAATCCTTGCGCCTCTATCACCTGGCGGATTTCACCACTGTATGCATGAAGGATAGCAGGGACCTGACCCAGTCCGACCTCAAGAACCTGGTCAAGGCCATCGAAGAAAGCCCGCATAAGAAGATAATCGTCACCATCGGCACCTACACCATGGGCGACACCGGCAGGTTCATCGCAGCGAATCTCAAGAGGAAGGACCAGACCATCATCCTCACAGGATCAATGATACCGGCCCATGGCATCACGCCTTCCGATGCCCCGTTCAATCTCGGCTTCGCCTTTGCCAAGGTCCTCGATCTCAAGGCCGGCGTCTACGTCGCGATGAACGGCATCATCTTCTCGCCAGAAGAGATCATGAAGGTCATCAACGAAGGCCGCTTCTCTTCCATCTTCGGCGAAAGGCCGAACAGCAGGTAATGCCGTCGATGATCGCCACCGAAAGGTTTATAAACGCCGTTGAAACTATTCTATCCGGCATCATGGCTCATTTTTATCAATCTACTGTCATATCGCTCATACCCTAAGGTGGTCTTAATAGCACAAGAAAAATCAGATTATACAGCCGATGATATCCAAGTGCTCATCGATCTCGAAGCCGTTCGGAAACGGCCGGGCATGTACATCGGAAGCACCTCATCGCGAGGTCTGCATCATATCGTCTACGAGGTAGTCGACAATTCCATAGACGAGGCGCTCGCAGGATTCTGCTCGCTCATAATCGTCACCATAAACGTTGACGGTTCAGTCACCGTCATCGATAATGGCCGCGGCATCCCCGTCGAGAACCATCCACGTTTCGACCGTCCTGCCCTTGAGGTCGTGCTCACGAAGCTCCACGCCGGTGGGAAGTTCAGCAAGAGCACTTACAAGGTCTCCGGTGGGTTGCACGGCGTCGGTGTGTCGGTGACCAATGCGCTGTCGAAGAGGCTCATTGCCCGCGTCAAACGCAACGGAAACGTATACATGCAGGAATTCGCACGTGGCAAACCTATCGCGGACATGAAAATCGAGGGCTCGGCGCAAGGGGACGGCACCGAGATCCAATTCTGGCCTGATGATGAAATCTTCGACGAGACCGAGTTCCATTTCGACACGCTTTCATCCAGGCTGCGCGAGCTGGCCTTCCTCAACAAGAACATCGAGATCCGCATCGAAGACAAGAGAAGCGGGAAGAGCCATTCCTTCATCTATGAAGGCGGCATCCAGGAATTCGTCTGCTATATCAACGAGAACAAGAAACCGCTCCATGAAGTCATCTCGTTCCAGAAAGAGAAGGACGACATGCAGGCAGAAGTGGCCTTGCAGTACAATGACTCCTATCAGGATACGGTGCTCTCTTTCGCCAATAATATCCACACGCATGAAGGGGGCACACATCTCATCGGCTTCAAGAGCGCGTTGACAAAAGCCCTCAACAACTACGCTGCCAAAGCAAAGATCACCGACGTCCATCTCTCATTTGACGACATCAAGGAGGGACTGTCCGCGGTCATCTCTGTCAAGATCCCTGAGCCGCAATTCGAAGGCCAGACGAAGACCAAATTAGGGAACTCTTCAGTGAAAGGGATCGTCGATTCCATCGTCTTCTCGAAACTTTCCACTTTCCTCATGGAGAATCCGCCGATCGCTAAGCTCATCATTGAGAAGGTATCCAATGCTGCCAAAGCGCGTGAAGCGGCCAGGAAAGCACGTGACCTCGCCAGGCGCAAGAGCGCTCTCTCAAGCATGTCGCTACCTGGCAAACTCGCTGATTGCTCAAATCGCGATCCTGCCAAATGCGAGATATTCGTCGTCGAGGGAGATTCTGCTGGGGGTTCTGCCAAACAAGGCAGGAACCGAGAATTCCAGGCCATCCTTCCGCTAAGAGGAAAGATACTCAATGTGGAGAAGGCGCGTCTGAACAAGATACTCACTTCGAACGAGATCACGACCCTCATCACTGCGCTCGGATGTCCGATCGGAGACGAGTTTACCAAGGAGAAGCTGAGGTACCATCGCGTCATCCTCATGACCGATGCTGATGTCGACGGCGCCCATATCCGGACTCTGCTCCTGACATTCTTATACCGGTATATGCAACCGCTCATAGAAGAGGGCCATGTGTTCATCGCGAAACCTCCGCTCTACAAAGTGACGAAGGGAAAAGAATCCATCTACATGTATGACGATGAGGCGCTCAATAATCACTACAAGGCACATGGTAAGGACGGCTGGAGCCTCCAGCGCTACAAAGGCCTCGGTGAGATGAATCCCACGCAACTATGGGACACCACGATGGATCCGTCCACGCGGACAATCATCAGAATCAATCTAGAAGACGCCATCGAGGCGGACCGCATCTTCACACTGCTCATGGGTGATGAGGTCGAACCTAGAAGAAAATTCATAGAGGACCACGCGAGCGAGGTCATCAACCTCGATGTCTGATCTCAGAAGGAGGGAAAGGTATTCGCCCCGATGCTCTGTGCGTCGCTCGGGCAGTATGTGATCTGCATGAACGAACTGATTTTACTATTGATCATGCTCCTGTTGTCCGCTTTCTTTTCCGGATCAGAGACAGCGCTGACATCACTCTCTGATTTCAAGATACGTTATCTCAAGGAGCAGGGCAGGAGCGGGTCGACGACGCTTGCGAATATCCGCAAGAACAAGCATCGTCTTCTCATAACCATCCTCATCGGGAATAATACGGTCAATATCGCCGCATCAGCTATCGCGACAAATCTCGCCATAGGGACCTTCAAGTCCAGCGGCATCGGGATCGCGATCGGCCTCATGACATTCCTTATCCTGGTCTTCGGAGAGATCACGCCGAAAGCCTTCGCCCAAGCCCATGCGGCCACCATCGCGCTTACCATCGCGCCGATCTACAAATGGTTGCTCTTCTTCTTCTTCCCTCTGGTCAAGATCTTCGATGTCATATCGTTCTTGGTGCGTAAGACTCTCGGATCCAAGACCCTGCCGAAGATCACCGAGGAAGAGCTCTCCAGTATGGTCGAGTTCGGAGAGGAGGAGGGCGCGATCAAGACCGCAGAGCGCGACATGATCCAGAACATCTTCAAGTTCGACGACATCGACGTCAAGGAGATCATGACGCCACGGACAGACTTGGTCTCTATCCCTGCAGGCAAGCAGATCAAGGATGCTATCAGGATTTTCGCCAAGAGCGGATTCTCCCGCTTGCCGGTCTTCAAGAAGAGCCATGACCACATCGTCGGAATCCTCTATCTTAAGGACGTCATGCAATATATCAAGGGTGGCAGGACCGGATCGAAAATCGACAAAGCCGTCAAGCCGGCCTATTTCGTACCTGAGAGCATGAGTATGGATGAGCTCTTCAGACAGTTCCAGAAACGTCAGATCCAGATGGCCATACTCGTGGACGAATACGGAGGCATCGCCGGTCTCGTGACCCTGGAAGACCTCCTTGAGGAGATTGTGGGTGAGATCTTCGACGAAACCGAGAAGATCGATCCGGATATCCGCAGGGTAAACCAGAACACCTGGCTCATCAAGGGCATCGCTGACCTCAATGACATCAATAAAGACATAGGCCTTCACATATCTTTGGATGAAGAATTCGACACTATCTCAGGATATGTCCTGTCTCTTGCAAGCGCCATCCCAAAAATCGAAGACAGCTTCGAGACTGAGGAGGCGACATTCGTCGTTATGAAGGTCTCAAAGAACCGAATTTCACTCATCAAAATAGTGAAAAAAGACCGCTGAGTTTTGCTATAAAAACAAAAGGTTTATATGCTGGCCCTCACCCGTTCTAGGCAATATGAGCCAGCAAGATGTGTACAATTTTCTAGCAAAAAATCAGGCCGCCTGGTTTACTGCAAAAGAGATCATCAATGAGCTCATGCTGTCCACCGGATCGGTGACCAATAGCCTCAAGCGGCTCCGAGAGACTGAGCAGATTAAGTACCGGATCACAAAGGACGGCAAGAACAGCAAACGCAGTATCTACCAGTACAAGTTCAAGCGGTAGGCACTAATCCCCATTTCTTGAGTTTTCTTGGATAAATTTATAAACATTCAGACTATACTTTCATAACTGTCCGGTAAGACCGCAGCGTTCATAGTGTTGACATGGGGGTGTGCACGTATGACTGCTGACAATTCGATATTTGTCGGCAATAAGCCATTCATGAATTACGTTACCGGCGTTGTGATGCAGTTCACGACGAAGAACGCGACAGATGTCATCATCAAGGCCCGGGGAAAGTTCATATCTCGCGCTGTCGACATCGCCGAGGTCTCGGTGAAACGATTTCTCCAGGGTCAGATCGAGGTCAAAGATATCCAGATTAATTCTGAACAGTTCGAGAACAAGGAAGGCAAGGATGTACGCGTCTCGACCATCGACATCACGCTGACCAGGAAGGATTGATCGCTCATCCCACAGAAAGGTTTTTCAAGGGGACCGTACTTATCGGTGCAAACGGGCCTGTAGCATAGTCTGGATAGTGCGGTCGGCTTCGGACCGATTGACCGGGGTTCGAATCCTCGCAGGCTCACTTTTTTCTTAATCGTTTATTCCCAGTCCAGATATATTCGCTGAATTCGCATATCTTGTGACTGCCTATTCTAGACTTACGCCGCAAGCTTTAAGAATAAGTCACCCTCTTATCTCTTGATGCAATACCGCGGATTCACGCTCGATCCTTTCCAGGAGGACGCCATCGAGGCCATCGACGACAATGCGTCCGTCGTCGTCTCGGCGCCGACCGGTTCTGGCAAGACCCTCATCGCCGACTACATCATCAATAAGTATCTCGAGAAGGGCATCAGGGTCGTCTATACCGCACCCATCAAGGCGCTCTCCAACCAGAAATACAAGGAATTCTCGACTGAATTCGGCGAGGAGAATATCGGTCTCATGACTGGCGACGTCGTCAGGAATCCTACCGCTCCCATATTGATCATGACCACAGAGATCTACCGTAACATGGTGATCTCGGGCGACGAGATGATCAATCAAGTATCATACGTCATCTTCGATGAGATCCATTACATCAACGACATCGAACGAGGTGTGGTATGGGAAGAATCCATCATCTTCTCCGCTCCCCATGTACGCATGCTCTGTCTCTCTGCCACCATCCCCAATGCCGAAGAATTCGCCTCGTGGATACACACGATCAAAGGCCATGAAGTGCGGGTCATCAAACATGAGAAACGGCCTGTGCCGCTCCACCTGAAATTCTTTGACGCCGAGCTCGGCCTATGCAAGCTCGATGATATCAAGGAAGTCGCTGACATCCCGGATGACCGTTACGTCCGAGGTCGATCAAAACGTAGACGACCATATGTCGCACCACCGGATCATGTGCAACTCATCCGCCTCATCAAGGACAAGCTGCCATGCCTATTCTTCAATTTCTCACGCGCTTCCTGCCAACAGAAGGCGCTCGACCTATCCAGGAAGAGACTATTCCAACCTGACCCCAAGATCACATCTTACCTCAGCAAGAAATTCCGGGAAGCGGTCGTCGACATCAATCGCCTTGAATCGACACGTATCCTTCGTCAGACATTGCCCGTGGGGATCGGTTTCCATCATGCCGGCCTGCTCCCTTTCATCAAGGAGATCGTCGAAGAGCTCTTCTCCAAAGGCCTGATCAAAGTGCTCTATACGACAGAGACATTCGCCGTGGGCATCAACATGCCGGCCAAATCCGTCGCCTTCGAAGCTCTCAGGAAATTCGACGGCATCAGTTTCCGCCTGCTCAATGCCAAAGAGTTCTTCCAGACCGCAGGACGGGCTGGACGCCGAGGCATCGACAAAGAGGGATTCGTCTTCCCCATGATCCGCCGAATGGACTTCGAATACAGCAAAATCCGGAAGATCACCACGAAAGACACAGAACCCATCATCTCCCAGTTCCGCCTCACGATCAATACGGTGCTCAACCTCATCAGGAGCCACGACGCGGAAGAGATCGACCTCATCCTCAAGAAATCCTTCCATTCATTCCAGAGATATGGGGAGCAGGTTCTATCCCAGGAGCAGCTGCCCATCCATCGTACATATAGGAAACTCCATAAGAAGCTTGAGAAGCTCGGATTCATCGAGAACAACCGTCTTACGCCCAAGGGTGAGTTCTCTGCCCGCATCTATGCCGATGAGATCGAGATAGGGGAGCTCTTCGCCACTGATTTCTACACCCAGCTCACTGAATACCAGATGTTGATGCTCATAGGTATGTTCTGCTACGAGGCCCGAGAGAAGACCCGTTTCAAGAACATCTATCCCTCTGCAGAGCTTTCTGACATGAGACGGATGCTCACTCGTATCGAGATGTTCCGCCGGGACAACAGGCTCAAAGAGCTGAAACGCATCAGCAGCATGCTATTGCCATGCTATGAGGGAAAGCCGATTTTCCAGATTTTTGACAATACGAACCTTCTAGAGGGTGATGTGATCCGGTTCCTGCGCCAGGTAGTGGACAGGATGGGTCAGATCCGCCAAGCGACCCGGGATAGGCAGCTCCAAGAGCGCATGGAATCGCTCCAAGAGCGTGTCCTGCGCTGTATACACGACGTGGATCCACTCTAAGATAGTCTGATGACACACAAGAGTAGTAAATTATAGTGTACATCACACAAATCTTTATATAACCAGTGACACTACTCCAAGATAACACTATAACGTTTGGCTTGGCATCAATCCAATAGCCAGCCATGACAATTGTCAAAAAATAATTCGAAGGTGGACCAACATGAAGAAGACTCTCGCGATTTGGATCGTCTCTCTTCTCTTGACTATCTCCGCGGCCTGGGCTGCGGACGGTCTGAGCATCTCCGGCCTTCCGGGCACTGTTAGCGCGGATCCGGGCGATGCTATTGAGACGAGCTACACGCTGTCCAACACCGGCACCACAGACCTCGACGTCTCGGTGCTGCCCATCACTATGTCTGACGGCACCCGCATCTTTTCGCTCTCCGGCACCCCTAGTATGCCTACGGGCTTCCTGAGCGGTACTGCACAGACTGTCAACATCTCTGGTTTCGTTCCGGCTGGCCAGCGCGCAGGCGCCTACAGCGGCCTTGTGAACACGACCGGCGGTAATGCCAGCGCTTCGTTCACATTCAATCTGAATGTGGATAGCGTGCCCAATGCTTCAGTCAATGATATGAGCATGACTGTGTTGCAGGGTCAGTCCGGCAATGCTGCCATGACCGTCACAAACACCGGGAACGACGACATCTCCGTGACCCTCTTCCCCAGCACCCTCTATCGTGAGGGTGGCAGCGAAGTCATCACTGCGTCCCAGATCAATTTCATTCCTTCAGCTTTCGCTGTCGCGTACAACAATGCAGGCTCTTCGACCGTCACGGTCGCGGTCCCGAGCACCGCTGTCAACGGCACCTATAAGGGAAACATGACGATCAGCTTCGGCACCAAGCAGGTGACCTCTGAGCTGACGGTCATCGTCCAGCAGCCGACCTCAGCGATCACGACCTCGCTCGATAGGATCGAGGTCATCGACAGGCCTGGAGATGCGTTCTCAACCACATTCACAGTCCAGAACACCGGCACCACGACCCTGACGTCGCTGATCCCCTCAGTGGATGGTCTGACGACATTCAACATCTCGATCTCTCCCGCGAGCTTCGACCTGACCTCAGGCCAGAGCCGCATCGTGACGGTCAAAGGCAACATCGCCGATGATATCGACACGACTCAGGGAGGCGAGACCGGCACCATCAGAGTCTCCAATGCCCAGGTGTCCAAGGACATCGTCTTCGTCGTCAACGGCGAGCAGATGGCTGAGCTCTATCGAGTCGACGTCTATGTCAACAACAAGAGATCACGCGTAGAAGATGGCGACACCGTCGACAAAATCGAGCCCGGCGACACCATCAAGTTCCGCTTCGAAGTGGAGAACAACTGGCCCGATAACAGGGATGAGGATTTCGACATCAACAACATCGAGATCTCCCTCCTGGTAAAGGACATCGATGACGGCGATGACATCGACGAGACCATCGATATGGATGACCTCTCCGCAGGCGACCGGGATACCGTTGAATTTGAATTCACTGTCCCCTACAATACCGATGAGGACGATTTCGATTTCGAGATCATCCTCACCGCTGAAGACGAGAACGACGCCCAGTACGAGACCGAGATGAGAGGAACCCTGACCGTCGAGCGTGAGTCCCATAAGATCCTGCTTTCGGATGTGGATATCAACCCGATATCTGTCAGCTGCGACCGCACGGTCTTCATCAATGCCGAAGTAATCAACATCGGCACCAAGGACGAGCAAAATGTGGTCCTCGAAGCGACGAGCTCCAGCCTCGGCGTCGAGGAACAGGTGACCGGCATCTCGCTTTCCGACAATCCGGATGACGACGACAACACATACAGAGCGAACTTCGTGCTCGATATCCCGGACAATAAGCGTGCAGGCACCTACCGCATCACGGTCAACGCCTTCCGCGACAGGACAGATCTCGACGACAGCGAGCTCCTGACCATCGAAGTGATGGATTGCGCGTCAAGTATCCCTGACGACGGAGATGACGATGTCACCCCTCCGGTCGTTGACGACAAAGACACAGGAGACGACCCCACAGATAAAGGCGACGACACGACCGTCATCGTCACGCCTCCGGTCGTCACTCCGCCCACCGGCGGCGTCATCGTGCCTCCTCAGGTGACCAAGGACGAAGGATTCGTCGGCAGCACCACATACATGGTGATGCTGATCGTCATCATCGTCCTGCTCTTGGTCGGCGTCGTCGCGCTTATCGGCGTGCTGATGAAGAAGAATTAATTTTTTTATCTCTTTTTTCTCTATTCTTTCTGACCGCTACTTGCAACGGCTCCACTCGAGAAAAAGGTCTCTTTGACATTGCGTTCGAACGCATCGATCTTCTTCCAGTTCCCTTCCTGTTTCTTGTTCGCGATAGCGGTGATGGTCTCGAAATAATGGTCATCGACAATCAATGTCCCGTCCACACCGATAAGCGCTTCTATCTTATCTGAAGAGGTTATCTCAAGAACGAGCTTGCGTTTTCCTGTGATGCCGCTATGCTTGAAGCCAGCGCGTTGCGCGCAGTCCAAGATGAGATATCCTGTCTGGAGGTCTGCCACGCGTATATGGAGGATCATGCCTTCCTGCTTATACCAATACTCGCCTACGAAGACTTCGTGTGCTGCCTGAAGGATTTTAGGCAATTCCCCGAGTCCGTGGGTGGTGTAGATCCATTTCGCCAAGTCTTTCCTCTTCGAGGCTTTCGCGATGAGGATGATGCGTCCAGCACAGCTGCTGGTGGTATACATGGACTCATGTCGGTTTAAAAGGTCGATAAGCGGTCGTATCCTTGAATCGATCCCGCCCTTCCTGCTCTTATCGATTCGTTTGAGATCTTGTTCCTTCTGTTCTAAGAAGTCCATGCGGACAAGACGCACAGCATGAACTTATTAAGCTTGTGATTGAAAAAATGGGAAAGAATGGATGCGAGCGACCTAATTGTCAGAAGGGCTCGGAAAGCCCTGAGGCGGTACAGGCTCAGAAGGCTCTGCTGGGGGAGCGGCAGGTCTGTCCATGTCCACAGATGTGGACATGTTCTCTTCGCTCTTGATGATCTTATGCATCTCCCTGACGAAGTCTGTCGCTTCCTTGAGATAATTATCGAATTCTGCTCCGGTGATCTCCTTGATTTCGCGGTGGGAAATCATCTTAGAGATACGATAGAAGTGACGCATCACTTTCACATGGCGCGGATGGATGGTCTTGTTCTTGAGGAATGTGCTTTCCAGATGATCCGCCACATGTTCGGGGCTGGGAGGGATGACTCCCCGACTCATGAGGGCTGCCTGTGCAGCATCGACGACTGACCAATAGAGATCTATGACTGACTGCATCACATGCCATTTGGCGCTCGATATGGCCGCACCAGTCCGGTTGTAATAACCCCATACGGATTCTCTCGTAGGACGAATACGGCCCTGGAAGAGCAGCAACTGCATAGGATCGAAGAAACCCGTATCTATCAGGGCAACACCGTCACGCAAGATGTTCACCGCTACAGGATCGCCGACCCGGGCATATTCGAAGAATGTGGTGTATTTGAGTGTTGTCACGTGGATGCGATTGGACACCTCATTGACGATCTTCTGGGTGATGATGCGGTATGTATGTACGATTGCCGGGGTGAGATTTATACTGACGTCATCAAGCACGATGAGTACATCGACATCACCGCCTTTATGGGGTTGGGCTCTCGCCGTGGCACCGAACAAGACGAGTCCTTTCACGACTTGTTTCAGCTCGGCATATATCCTCTTCGCAAACGCGTAGGCGAGATCGACATCCTCTTTGAGATAGTCCTTGGCCTTCGGTTTAGGTCGTTTCTCGATATTGAAGTCCATCCGAATCCTTGGTCTGTATGGCGGTTAATAAATCTTTATTACCACAGAGAAATGGTGTTCGACGATTAGAAAGACTATAAAAGGATCATTCGGAGCTTCAACCCAAGAATGATCTCATCTCTGCTCCGGCTTGCGGATCAGCCCCAGGCAAGATCGGTGCACTCAGAGCCTGCGGCAAGGGCTTCGGATGGATAGGATTAGAATATACGGTGACGACACCCTGTCCGATGTGGATGGAGGCTTCCTGACGTAGCTGCTGTGGCTGGAAATGATGTCCCCAGACTGCGAGGTGACCATTGAGCTCAGCCTTTAGCTTGGGATTGAGCCCTCGATAAGCGGGTTTGTCTGGAGCGAGGAAGATAAAATCATAAGGTGAGATGTCATGTGTCAGGAAATCCTTATTATGGAATGTGACTCGTTTCGCTGCCGGTGATTTCTTCAGTTTAGACTTTATGTCGGTGGATACTTCATGCAACCATTTGTCATACTCGACCCCTTCCGCGGAAGTGAACAAGCCAGCCACCATGACAGCCCTGCCGTCGCCCGATCCCAAGTCGAGGAATCGTTCATAGTCGTCAAGATGGAGGACAGAGAAGGCTTGATAGAGCTCATGAAGGTCCGATATCCCCCAATATCCGATGCCTGTATCACGGATAGGCATACGCCCCTTCTTGAGTTGAGCCGCGATGAAGCTGTCATAGACGCGCTTGATGTCGACGAAATGCTTGTTCATGTTCTGACTCGTAGACAAAAGAGTATTTATAGTTTTGGGCTCCTTAAAACATAAGAATATTTCAGCACGAAAATACTCTCAAGGAGTGAAACAACATATTAGTTTAATAAAACTTCTTTCCTAGTTCGTGTGATCTCTTTCCCAATTTTAATTAGCCAGAGAATTAGACTTCTATTTCGCCATGCTCGCTGTTAAAATCAACGGTTTGAGACCGCAACATAGCTAACAAGAACATCAAGAACTACCCGTTCTTGGAACGTTTCCTCCTGCAAGTAGTGCCTTGATCAAACTATAGGCATGGAACACGCTATCGGGTTCCACATATTCTTTAGGATTGTGACTAATCCGTCCAGGAATGAAGAATAACCCCCCCTTTTCTCCGAAATTCGCCGTGTCGTGGCCCGCTCCCGAGGGCATGTACTCCGTTTTCAAACCGAGAGTCGTTGCAACATTATACATATTACCACTTATCTGCTGGTTGATCAGATGCGGAGCAGTCCGTTTTGCTTTGACGACCGTGTAGACGATTCCTTGCGGGTCTATGAAGGTCAATGCACCATTTTTCTCCTTAGAACCTTGAGGAAAGATGATCTTCAAGAATTCTTTATCCATCAAGTCGAGGACTTCTGGAGTGTCTGCCCGCACCTCAGGTGAGGCGATGACCAGGCCAGGAACAACATTTGTCGCTCCTTTTGGCGTCGATAAATATCCAGTGGTCGCAGTTCCAGATGCTTGGTATTTGATGCCCAGTTCATGAACTTTGTTCACCAGCCCTAGCTGCGATACTGCGACAAGGGCGTCTGCGCGCATATTCATGGGGTACGTCCCAGAATGGCCAGAGACGCCCTTTACTGTTACGTTGTATCGCTGGTTCCCCCTAATGCTTGTGACTATGCCGATGTCAGATTCATTTTCTTCGAGATAGGGACCTTGTTCGATATGACTTTCGTAGAAACGATAGACATCACTTAGCTTGAGACTTGGACGCAAAACGTTCTCTGGATCCAGACCTTCTTTCATCAGACAGGCTTCCAAGGTCAGATCAGGATCATTCTTATCGACAAGGGAAAGATCGTCTCGAGTGAGGCCATAGAGCAAGGCTTTTGAACCTAGATATGCCTGTCCAAAGCGTGAAGATTCTTCAGCTCGAAAAGCAATAGCCGCTGTTGGCCTGGAAAAATGCATGCGACTTTTCTTGATATCCACTAACGCAACGATCGCTGCGACTGCGCCCACCGCACCATCATAATTACCCCCATTCGGCACCGTATCGATGTGTGATCCAACCAAGAGAAGGTTGTTGATTGTTTTGTTCTCAAACGCACTCCGAGAATCTTTTTCTGTGAAGAGCAGGAGATTGCCGAACGCGTCAGTCGTAGGAAAAAGCCCTTCACGTTGACCGAATTCAGCAAGAGCTCCTATTGCCGCGCTCTCGTCTGGGGAAAGGGCGAGACGAGAGTAACCGTTCTCAGAATCTTCTTTCGTCCCCCCGATATTTCCGATTGTCTCATTGAGGAGCTGGTCAAGACAATTTTTTGACGAATCCGACAACATGGGGACAGCGAATGCAACAACGTTCTTATGCGTTTTCCTCGCTCAAACAGGAAAGGGATTTGAGACAGAGTGCGAAACAACCAACCCACCCAAAGAAAGACATGGTTATGACAGTAAATCCCCTTTGAGTGCTGAGACAATAGTCTAATATGAAGAGATTAAGGGAAAAACGTAAATTATTACTTGACGATGGTAACATAACGGAAAGGTTTTAATATATTTCAGTTATTTCTATTTAAAAGGAAATGAAACTGGGTTAATAAAAATTATTAAGAAAAATGTCGAAAACAGGGCGAATCCATTCACTTCATAATCCCGTAACCGATCAACCGGAACCGGTCACCGATCCTTCTCGACACCGTCGCGCGCGAACCCTTCTCAGCGCACACCGGCAGCTTCAGCCGCACCTGCGTCTTGCCTTTCGCCAGCTTGGTGATCACTCCTATAGTGGCAGTAGAATTGACATTGAGCATGAGCACTTCTCCCATTTTGATCGGTTCGACATCAAGCTCTTGGGATGAACCGACCACGCGCTCGAGGAGATGGATGTCGAGCACCAGATCGATGAGAGTGTCTGGCAACATTCCAGGTTTGCCGACGAGCGATCCGGACAATTGGTCTGATTTGACGATGGATGGATCGAGAGCTGTGGAGAGACCCACAGAACCTCCGGGGCCTATCTCATCCACTGCCATACCTCCTGCGATGAGAGAGACGATCTTGGTGTGGATGGGATGACAGGTCAGCTGATTGTTCTCTTCAGTGATCCTGCCTGGTCGGATCTCGATTTCGTCACCGATCTTGAACGTGCCTTGCTTCAGGGATCCTCCAAGCACGCCACCCTTGATCCCGTCGATCTCGGTGCCGGGCTTATTGATGTCGAAGCTCCTGGCCACGAAGAGGACAGGATCGGCTTTAGGATCACGTTCAGGTGTAGGTATGTGTGATTCGATCTCTTGTAATAGGAAGTCGATATTGATGTTATGCTGGGCAGAGAGCGGGATGATTTCCGCGTCTTTGAACACGGAATGCTTGACAAATTCCTTTATTTCCTTGTAATTGCGTTTTGCCTGCTCTTCACTGACGAGGTCGATCTTGTTCTGGATGATGATGAGCTTCTTTATGCCGATGATCTCAAGCGCCATGAGATGCTCTCTCGTCTGGGGCTGAGGACAAGCCTCATTCGCGGCGACGAGAAGCAACGCGCCGTCCATGATCGCAGCTCCCGATAGCATGGTGGCCATGAGAGATTCGTGTCCTGGAGCGTCGACGAAACTTATCTTGCGTACGAGTTCGAAATCGCCTTCTTTAGGTTTCTTGAGCGATGCCTGCAGGCCGTCTTTTCCTTTCCATATGCATGTGTCGGCATAGCCCAGACGGATGGTGATGCCGCGTTTGACCTCTTCAGAATGTGTGTCGGTCCATTTACCTGACAATGCCTTGACAAGGGTCGTCTTCCCATGGTCGACATGACCGATGAGTCCGATATTGATTTCGGGCTGGATGACAGTCTCATCTTTCTTGCTGGATTTGCCAGTTGATTTCTTTGCAGTGCTCTTCTTTGCGGGCGTCACGATTGTTTCCTCATGTTCCTCATGTTCCTCATGGTTTAGATGGTGTAGCGTATGATGTATCAAGTGATCGTTTCTCGATCATGTCCTTGGTCTGGATCAGGAAATCGTCGACAGGCATGCCGAATACGACTTCCCCGTCCAGGGTGCGGACAGATACTGTCTTGGCCTCTTTTTCCTTGTCACCGATGATGATGATGGCAGGCACCTTATCCAGTTGAGCTGTTCGGACCTTTTTCGGCACAGACTCAGGTCGAAGGTCAATCTCTGCTCTCAAACCTTTATTCTTGAATTGTGCTTCGAGCTCTTGGGCGAACCCGACATGATCCTGAGAGACTGTGAGCAGTCGCGCTTGGACAGGCGCAAGCCATATCGGGAACTTACCTCCGAAATGCTCGATGAGTATACCGATGAACCGTTCCATGCTACCGACGATGGCGCGATGCACCATGACAGGCCTATGGTTGTTCTGACCGTCTTCTCCCATATAGTTCATGTCGAAGCGTTCAGGCATGGAGAAATCGACCTGGATGGTCGCGCATTGCCATGTGCGTCCGAGGGCGTCCCTGATATGGAAGTCTATCTTGGGACCGTAGAACGCGCCGTCACCTTCGTTGATCTTGAAGTCGATCTTCTCTAAGGAGAGCGCATTCTTCAATGCCTTCTCTGCCGAATCCCAGATCTCTTGGCTTCCCATGGCCTTCTCAGGCTTGGTGGAGAGCTCGACCGAATACGTGAATCCGAATGCGGAATAGAGGTCGTCGACAAAGCGGATGCAGCCGATGATCTCATCTTCGAGCTGTTCAGGCATGCAGAAGATATGGGCGTCGTCCTGTGTGAACTTACGGACCCTCATGAGGCCATGGAGGACTCCTGATAGCTCATGGCGATGCACCATGCCGAATTCTGCCATCCTCAGCGGCAGCTCACGGTATGACCGTACCTGCGATTTGTAGATGAGGACATGGCCGGGACAATTCATTGGCTTGATGGCGAATTCTTCGTTGTCGACATTGACGAAGTACATGTTCTCCTTGTAATGGTCCCAATGACCGCTCTGTAGCCACAGATCCTTACGCATGATGATAGGGGTCTTGACCTCCACATAATCTCCCTTCAGCAGCAATTCGCGGACAAGCCCTTCCACTTGGTTCCATATGATCGTCCCGTTGGGGAAGAAGAATGGCATCCCAGGGGCCTCGTCGAATACGTCGAATAGTCCGAGATCTTTTCCCAGACGACGATGATTGCGCTTCTCAGCCTCTTCGATGAGGTGGACGTATTCCTTGAGCTGATCACGTTGGGGAAAAGAGATGCCGTAGAGACGCTGCAATTGTTCATTCTTGGCGTCGGCACGCCAATACGCGCCTGCCACCTTGGTCAATTTGAAAGCCTTGAGGTAACCAGTGGATGGGACGTGCGGTCCTCTGCAGAGGTCGACAAAATCTCCTTGACGGTATACCGATACCGTGTCATCAGGGAGCTCTTCGATCATCTCGACCTTGTACTTGTTGCCGGAAAACAGCTTCTTGGCTTCTTCCTTGGAGATATCTTCCCGCGTCACGATGAGGTTCTCCTTGCGTAGCTCATCCATCTTCTTCTCGATTGCCTTGAGATCCTCCGGGTTGAAAGGGGTCTCGCGATGGAAATCGTAATAGAATCCTTCATCTACGACAGGACCTATGGTGGGCTGGCTCTCATGGTACAGCGAGACCACGGCGTGAGCCATGAGATGTGTCGAGGAATGCCGGAAGACTTCGATGCCTTCGGGATCCTCGAACGAATAGAACCTGATATCGGCGTCGTTCGTGACAGGAGTGGAAAGATCGACGACCTTATCCGCCATCTTGGCAGCGACCGCCTTCTTGTATTCATCACCGAGCACCTCTTTTGCGACATCTAGAAGGGTGGCTCCAGGGACTGATTCGACTTGTTTTCCCTTTCCCATTCCATCAACTATCACGATATGAGGCATGCATTGCGTTGTTAGAGTTTCGTTTATATACTTTTTGGTGGATACAGTCGGAGAAATCGCTTCTGACGGCCTGTAGAGACAGTCACTCGATGCTGCCTTCTTTTATTAGCACAGCCTTGAGGGATCGTATCGCCACCTCAATCTGATCAGCATCAGGCTTCCTGGTTGTCAAGTTCTGTAACCAGATGCCAGGTCTCGATAGTGCCCTGAACAGGAACGATTCCTGATGCCGCGCCGAGAGCCTGAGCACCTCATATGATATGCCCGCGATCGGTAAGAGGAGCGGGATACGCCAAAGAAGCAATGACAAGAATCCTTGCTGTATTGGCACGATGGAGAACACGATGATGGCGATGATAAGGACAAGGAATATGAAGCTCGTTCCGCATCTCGCGTGTTTGGGATCGAAGGCAGCCACATTCCTGACGGTCAATGGCTTTTTGGCTTCCAGGCAATGCACCGACATATGCTCGGCGCCATGATATTGGAAGAGCCGTTTGACATCATTCATGAGGGAGATCGCTGCGATGTAGGCGACGAAGATGGTTATTCGCAGAAGCCCATCGATGATGTTGAATAGGATGGTGTTGTTGGCCGCGGGGAAGATTAAGGTGAGAAGTTTTGTCATACCTAAAGGTAGGGCCTTGAAAAGCACGAGAGCCAGCAGGATGGAGAAGATGATGGTGAGAGTCAGCTTGCCGCCGGTGAGTTCTTCCCGTTCCTCTTTTTCGACCTGCTGGTTGGCCGACCAGGTGAGCGCGCTCATGCCCATGGACATCATCTGGAAGAGATTCGCCACGCCTCGGACGATGGGCCATCCTAAGATGGCGACCTTCTCAGCGGGAGGGGTGAGGGGGAAGATCTCTGTATGGATACGTTTGTCGGGCCTACGCACAGCTACCGCATAATGCTTCAGTCCTTTCATCAGGACGCCTTCGATGACAGCCTGCCCGCCCATCGCGGGCGTCTTCCCTGCTCGCCTGGACTCCATCCCCGGTTTGCATCGATTCGACTGGGCCTTGGATTTCTTCATGGATAATCGACTCTTTGATTTACGTTTGGCCGCATGCTCCGCCGCTCACCGTGAAATTTGGGCTTCCGAGCCCTATGCCTGATTCACCGGTGTAATATGAGAGGTTTATCAGGTTTCCTTCCTGGTCTTCGAAATACACGCAGAAGTCGTGCACGACCCCAAGGTCGCTCTTGAGCTGTTGATAGGGTATCGCTGATACGTTCTTGAGGCGATCGATATCTACCTGGTTATCGATGATGAACACCAAAGGCGATGTGAAGATGTCGACTGGAGAGCTCGCGATGAATTGCCGAGGGATGATGTTGCCCTGCGAGATGAGATCGCTCTGGCTGGCGGATTGCGATGAGAAATTCAGGATCGTGAAGAAGACGACGAAAGCTAGAATGAAGAGCCCTGCGGCGATCATGACATCGGTAGACCAGCTCTGACCTCGTTTCTTTCCCTGTTTCATGCCATGCGCTGATGCCATAGGTCCTCCTCCGTCATCCGCAATGCTCGCCCGCGATCAGCATATCGCTGCTCCCTATGCCGATAGGTTTTTCGCCGGTGAACGCCGAGATGTTGATCAGATATCCTTGGTGATCTTCGAAATAGACGCAAAAATCATGTTGTACACCAAGAATGTTCTTCAGTTCCTGATAATCCATAGTTGACACACCAGCCAATGTGGTCGTGTCGACGGTGTTATCGATGATGAAACTGATATTGGAATCCGATATACCGCGCACGAATCTCAAGTGCAGTGTCTGCCCTTCCTTTTTTAGGCTTTCGATATCAGTCGCATCCCTTGATGCATTGAGCACATAGAAGAAAATGATGAATGCGACGAGGAATATCGCTATTGCTAGCATGAGATCCGATGCCCATGTCTGTCCTCTACGATTCAATCCTGTTCTCATCAGGCATCACCTAGCCTGTTCTGATCAAGGGCATGACACGGTGTTGAGGCATACCCAACTGACATTCTTCTGTATCCGGTTCAGGCCTTTATTCACGGTCCCTTTCGTACGCAACGGTATGACGACCGAGTAAGGCTCGTCTTTGCTGAAATTTACATATTGAACCTGGAATATGGTCTTGTTCGATGCAACACCATCACCCGTATAGATAATTATCGAATAATTTTTTGCCTCGATAAGCGGGGGCAACCAGAATGACCTCCGGTAGCCAGTTTCCATCGCCGCCGCTCCTTTGATCTCTGATTCGAAAATGTCGCCGAGGTCGACGAGCGTGTTCCAGCTTCGCTGTCCTCGGAACTCTGCGATACGACCCACGATGACCGCGGTAAACAGCACGAAGATAAAGAACATCAATGTCATGACAGCTATGAACTCAACAGATACCTGCCCTTTCCTTCGTGGTCTCATTCGGGATCTCCATCTTACGCGCTCATATTCAAGTACACATAATCGTCATAGGCTTCGATACGGATATTACGCAACCCTGATGACCAGCTTCTGCTGGTCAAATCTGACCGGATATCGATATTTGTGGAACAGATGATCTGACGGTGGCCTGAACCGGTCGAGATGTTGAATCGGATCTCTGTGCATGCAGTGCACACGCCGGCGTTGCGATAGATGGCCATCTGTGTGATGCCTTCGGGAAAGCTGGTCTCAATGGTCTGTCTTGATGGGGTACCCATATAATACGTGGATTCTGATAGGTCGGCTATATCCAGACAGATACGAGTGATCTGCCCTTCGACGATATCGGTATAGCTGCTCGTCCCCTGCTTATACAGAAGTGACACGCTGACGATGAGCGCGAAGAATACGAATCCAACTATGATGATGTACTCTGTAGCTGCCTGCCCCCCTTTTTTCATAACTGGACGCTGGTAAAAGCTGTATTTAAATGTTTCTGAAATGAGAAATTCCGCCGTTCGGAGCTACCCCGGCCTAAAGGCTGATTCTCTTCAAAGGGTACGCTATCGAAATTAATGATAGAATATAGTAAATAGAAGAAAAAAATAATTATTGTTCCACATCTGATAGCAGGGTTCCCATTATGGTATGATTGAAGTTCGTCTGCAGATCCTGGTATTCAAGCCTCAGATCGCCCTTGACCCTCGAACCATTGCTCACACCGATACCGCAGTAGACCGACATGGTATTTTCTTTACCAGCATTGAGGGTAAACGGAGCAAAAGTTGAATTCCCGCACAGCACGAGATTGTTATCTGACGTGAAATTGAGACCCCAGATGATGATATCATTGCCGAGGCCGTTGTTCACACGGATATACATTACTCCATCACCACCGTCAATCTTGTGGTCCTGGCAGACAAGCCCCTGTGAGAACTGGCATTTCTGCGGAAGGAATTGTTGTGGATTGAGCACCCCGAAATACGCGAGCGCTCCGATGACAATCAGCACGACGAGTATGGCCCAGCCATACGTCATCAAGAA
>JBDRHG010000020.1:0-18836 GCA_043817075.1 archaeon | reverse complement strand
GTGGATTTACGCAATCCATTGTCTATGAGAACGTCTGATTCCCCGATAGTTGAACCTAATTGGGGTGGCATTTCATCTATCGATGATTCTTTGCATCTTCTTATATATAAATCTTTCGGTTTGTCACTATTGGGTAATGGTGAATCGCATGCAAAAACTATTAAAACTCCCTTCCCGAGAAAACATCCATGTCCCCGTCATGCATGCTCAATGAGCAGATAGGACGTCAAGGGATGCTCAAGAACATCGTCACCATCGCAGTTTTGAGCATCCTCGCCAACATCTTCCTCGGCGCCTTCTACATCTATCTCGGCAGAAGACTCGGTCCTGAGACCTATGCGGACTTCGGATCCCTTCTATCCATATACCTTGGCGCGATGTTCGTCTCAGGCGTCGTCGGCATCGTGGTGATGCGTTACATCTCCTTCTTCACCGCGAAAAGCCAAGAAGAGAAGATAGCTCGTCTCGCAAAAGCATCCACCTTTCGCATGGGCATCGTCGGCGGCGGTTTCTTCATCGCGGTGGCGGTGTTCGCGCCGTTGATCGCGGCATTCCTCCGTATCGATTCCCCCTGGCTCATCCTCTTGCTAGGATTCCTCATATGGGTAAGCGTCGTCCTCCAGAACCTTCTCTCCATCGTCAACGGGCTCCAACGTTTCAAGGAGCTTGGCATCAGCAGGCTCATCGTCTCAGCCGTCGCGTTCGTGGCCTGCGTCATATTCGTCGAGCTGGGCGCGCCAGTGTCTGGCCCTTTCTACGGACTCATCATCGGCACGCTCGTCGTCGTCTACCTCACGAGAAAAAAACTCTCTTTCATCTTCGACCGTCACATCCACCGCATCGGGAAGGCCGGCATCAGATCGTATATCCTTCACGCCGTCATCCTGTCGGTCGCGCTTGGCGTCATGCTCAACCTTGATGTCATCCTGGTAAAATATTATCTCCCAGCAATCCAAGCAGGCTACTATGTGGCTGCCTCGATGATGGCAAAGATTGCCTTCATGGTCTCGACAGGTGTCGTCACCGTATCCTTCCCCAAAGTCGCTCTCCTCCATGCGGAGGGGCGGGACACCCTTCCTCTTCTCAAGGACGCGCTCAAGTACACGCTCGTGCCGTCAGGTGTCATCGTCATTCTATTCCTCCTGCTCCCTGGCTTCATCACCAACGTCGCATTCGGCTCCGCATACGAGCTCAGGGGCGTGCTGCAACCGCTGGCAGCAGCGATGCTCTTGCTGGCGTTCTCAAATATTATCGCCATGCATCATCTGGCAACAAAGCGTTTCCGTATCCTCTACTATGCCGCGCCCTTCGCGCTGCTAGAGCTCCTTCTCATCCAATTGTTCCATGGATCATTGTACCAGGTGGTCTGGGCCATATTCTTCGTGACCCTCACCCAGGCCGCAGCCGTCGCCTATCTGGCCAGGGATGAGCTCAGAGAACTTTTCGGGAAGCGCACATTACAGCGTATACCGCTCGAATTCTACCTCCGCCTCAAGAGTAACGGCAAGATTAAACCGTGAATTCAGCCATAACCTTTTTAAACCTGCTCTAGTTGCCCGAGACGAATGGTCGAGCTCATCATCACTGAGAAGCCAAAGGCCAGCCAGCGCATCGCTGAAGCGCTCGCCGACGGCAAACCCATCAAGGAGAGCGTCAAGGGTGTGCCTTATTACAAAGTCACCCATGGGAATCAGGACATCATCGTGGCCTGCGCGGTCGGCCATCTCTACACGCTCGCCGCAAAAGAGAAGAAATCCGGATTCTCATTCCCGGTGTTCGATGTCGAGTGGAAACCCTCTGCATCGGTCAACAAATCCTCTGCGTTCTCGAAGAAGTATCTCGATGTGATCAAGAAGCTCTCCAAGGAAGTCAGTGAATTCACGATCGCGACAGATTACGACATCGAGGGTGAGGTCATCGGCCATAATGTGATCAAATATGCCTGCAAGCAGAAAGACGCGGCCCGGATGAAGTTCTCGACGCTCACCAAACCAGACATCGTCAAGGCTTACGAGCAGAAAAGCAAGACCATCGACTGGGGACAGGCAACCGCAGGCGAGACCCGTCATGAGCTCGATTGGTATTGGGGCATCAACATGTCCCGTGCGCTCACCTCATCCATCAAGGCCATCGGCAAGTTCAAGATCATGTCCATCGGACGCGTCCAGGGACCCGCACTGAAGATTGTCGTGGACCGAGAGCGCGAGATCAAGGCATTCATACCTTTGTCCTACTGGCAGTTGCGTCTCGACGGAAAGATCAAGGATGCCGACATCGAGGCTTGGCATGCTGCTGACAAGTTCTGGAAAGAGGCTGAAGCCAAGAAGGCGCATGCCAACACCAAAGGCGAGGACGCGTCAGTCACCAAGGTCGACCGAAGAGAGTTCACCCAAGCGCCACCGCATCCGTTCGACCTCACCAGCCTGCAGATCGAGGCCTACCGAGCCATCAGGGTCAGCCCGAAGGAGACGCTCTCACTCGCTCAGGAAATGTACACATCAGGACACATCTCTTACCCCAGGACAAGCTCTCAGAAATTGCCGCCCACCATCGGCTACAAGAAGATCCTCGAGGGTCTGAGCAAGCGCGACGACTACGCAGAACTCGTCTCCTCCCTCCTCTCACGCTCCGCTCTCAAGCCCAACGAGGGCAAGAAGACCGACGAGGCCCATCCCGCCATCTATCCGACGGGCATCGTCCCTAAGAGCCTCGAAGGCCGCGGAGCCAAGCTCTATGATCTCATCGTGCGCCGCTTCATGGCGACCTTCGGTGACCCTGCCAAGCGTCAGACGATCACGTTGACCATCACCTGCGGAGGTGAACCTTTCCTTGCCAAGGGCACCACGACACTGGAGAAGGGATGGCACATCTATTACCAACCCTATCTCTCGCTGGAAGAGCAGGAGATGCCCAAGGTCGATGTAGGCACGCCAGTCGACGTCAAGAAGATTGAGAAGCTCAAGAAGGAGACCCAGCCGCCGAAGCGCTACACGCCTGCCTCGCTGATCAAGGATCTCGAGAAGCAGAACCTCGGCACCAAGGCGACGCGCGCGTCAGTGATCGAGACCCTCTTCGACCGCAACTATGTCGAAGGGCAATCCATCGGGGCGACCGATCTGGGCATCAAGACCATCGAGCTCCTGGAGAAATATTCCGCTTCCATCATCGATCCTGCGCTGACCCGTCATTTCGAGGACCAGCTCGAGGTGATCCGTGAGGACATCACCAAGCGAAAGGACGTGCTCGAGGAAGCGAAGAAGGCCCTGCTCGACATCCTCGACGGATTCAAGGACAAGGAGAAGGAGATCGGAACAGCGCTCGCTGAGGCCCATTCTGAGACGCGTACAAAGGCTCAGACCATCGGTCCATGCCCCAAGTGCACAGAAGGGACCCTCATGATCCGCATGGGCAAATTCGGCCGCTTCATAGCATGCGATAAATATCCTGATTGCAAGACCACGTTCAAGCTTCCGGCCGGCGGCCTGATAAAGCCGACCGAGAAGATCTGCGAACAGTGCAAGCACCCTCTCATCCTGGTCATCAGGAAGGGCAAGAAGCCCCAGGAGCTCTGCATCAATCCGGAATGTCCCTCTAAGCAGGCTGAATCAGAGGGGGGCGAAGATCTCGACGGGAAGCCCTGCCCCAAATGTGAGAAAGGCACGCTCGTGTTGAGGAAGAGCATCTATGGCCAGTTCTTCGGTTGCTCGAACTACCCAAAATGCCGGCATATCGTCAAGAAGTGAGCAACATTTATATATGTCGGGTCCCAGCATCACCCTATGCGAAGACGTGCTTCTGCCCAGGCTGTAATGATCGCGGTCCTGGTCGTCCTGGCTCTTTTCTCCTATTTCACCTATCTCTACGTCGAGGCCAACGGCAGCGATGGGAATGAGACCGACAATGCGACAGGAGAGAGCATCGGTGGCGAGGTCAAGGCCGTGTTCACCGACACCTGGAACACTATTCGGGTCTTCTTCCATGGCAAGATCAATACTACTGTCTCAGGTATCAAGGAAGGAGTGGAGAGCGGCTTCATCAATGTCACAGGTGGCTCCATCACTCCTGGTACCTGCCGTTTCGAGGGCGGGCTCATATGCGAAGGGCTTCAAGCAGAATGGAAATCCGGTCGTGTATGGTTGAAGATGAACAATCGGATGGTAGGTGACATGTATTTCACCAAGATAAGCTCCAGCGGCGGTGTCGAATGTCCTGAGACCGTGATCAACCAGCGCGTCCGTCATAGGGAAGTCTTTACCGTCATCATGGAGAACTGCACACTCAGTGAAGAGTCTGCAGTGGCCAAGGTCAACTATGTTTGGACCCAGACCCATTCTCTCGAGAAGACCGTCTTCGGAAAATTCAGGATAGAGGGTCCGGACTGATCGAGTCTGTGATGGCACCATGAGACCCAAAACCTTTCTGATCATATGCGCTATCCTTCTGGTGTCGGCGCTGGCCGCATCAGGCCAGATAGCCTCATCGTCTCAACCGAGGGCCGCAAAGATCAAGCTGCTCGCCGTCTCCGAGGACCCTGAAGGTTTCGAGGGAAGCATAGCGGACATGTCCTTGGTCGTGGCTCCCGGCACCGGAAGATTGTTCATGGACACCTTTCCCTTGAGCAAGCTCGATACCCAACTTTCCACTCGTTTCGCCAAGGAATATGTGTGCGGTTTCCTCGAAATCGATTGTCAGGAATACGATTTCTTCTATACCATCCGGAGCGAGTCTCACCTTGTCGGGGGGCCGAGCGCGGGTGCGGCCGCTGCCATCTTGACATATGCTTCACTGACAGGAAAATCACTTGATGGTAGGATCGCGATCACTGGTACGCTCAACTCCGGCGGGCTCATCGGCCCTGTCGGCGGCATCAAAGAGAAGATCGAAGCGGCAGGAGAGGATGATATCTCGATCGTGTTGATCCCTTCCGGTGAACGATTCGTCGAAGTGGACAACCAGTCCCTTGACCTGGTGGAGCATGGCCGCGATGTGGGTGTGGACGTCAGGGAGATCTCCACCCTTGACGACGCCCTCGAGATCATCTTCCAGGTACCAAAGAAGCAATACCCTGAGGAGATAGAATTGGATCCCTCCTATGTGGAGCGGATGCGAAGCGTATCACGGGACCTGTGCGGACGCGCTCTGGGCCTGCGCACTGAGGTGTATGGATTGGTGCATCCGAACCAGAGCCAAGATTTCGACGATCTCTACAGGAAAGGTGTGGCCAATCTGGCGAATGGCACCTATTATGCCGCAGCGTCCTATTGCTATGGTTCGGCCCTAGGGTTTGGCCGTCTCCTACTCGAGGAGGCGCAGCCTGACGAAGGGATCATGACCGACCGCATCACAGAGCTCCGCTCCGAGATGGATGAGTTCGCGATTAAGCTCGACATGCAGGAGATACAGAACATCAACGACCTGCAGACAAAGATGGTCGTGGTCGAGCGTCTCATCGACGCCCGTGATCTCGCGACAGCGGCCTCATTACTCCTCGACACCGCCAATGCAAGCGATGCCATCACTCTTGTGGCAGCGGCCCGAGAGCGATACCAAAGTGCGGTCTATTGGACGAGGTTCTTCGGTATGGATGGTCCTGATCTCGAAATCGATAGCATCGCCCTTCGGGAGAGCTGTGTCATGAAGATCGGCGAGGCACAACAGCGGTTGTCTTTTGTCCGTCTTTACTTTCCCCTCGCGCTGATCGAGACGAGCACCGAGATCGAATACGCCAGGGAAGATTATTTCAATAAGAATTATGCTCTCTGTCTCTTCAAGGCAGCCAAGGCCCAGGCCGAGGCTAATGTGGTGCTGAGCCTTCTCGGCATCGAAGACGATAATCTCAATGCGACACTCGATCGGAAGATGGCCCTCGCCAAGAGGAGTGTGCAGGCGCAGCAGGAGAAAGGCCTGTTCCCCATCATCGGCTATAGCTATTATGAGTATGCCGAATCTCTCCGGGACGAGGACCCGTCGTCGGCCATGGTGTATGCCGAGTATGCGCTGGAGCTCTCCAACCTCGACACCTATTTCCAGCGGCATGTCTCTCGTATGAGGAATGCGGGATTCGATTCTGGATTGTTTCCGCTGCTGTTCTCGTTCATCACCGGCATCCTGTTCGGATTGCTCATCGCATTGCTGATCTGGCGTCGTCCAGAGAGGGATGCACGACACCGACGATGAGAAGATGCCGCTGGCAAGAATTGGATGAACAGAATCCTGAGGGACTCCATAGAGAAACCCTGTGGGGGAGAAGGTGATTTTAAACCCGGGATAAAGGACCGAAATCCTCTACCCCGGGAAAAAGAGGTGATTGGGCTGTATTGCCTCTACAATGGGTAAAGGCTGATTCCACTGTTGGGTAGGTATAACTGATATATAAATATTTCGATGATGTAGTATTTACGAGTAGTGACAGGTGGTGACTCGAATCGCGATTAATGACATCAGGAAGATGCGCTGCGCCAAATGCCGCAGGCCTGCACAGATCAAATTACCCCATATGCCGCCGTATACGCGGTCATGCTATTGCGACGTCATCGAACAACGTTTCAAGCGCCATATCAAACCCTATGGTCTACGTTCCGGCGACGTCATTGTTTGCCATGACTCTTTGAGCATGCATCTTCTCAAAGAGGTGCTTTCCTTACCGCTTGATGTGCGCGCTAGGCGACCGCCCAAGAAATCGATAGGTACGAATCTTTTGGTTGCGGAGCGCCGTTTTCTCGACCATGAGGTGGCCGACTTCATGGATCATCTTCTCGACGGAAAGACCATGCCTCCGCAGGGATTCTCTCCTCTGGCATGCATGTCTGTCGAAGAAGCGAGAGCGTACTGTCGTATCCGTCGGCTCCCCACGCCAGACCCTGGACCAGAACTGACTCTCATCGACGGCATGGGAAAAGACCATCCTTCAATACTGTATTCGACCTATAAGATGCTCTGCCATCTGCGAAAGATCGGTGCGATATCTTCTTCCGGATAATGGGTCTGATCCGACAATAGTCCGGCAGGTCAGGAACCTTTCCGTCGACACGACCGATGACCATGAAAACGCCGGCTTGATTTTTTCCAGTATGCGTAATATCTTTCCCATTACGGTATTGGTCTTGGTGGTCTTACAATTCATCGGATGTGGGGTGGGACAGCCGAACTACCCGATTGATGGATGCGTCCCACCGGATATCGGATCTGCCGTCTGCCCCGAAGACGATTGCGCATCGTTCCTCGCAGACGCCATCCTCTCCGCTCAAAACGAGGTGCGTTGCGCGTTCTTCGATCTCGAGGAAGACCGTATCATCGAAGCGCTTGAGACTGCGGGTGATCATCTGTTCGTCAGCGTATATCTCGATCCGCATTCCAGCGTTTTCCCGGATGTTCCCTCGACATTCTATTCAGGTTCGTATCTCATGCACCATAAATTCTGTGTCATCGACCGCGAGGTCGTCATCACCGGCTCAATGAATCCGACCGTCTTCGGTACCAATAGGAACAACAACCATCTCCTTATGTTCCGCTCGTCTGAGATCGCCCGCGGCTATCTGGAGAGGCACAGATACCTCGTCGGTGAAACCGAAGATTTTCTGCCGATAGATATCCGATCCTGCGACCATCGTATCGAGGCCATGTTCTGCAAGGCACAGGACTGTCGCAGCAGGGTACTCGCCGTGTTGGCCGATGCCGAACAGAGCATCGCGGTCATGGCCTTCTCTTTCACCGACCTTGATGTCGCGCGTTCATTGATGTTCGGGGCCGATCAGGGTGTGCAGGTTGGTGTCCTCGCCGAGACACGCAATGCAGGCTCATCCAAAGCGATCGTGCTATTGGAACAGCACGGTGTCGATGTGATGCGCGATAATAATCCTGGCTCGATGCACCATAAGGTATTCGTCATCGACAACAAGACTGTCATCACTGGCTCTGCCAATCCCACCGGTGGGGGCTATGGCCGTAACGAAGAGGATCTGCTCATCATCCATGATGAGGGATTGGCCTCCCGGCTGCTTACAGAATACGAGAGGTTGACCAGGCCTCAGACCGAAGGTTGCGTCAAGAGTCTCCTTCTCATCGAGGCTGTCCTACCGGATCCGGTCGGCTCTGATAAGGGTCAGGAGATGGTCCTCCTGATCAATTCTGGGGCATCCGATACTGTCCTGAGGGGATATCGTCTCCAGGCCGCAAAGTCCTCATATCGCTTGTCAGAGGTCTTAGAGGGTGGTGGCATGCTTCAGATAGGCTCTGATGCACCAAACCTACGTAATGAGAACGGCACAATGGTTCTCATAGGACCTGAAGGGCAAGTCGACAGGGTGAGCTGGAACGCGCCAGGCTGGCCGATCCTCGAATCAGGAGATTGTGTCCTCCGAAACAGCCACGCTTCTGCCTGTGATGGACGTGCCTGGTCCGTCGATAAAGGCTGCAAACGGACCAAAACATTTTTAAAGGGGGATATATCACCTGAATCGACCGCATGAGAGCGCGAGTTGTACTAGACACAAATTTTTTGATGATGCCCTTCCAGTTCGGCGTGGACATATTCACCGAGCTTGAGCGGGTCATGACTGTGCCATACGACATAATCGTGCTTGATGCGACCATCAAGGAGCTTGAGGGTATCGCGACGAGGGCCAAGGGGGTGGATAAGCACCATGCCAAGGCCGCGCTGACTCTCATCAAGCGCGTCGGGCACACAATCGTCCCGGCAGACGACATCGTCGATGAGGCCATCGTCACACTCGGCCAGGAGCCTGATGTGTTCGTCGCTTCAAGTGACAGAGGTGTGATTTCCCGGTGTCCCCGGGTCATCCTCCTCAGGCAGAAGAGCCATCTGGCAATACGCCTCCAGAACAACCAAGCAACGCAGTGAACCACCATGTTTTACAAGACCGTGATAAAGGACCACATCCGCGTCCCGCCAAAACTTTTCGAGCTCCCCACCAAGGACGCTGTCCTGCAGATGGTGAGGGAACGATATGAAGGTTTCATCTCCAAGGAACTCGGCATCGTGGTCGGTATCCTCGGCGTCAATGAGATCAACGAAGGCATCATCATCCCGGGTGACGGGGCTCCGTACTATGAGACCCAGTTCGAGATGCTCGTCTATCGCCCTGAACTCCAGGAGGTCGCTTTGGGCAAGGTCAAGGACGTCGCCGATTTCGGCGCATTCCTCACCATCGGTCCTATCGACGGTATGATCCATATCTCCCAGACCATGGACGATTTCGTGTCGTTCGCCAAGGACAAGGTGTTGGTGGGTAAGGAATCCAAGCGCTCGCTCAAGGTCAACGACCTGTGCCGCGCGCGCATCATCGCTTCAAGCTTCAAGGATGTCACCAACCCGAAGATCGGTCTGACCATGCGCCAGAAAGGCCTCGGTCGGATGGATTGGGTTGAAGAAGACCTCAACAAGAAAGAGGATAAGAAAGGGAATAAGAAAGGGGATAAGAAATGAAGAAGAAAGTGTGCAAGGAATGCAAGGTCTTCTATGAAGGGGACTCCTGTCCTATCTGCAAGAAGAACAGCACCGCCGTGTCCTGGAACGGCCGCATCAATGTTATCAATGCGGAGAATTCAATCATCGCCAAGCGTGTCAGCCTCACTCAAAACGGCGAGTACGCGATAAAAGTAAGGTAGTCAGTCGTGATCATGATGAACTTCAAAATAATCTCAAAGGAAGATCAGCCATTGCTTTCGGCGACGAAGGTCACGGTTGATATCACCTATGACAAGGTGACCCCCTCCCGTAAGGATGTGGCCGCCGCTGTCGCAAAGGACACCGGTGCCAAGCCCGAGCTCGTGCGCGTGCATGGCATCGACACCACGTTCGGATTCGGCAAGGCGACCGCCACCGTCGTCGTCTACAAGGACGAAGAAGCCATGACCAAAGTCGACCACTCGTGGCGCACTGATCGCGTCAAGAAGCTGGCTGAGAAGCAAGCTGCGGCCCAGAAGGCCGCTGCCGAGGCCAAGGCTGCTGAGAAGCCTAAAGAGCCGGCTCCTGCCGCTGAGGGGAAACCCGCAGAGGATAAGCCGGCTGAAGCTGCTCCTGTTGCTGAGAAGAAGGACGAGCCTGCTGTAGAGACGCCTAAAGAAGAGGCGTCCGCGGCCGAGAAGCCCGTGGAAGATAAGAAGCCTGAATCCAAAGCTGACGACAAGCCTGCTGAGGAGAAGAAGGAAAAGCCCGCTACTGATAAACCTGCTGAAGAGAAGAAAGAGGGAGGTGAGTGACCATGGCAGAAGCAAAAGAAGTCAAGAGACACGTGACCTCCCAGGTGTGGAAGAACTACGACGGCGCCAAGCCCAAGAACCGGAACTGTCCTAAGTGCGGTCCCGGCGTGTTCCTCGCCAAGCACAAGAACCGCTCCTCATGCGGCAAGTGCGGCTATACCGAGTTCGCGAAGAAAGAATAATCTTTTTCTCTTTATCTTATCTTTTATTCTCATATCCATTCGGAATCCATCGAGTCAATCAGCGTGACCCCTGTCTCTATAAAAGATGAAAAAGGGTGATGAAAGAAATTATTTCCTACTATCACTTGAAGTCTTCTGGAAGACCAGGAGATCCTCGACTGTGAGCTTCTCTCTCTTCTTTATCTTCTCTTCGACGTCCTTCTCGCGCTCCGCGAGCTTCTTCTGGACTTTGGCCTCTTTCTCTTTCTTCTTGACCTGGAAATACTCGCCGAGCTGTTCCTGGAGCTTATTCATCTCAGAAAGGGAATGCTTGAGTTTGTTGTTCTCAACATTGAACTCATCCTTGGTCTCGAGGAACTTGTCCATCCATTCTTTCTTCTTGCCGTTGATCTCGTCGAGCTTGGTCAGGATTCCCGTCATCTCCTCGTGGAATTTCTGGCTCTCTCTCGCTTGATCTTGGATATCGTTATGGGTCGTCCTCGACTCAACACGGAGATTCCTCAGCGATCCCTGGATGTCACGCATCTCCTTGAGGAGATTCGTGATCTCTTTGAATTTGTCAAGTTCGGACCTCTTCTGATTGATGATCTTCATGATCCCTTTCTCTTTCGAGAATTCGAGGGCTTCAGTCTCGATCTTATACTCCAACGCCTCGATCTCCTTCTGGAGATGAAGAGGATCGCCTTGGATCTTATGCTTATCCTTGAGCTTGTCGATCTCTTCTTTGATAGTGTTCAATCGGTCCTGGTATTCCTTGGCCTTGACATTGGTCTCGTCCCGCTTCGGTTTGAGGGCCTTGACCTTGCCGGTGAGCTGGTCGCGTTTGTTCTTGAACTCACGTACCTGCGTCCGAAGGGCATTGGCCTGCTCCTGGAGTTCGTTACGCTTCTCGAAGAAGGATTCTTTCCGCTCGTTAATCTCGTTGAGCTTGGTCTTCTGCTCACGGATATCGTTGCGTAGCACCTCGAGCTGCTTGAGAACGGCGGCCTTGTCGAGAGCTATCTCCTCGTCGGTCTTTTGAGAGGGATCTTTTGCTTGCGCTTCAGAGTCCTCGATCTCCTCGTCCTCAGCAGGTATATCTCCGGAGTCTAGAGTATCCTCAGACTCCATCTTCTCTTCAGAAGTCGTGTCCTCCTCCGTCGCTTCAGCCCCTTTAGGCTGTTGCTCAGGTTCGGTGGTCTGCTCAGGGGCAACTTCTTCAGTAGGAGCTGTCTCCATTGTTGATTGCTCTTCTGTATCCTTCGTCAATTAACCTAACACCTTTCCGGTTGAAACAAAAGGGGGAAAAAATTTATCCGAACAAAGCACCAAGACCTGCGGCGGCCTGCTCTTCTACCTTCTTCTCTTCCTCGGCTTCCTTCTTCTCGTCCTTCTCAGGAGGAGCACCACCCGCGGAGGCGGCGGCAGGAGCCGCGGCAGGAGCGACAGCAGCCTTCTCGATCGCTTCGTCGATGTTCACACCTTCGAGCGCAGCGACCGTAGCCTTGATACGGTTATCGTCAACAGCGACGCCAGCGGCCTCGAGGACCTTCTTGACGCTCGCTTCATCCACCTTTTGTCCCGCTTTGTGCAGGAGCATCGCAGCATAGACATATTCCATTTTTGAAACCTCCATCTATAAACATTACTTCACCATAGCTTTGAGCGCTCCGGCATGGGCTTCAGCCAGCGCCAGGATATTCCCGGCGGTGTCCGCCGTGATTATCGCTTGGCTGATTGCGAGAGCCATCGCTTCGTTGTGCGCCTTGGACAGGAGCACCTCGACAGTCGCATCGTTGATGATGCCTGCCTCCATCGAAAGATTGAAGGCATACTGGTGCGCCTGGGTGATCGTATTCTTGAACCCGTCGACATCGATGTCGAGCACGCTCTTCTCTATGATATTGCCGTCCTCGAAGACGGCCAGCAGGTTTAGGCCCACTTCCATGGGTTGGATGCTGAGCCTCGTGAGCACTTCTGCCACCTTCTGCTCGATGACATCACCTTCCTTGACGACCACTTTACCTTCCTTGACCGCGACCTTGCCGTCCTCGACACCGGTCTTCAGACCAAGTGCGCCGAGCTCGCCGATGATAGGGCCGGGAGCGAACGGGGTCTGGCCAGCCGGAATGATGATATCATTGGGCGCGATCTGGCCTCCCTTTGCAGGTGCCTTGGATTTTGACGCTTTGAGGTCCTGGAAGATTGAAAAGGGGTTTTCCTTGGTGAACATGAATGCGGGCATGCCGCGAAGGTATCCTTCAAGGGCCTCGATGCCCTTCTTATCCCCTTTGACTTTTTCGAGCGCGATCCTTGCGATGCGTTTCTTAGTCATCTTCAGGAAAATCTTGCCTCGCAGTCGTTCTCTCATTTGCTGGAGCGGCTGGGTCGGTAGGTTGGCCATGTCGACGATGCCGATGATCGGGTACTCTTTGAAGAGTCGGACCATCTCGTCGACTGCCTTGACCTTGTAGGTCGCGACCTTGGCTTTGTAATCGTCAGTCATTTAATCCACCTTGATAGGGACGCCCATGGTCAGTTTGACCAAAGCGCTCTTGATATTGTTCAGTTCACCAGGCAGGTGATGCACAATCTGGTCGAACACTGTCTTGCAGTTGTCCGCCACTTCCTTCTCGTCCATCTCTTCATTGCCGATGGGGACCTGGATGACCGCATTGCCGCCTTTCGTATTGATGCGGACGGTCTTGCCGAGCTTCTCGGCGAGCGGTTTGAGATTGGTCTTGGGGGGTACGACGCAGCCCGCTTTAGGGTTGGGCATCTTCCCTTTGGGTCCGAGCACTTTACCGAAAGCGGTCGCGACCTTGGGCATGATATTGGCCTGAGCCACGAAATAGTCATAGGTCGCGGCGATGGTCTTGAGCTCAGCCTTATTGCTGGCCACTTTCTCGAAATCAGATTGCATGATGACCAGGTCACACGACTCTTTTGCCGAATCCTGGAGCTCAGGACCGACGAGCGCACAGACTTGCGTCTTCTTGCCTTTTGAGTAATGCAGAACAGTGAAGAAATCCACCAGGTTCTGGTTCTTCTTCATATCCAGACCCTTGAGATTGACGATGAGCTCGATGGTCTGGCGGAAATTCCGCTTCTTCGAGCTCTCCTTTGCCTTTTTGATGGCGGTGATAATCGTTTCTTGGTTCATAAGGAAATCCTCCACCCTCCTACTAGGTGCCCTTCTGGACATCCAGGTAGTTTACGGGTAGTGTACTGAAATCGACTGATGCTCGGTAAACCTGAGTCCGTTTATAAATGTTTGGGTTGTGGGCGCCGGTGGGTTTTATATATGACTTTGTCCGTTTGTATTTCGGTAGGTGATTTGTAATGAAACCGATGTTTACTATTGTTTTTCTGATTGGCACAGCAGGAGTTCTTTATGCTGATTTGCTGTTGGCGTTTGGCGGTTGGGCAATGTCTGTCTTTATGGTCCTTTGTTCGTCTTGATGTTCGCGCAACAGGAAAAGGCTTGATGAGTCGATTGTTTTCCCTATGGAAAAGAAAAGTATTTAAATAGCAGACCCGAAAATGCTCCTATGCCTCGCGGAAGACCGGTGCGGTCCGAGATCCGACAGAATCTCGTCGAGATTCTCTACGTGATGGGTAGGGCCTATGGATATGACCTCTATAAGGCCTATATCAAGATGTTCCCTAAAGTGACCATCCGTTCTATCTATTATAATCTCAAGAAAGGGGTATCGCTGGAGGAATTCGAGGTGGAGAAGATCGAGACGGTCCAAGGCGATTACAGCTGGGGCCACACTGCCCAGAAGATTTTCTACACTTTAGGCAGGAATGCCAAGCCACGCCTCGACAAACGTGTCGCTGAGGCCCTGAGGACATAGATTTATATATCACTTGGTGTTTTCGTGGCTTTTGATATCTTCGGGCCTGTAGCTCAGTCCGGCTAGAGTGCCTCGTTCGCAACGAGGATGCCCCGGGTTCAAATCCCGGCGGGTCCATTTATCATTCTCTATATAAGAACGCTTGTATTTGAGAGCCCTTTCAGCTTCGATTGAGAATTCTGATAGGTGGAAGGAACTCTAGAACACTCGTAAAAAAATTAATCAACCGAAGAACGAACTTCCGACGATAAACAGAATCACGACGAGGAATGCCGTGCTCATCGCCTTCCAGACCGCGTGGCCTCGTTTCTCACCCAACCATCTGTTCAGCACCAACAGTGCCATCCGTCCGCCGTCGAGCGGGCCCATGGGCACGAGGTTGAAGAGCCCGATGCCCAAATTCAACAGGAACATCCATTGCATCAGCTTGAAGAACCAGATGAAGACATCCACCCAGATATTGTATTTCTCCCGTACCGAATCCTTGATCTTGCCGTCCAAGAGCACTGATAATCCTAGATATGCGCGTGAGGCATTATCTGGATGCGATCCGAGCGTGATTTCCTGCGGTACGCCATCCACGGTGAGCGTCATGCTGTCCCCTGGTAGCTTCCCGTCGAAGGCGCCGGTGAACACATCAATGGCATCGACTTTCTCTCCGTCGATATGTGAGACCACCGTGCCAGGCTGTATGCCTGCCATGGCTGCAGGGCCGACGAAGCCGGTCTCGGTGTCGTTGACCACACTGGTCACTGCGACTCCTGTGATCTCGGTCATGCCGTTGATGACCGGAGCGAAAAGAAACGCCACGATTCCCAGAAAGATGAATCCGAAGATGATATTGATGAACGGTCCTGCACCGAGCATGGCGAGCTGCTGGGATAGGGGCTTCTTGTCCATCTGCTTCATGTCTGGCTCGACGAATGCGGCCGGCAGCACCGGTACCACAACGCTGAGGAATGCCAATCCTGAGCTCTTGATGCGGATATTGTGGCGCCGCGCGACGAGCCCATGGGAGAACTCATGCACGACGGCGATGAAGAAGATGGAGATGATCCAGTAGAAGAATGGCACGAAGAAGAACCCTTTCGTCTTGATGGGTGCGACGATGCCTACACCTGGAAGCGGCGCTTGCGTCACGAAGATCATGATGACATTGCGTACGAGCTCGACGGCGATGAATGCCATGCCGAGGAAACCGACGACGATGCCGAGGTATCCGAACCAGAGGGTGAGTCGAGGGAACTTCTTCGCCCAGCGGTCCATGGCTTTGATGCCGGCGCTGGACTTGTACATGATGAAGTACAGTATAGGGAACAGTATCTTCTGTACTTGGACCTTGTCACGTCGGGAATAGATCCACGCTCCAAGGAGAATGAGGAATAGCAGTGTGAGGATCGAGTCGGTCCCCATCTTCACTTCTTTCGTATTGCACGGAGCGCTTTGCTCCCGCATGACCTGCAAGACACTTTCTGGGCAATGACCCGCAGATTGGTGGTGCGGATCTTAGACTTGCATTTCCTGCAGATGAATACGTTGCGTAGCAGTCTGGCCTCGGCCTCGGGGAACTTAACCATGATTAATCACTCTTCACCTGTTTCATGACGCGTTGCTCCAGGATTTGCCAGTACATTACCGACACACCTTCTTTTACTTCTGCCTTGAGATCGTCAGGGACCTCCAGGTCGAAAGTCTCAAAGGTCTCGGATTCCATGACATTCGCATGTTTGCCGTTGACACTGAGCACTTGCGCCGATTTCTTTTCAATAATCGGGACCTCGACATTGTCGTGGCCGGGCATGACCGTCACTCGCTTCTTTCCGTCGACAAGGCCGACAGCGGTGAGCCTGACCTTTGCGTGGCCATGCTTCCCGGGTCGGGAGACCTGTGTGTCTGATACCTTGCATGCCGCGCCATCGAGCACGACATAACTTCCTTTCTGCAGGGTTCCGACGCTTGCGAGTTTCGTTGTCATGATTGTGACCTCCTTTTAGGATTGCATTCCGCCGCATACCGGCGTGTGAACCTCTTAAAAGGGGGCTGGGCCCGGTATAAAAAGCTTTCTATGGTCAGATCAGGTCCTCGATCGGCTTTTTCTTCTTCGGAGCGACCTTGTTCTTGCCTGCATCCATCTCTTTGGCCTGCTTCTCGAGGTCGACGCCGAGTCCTTTGAGCTCCTTGATATGCATCTGCATGAGCTGCTCGACGATTGTGAGTATCTTCATGAGCTCCTGGCGCTCCTTGGCGAGCGTGGTCAACGATCCCTTATGGAAACCGATCTGTTCATCCTTACTGTTTTCAGCTTTTTTTTCAGCCATGAGTATCAACCTCGATTCCTATCAGTGGCATTATTCAGTCGTGATGTCTTTAAATACTTTATGCTCACCCGACGACCATAATCCATATATAGTGCAATCTCTCAAGCCATCTCCCTATGATACTCGGACGGATAACCGGGAAGGTCACGACGACCGACTTCTCCTTTGTCGTTGACGGCGCGGCGAAGAAGTTCGATTTCGTCCAGGTGTTCCATCCTGAGCATGAATATGTGCTCGGGCAGATCGTAGAGCTGGAGCGCGACAGCGATAAGACCATCGCGAAATGCTTAGTGCTCGGTCACCGGGATGACCGCGGCAGCCTGCGGCCTATCCGCACTCCGCTGGAGCCCGGCATCGAGGTGCTCAAACCAGAGGATTCCCTCCTACGCGACGTCATCGATATCGGCGGTAAGCATGGCGCATTCATCGGCACCCTCGAGGCCGCAGGCATCAGGGTCAATGTCGATCTCAATCGTCTGCTCACCGGCCACATCAGCGTGCTTGCCAAGAGCGGCTCTGGCAAGTCGTACACGCTCGGCGTGCTGCTCGAGGAGGTCATCGAGCATCGCATCCCTGTGCTCATACTGGATCCCCATGGAGAATATTCATCATTGGCCGAGCCCAACACAGACAAGGACCAGGTCGCGGATCTCGCCAAGCTAGGCCTCAAGCCTAAGGGCTACGCCAAGCACATCATGGAATACGGCGATCCCGACATCGTGCCCGGAGCGAATCCTCTGTTGCTCTCCAACATGGTCTCGATGCAGGAGATGATCCAGCTCTTCCCGGGCAAGCTCTCTGCCATGCAGCAGTCCATGCTCCACGGTACTTTCATGGGCGGTGACCGTCATAGCTTCGAAGAGATCATCCTCGCGCTCGAGGAGGAGAACAGCCCGCATAAATGGGGCATCATCAACGGGATCAAGTCGCTGAGAAATTCCGGGCTCTTCTCTTCTCATCCCACAGCACCTCAGGATCTGATTGCGCCTGGCCGCTGCACCATCATCAACCTCAAAGGGATCGATCCCCATTTCCAGGATATCATCTTGCTCACTCTGTCGGGCCAGCTCTTCGAGGAACGTAAACGGGAGAAAGTCCCGCCTTTCCTCCTCGTGCTTGAAGAGGCACATAATTTCGTTCCGGAACGGGGTTTCGGCGACGCCAAGAGCACCGCGACGATCCGCACTCTGGTCCGCGAGGGCCGAAAGTTCGGTCTCGGCGTGGCCGTCGTCACGCAGCGGCCTGCATTGGTGCAAAAGACGGTGTTGAGCCAATGCACGACGCAGATCATCCTCAAGATGACCAATGCGAACGACCTCCGTGCCGTGACGATGTCGGTCGAGGGCATCACCAGCGAGGCGGAATCAGAGATCCGCAATCTGCCCATCGGCACCGCCCTGCTGACCGGCATCACCGATGTCCCGCTCTTCGTCAGGGTCCGCCCGCGGAGATCCAAGCATGGCGGCGACGCCGTGCGTCTGGTAGGGGAGGAGAATGAGGAAGCAGCACCGAGCTTCCAAGAGCGCCAACAGGAGTTCTCGGAGAAGGAAGTGCTCAACGTCTTGGAGCCGCAGGTGTCTGAGGACGATCTCCGGCTCATGAGCGAGACCCCTATCGCATCATTCCGCAGCGTGCTCGTGCCGGTCGCAGCGTACAGGATCAAGAGCGGCAAAGGCGAAAGCGGCTATCTTCTCGTGGATCTTGCCGAAGGCAAGCTGATCACCGATGCCGACACCGGTGAACGCAAGCACATCCCTGACCTGGAGTCGTTGTCCACGTCGCAGGTCAAGGCGCTCAAGGCGGTGTTCTCCGCCAAGGGCGGTCTCGTCCCCGACGCTGCGATTGCTGCCGACATCGAGGCGTTGAGGGCGACCGGATTGATCAAAGAATCTGGTGGGGTGTATCATCTGCATCCGGGTTTCGTCTTCTCCCGTCTATCCAAGTTTGCCACCTTCGCCAAACCCCAGCACAAGGAGATCGCCTACGATGAGAAGAAAGAGGCTACGCATGCGCATTCATCGTTCCTCCCGCTCCTCTCCCAGAGCGGCGATGTGGAATTCTCGCATCGTTGCTATCTGCTGACCAGAGAACCTGTCTCAGAATCGAGAAAAACTATATAATACGGTTGAGGTTCTCTCGAACTGACCTAGAATAGTATTGTTTAAATAGTAGTTCATCTTTGTAGTTTACAGAGGTGAATTTTTATGAGAAAAGCAAGGAAATTAGATGTTGTATGTCCAAATAGGAATTGTGTGGCTTTTGATAAACCTGGTCTA
>JBDRHG010000019.1:0-29732 GCA_043817075.1 archaeon | reverse complement strand
CAGTGTGTCCACTACTTCGTAAGCCGCAACCCATCAGAAATCACCTCGCGTTTAGAAAAATTTATATGCTAGCGAGGCACAGCTAACACTACGTCTGATTAACGTAATTGCAGTGCGTCGGCTACACCACGCACTCAATTTATTATTCTCAAAATATAAGAAATTATTGTCCAGCTCGGGTATCGACACCGCAATTCTCTACGGGTCTCGCTACGCTCGACCCGCAAGGGTTCTTGCGGACCCTCGCACTAAACTGTTGATCAATATTGTTCCTGTACGAAATGGAAAATTCGGATTAAGATAAAGTCTTTCATCAAAATGATTATCCCCTAATGAACGACCTCTGATGATTGTCCGCGAGGTTTCTCCAGGTATTATGAGATTTGCTTGATCTCCCCTCCCAGCAATATTAAAATTTTTTGGCCACGTCCCAGGCACTAATTCGTCGTTTTCATGTTCTCCTCGAAGAGTTATAAGCCCGAATGGAATCTCTTTTGTTTGAGATAGGAATGCTTGTGCGAGATTGACAATGCCTCCACCAGGACGTCTTTCTACATCTTTAAAAAGCACCAATTGTTCAAGATCTAATGCCTCGTCAACAACCTCATAGTTTTCGCATCGGTGCTTTTCATCCCCTATTAGTCTTATCGCGGCAACTGGATTATTGTCAGGTATGAATGGACTCGGAAGAAGTAGTAATTGACGTTTAGTTCGATTTCCTTCTACAACTTCATACCCTCCAATTTCAAGCTTAATTATCGATCCTCGACCATAATTTCTCGCTTTTTTGAGGATATAATCAATATTCGTCGACCCTACGCCAACTATGCCATATTCATTAATCGGGATGATTTTAGTGATATTTAAATTTAAGGAGGTCATTTGTTTCACGGAAGCGGTAAACAGAAAAATAGCTAATCAAAACGCATTATTATGTCTTGTGATATACTTATAAATGAGTAAATAACAAAAACCTGTCACTCGGAGCTATCCTCGGCCTAAAGGCCGATGTATTACGCTCCTCGCATCGATAGACAGGTTTTTGGAACACGAAAGTCACAGACTTTCGAGAATTGAAAATCTCGTCCTGAAGGACGGGGTATTAAACCCACGAAAATCTCATGACGAGATTTTCAATAAGAAAAATGGGAAGGATTATTACTTCTTTTCTTCCGCTTTAGGCTCTTCCTTCTTATCCTCGGCCGGTTTCTTTTCGGCTTTGGGTTCAGGTTTCTTCTCCTCAGCAGGCTTCTCTTCGACCTTAGGTTTGTCCGCTTTAGGCTCTTCCTCCTTATCCTCAGCAGGCTTGTCCTCGGCCTTCTTCTCTTCGACCTTGGGAGCCGCGACATCGGCAGCGGGTTTGTCGCCTTCTGCGGGTGCGGCCTCTGCGTCGAGCTTGTCCTTGCCGGCTTTCAGGATCTTGAGATTGATCTGTGCGGTCTTGGAGTAGACAGTGTTTCCTGCGACGGTCTTCCTCTGGCGGACGCCCCGGCCTGCCCTCTTGAGGCCGACACCTTCGACCGCGAGGATGCGCTTCTTGTTGACGCCATCGACGTCTCGGCGCATCGGGAATCCGGCACTGTCAGAACCGCCGGTGATCTCGAACTCGTAGCCGACGAATCCGGCATCCTTGCCTGAGACTTTATTGCCAATTTTTAAGGTAAGGAAAGGCTTAGCCTGATCTTCCTTGACCTCACGAGTGTAACTCTTTCCTGTTTTGGGATCGTTGATGACCAACTTGAACTCTGCCATGAAACATTACCTCCATAAGATGGACCGATTAGTCAGGAAGCGAGAAAATGGGGGGGCCTTTAAAAATGTTTGGCTTTTTAAGGCCTGTGGGGCTTGACGGGGATGAGCACGCGAGAGGAAAGATTTATTACTGAATAGTGAAAACCGATTTATATGGCACCCTCAGATCAAACCGACAAGGATTTGAAGCATGACCCCGCCCAAGGGATATCCGGCCACAACTCCAAAAGGTTTATAACCCCCACGGAGGTCGTCAAATAGCATGAACTTCGAACGCGTCCCTCCGGTGGACACCCCAAAGAATTATCTCGAGGTCGCTTTGAGCCGCGCCAGGGAACGATCGTCCATAGTCGCAGGCAAAGCCAAACGGGTCGACACGAACCATAGGGAAGCGCTCAGGGAGTCGTCCCGCATCAAGGCCATCGGCGACCGTCTCGCCCATGTGCTCACAAAGATCGTCTTGGATTTCCCTTCGATAAACAGTCTCCCCGAGTACTACCAAGAGATGTTCGCAGTCACCATGGACGTCGACGAACTCAAGAAATCACTATCTAAAGTGCAATGGTCAGGCCAGAAATGCAGGGAAATAGCGGTCCTTACATCGAAGGCCATCATGAAAGAATCTGTCGCCGCTGGCGCAAAAGAAAAATCCAAACAGGCATTGGGCCGCATCGCCTCTATCCTGAATAGGTTAGAAGGCCCGATCAAGATCATCGAGTCCTGCCGGAAGAAAGCCAAAGACCTCCCAGACATCAAGGCGGACATGGCACATGTCGTCATATTCGGATTCCCTAATGCGGGCAAGACGACGCTGCTCACCAAATTGACCGGAGCAGATGCCAAGATCGCCGCTTACGCCTTCACCACAAAAGGCATCAACTCCGGTCCAGCCAGCATCGACGATAAGACAGTGCAGATCATCGACACTCCTGGAACACTGGCGCGCTTCGATAAGATGAACGCGATCGAGAAGATAGCCCACCTCACCCTCGACCTGGTGGCGGATGTCGTCATCTATGTCTTCGATCCCACAGAACCATATCCTATCGAGGATCAGAAGGAACTGCTGAAGCAGGTGGAGAAGACCGGCAAACCCACCATCATCTATGTGTCCAAGACCGACATGGTCAAGACAGATATCAAAGGCATAACAGATATTAGCAAGCTCAAGGCCCGCATCGGGGAACTCGTCAAGGACATCGTGATAGAGGCCGAGCCGACAGAAGAGATAGACGAAGAAATTTATTCTTGATCAGCTCTTGCGTTTGGCTGTCTTCTTAGAAGTCTTTTTTGCTCTGTTGATCCCTGATTTCGACTTCTTCTCGTTGACATAGAGCGTCCGTGTCGGGAAAGGGATGCCGATTCCGGATTTCTTCAGCGTCTTGAAGATGAGGACATTGAGATCATCCTCGAGGCGGAACCGTTCCCGGTAGGAGAAGACCCACACGTATAGCTTGAAATCGAGAGAGTAATCATTCATCTTGTTGAACCGGACATAGGGCTCAGGATCCTGGAGCACTTTCGGATGCTTCTTGGCGGCTAAGAGGATGACATCCTTGACAGTCTCAGGGTCATTGCCGTATTCGACGTCGAAAGGCACGATGAGCCGCGCCTTGAGGCTGGGTTTGGCGTAATTGATGAGCTTGGCATTGGCAAGCGTGCCGTTGGGGATGATGATGAGCTCATTGTCCCACGTCAGGATCTTTGTGCTCCTCAACCCGATATCCATCACACGTCCGGTCTCACCGCTCTCCAGCTTGATGACATCGTCGACCTTGAAATTCTTGTCCAAGATGAGGGAGATTCCGCCGAACACGTTCGCCAAGGTGTCCTTGAGCGCCAACGAGATGGCGAGACCAGCGATGCCAAGCGATGCCATGAGCGGACCGATCTCGACCCCCCACCGAGTCATGATCATGAGCAGCGCCACGGTGATGAGCAGGATCTTTGCCGCACGGGATGCGAGAGGCAGAACATCAGTGTCTATCTGGGAATTTACCCGCTGTGCATACTTGTGGCCCCAGTAGGTGAGCAGGATATAGCTTATCGACGAGACGATGTAGGCCATGACAAGGATGAGCACAGAATCGACAAGATGTATCATGAAATTCTGGATGGATGGACCGAATTTGATCGACGTGAGCGCCAGTCGCAAGCCGAGGAAAGCCACGACATTGGAGATGGGCTGCTTGATCTTCTCGATGATATGGTCGTCGAGCGGTGTCGCGGTCTTCTGCGCTACTTGCCTGAGATAGAGATTGAAGACATGGAGGATGGCGACAGCGACGACAAAGAACGTGACTAGGGTAAAAGAGAAGCGCGCCCAGGGGTTCTGGAGGAATAGCTGGACAGTATAAGACAACGCCATGTCTGGATGGTGAAGGGCTCTTTATAAAAGATTTTGTTATCGAGAAGCAGTGAACTCACTCGGCCTTTGGGGCCTTCACAGGTTCACGAGCGATGACGACACGATACTGACAGGGCAGCTTGGTCGCGGTACCGGACAACGCTTTCTTCGCTACCTCAAGACCTGCCTTATCGACTTCGACAGAGAAGATAGACTGGCCCTCACGGACCCTTGCAGCGACGCCGATGGGCTTTCCGAAGCTCATCTTCATACCAGTGCTCATACGATCCGCTCCTGCTCCTGCGGCGAGAGGGTTCTCACGGAGGATGTGATGCGGATAAATCCGGATACGGCAGCGGAAATTGGTCTTGCCGAGCTTTCCTTCCAGCATCCTGTTCATGTACATCCTTGAGGATTCGAGGGCGTTATGTCTAATCTGAAGGGCCTGTTTGGTGACCAGGTCGAGCTGATAAGGGAATTCCTTCTGGAGATTGCCCATGACAAAGCGAACGACCTTGCTATGAGGATTAGCTTTGATATAGCTCTTCTCGCGGAACTTGGACTTTCGAGTGTAAGCACGCTCAAGACCTCGGTAGGACACGAACTTGCGAATTTTTGCCATAAGGCCGCAAGAATCCAGACCCATTTATAAAGGTTTCTATCTGCAGGATGGGAGGCCAACGACGATAAAAACAAAAACTTTAAATAGGTGCAGCTCAAGGAGATTAGTGTAAAATAGTCCCAATTAGGTTATGAATCCGGCATTTACTCACTCCGGGAAAAAGAGGTGCACATCATGAAGGGAGGATATACTAAGCGATCAAAGACTGCTTCTCTCAATCTATCTGTCGAGGCCATCGTGATTTTGGTCATGGCCATCACCATGCTCGGACTAGGGCTGGGGTTCATCAAAGAACGCATCGGAAGCGCTAACACGCTCATGGACGAAGTCTCAGACAATATCAAGGAGAGCGTGAGGAATGACCTGCTCAAGAGCGGAAATAAAGTCTCCATATCAGTCACCGAGCTCACCCTCAATGGTGTCGATTCCGACACGATCCTCATGGCTGTCAGGAATGAGTTCGACACGGCTACTGACTTTACTGTCAAACTCCAATGCTTCAGCAACACAGACGGAGAACTGAAAATCTGGAGAGATGATGAAACAGGACTACAGTGCGATATGGAAAACCTCGAATTCATCTTCAGCGACCTGTATGAGAGCGTCAAACCCAATGACATACAATTTATTCCGTTAAAGGTAAAAAGCAAAGAGAAGAAGAGCGGATCATTTCAGTTCGCAATAGATATCACGTATACGGACGATGTTGGGGAGAAAGTGTACGATTCAAAACAGTTCTTCATCAAAGGAATCTAGGTGACACATGATGACACGACCAAGAAAACAAGGATCACTCAGCTTATCAGTCAATGCCATCGTCGTGCTCGTGATGGCCATCACCCTGCTTGGACTCGGCCTCTCCTTCATCAAGGATAAGTTCCAGACGGGCGACGAGCTTCTGGGCGGAGTTGAAGACAGCGTCAGGCAGAACATCATCAATGACATGACCAATTCCGGCGACAAGCTGACCATCATGAAGACAGAGTACAAGATGGATGGGAATGCTGATCTGACGACCGCATTCGGCATTATGAACCAAGATGAAGTGGAAAAGAATTTCGTCATCCGCCTCAAACTAAAGAGTCCTCTTGTCGCGGATGAAATCGCTAATCTCAATGCTGACATCATCTCACCAGGATACCCTGATGACAGTGTGTCAACCACCATCGGATTTCAATACATCCCAAAATATCCCACCGTCGGTATCAACCAACCCCGCGTCCAACAGCTGAAACTCATCACCAGAGGAGCTACAGCTGGAAACACATATTTCATCAGGATGGAGATGTGCGAAGGAGAAGAAATGGACGCTTGTGATGAAAATGGCGGAGAGTTTGTCTACGCAGTCAAGGAATTTTTCCTCGAGATTATCTGAACCAAAATAGAGAGGTGTGACGATGAAGAAAAGGCTTACCCAAACAGAGGAGTTCGAGATCATGAAGCTTGTCCTCGACAAGTTCCTATGGCTCGGATTCGCCATCATGGCCTATGGCCTGTACGTGATAGTCAGCGGACAAGTGACCGATTTCATCCTCAAAGGGCTATCCTTCATGATCGCAGGATCAATAATCCTGATCCTGTTCATGATGCTCCTGATCAAGGAGTATGAGATCATCAAATGATTTCTTTTTTTCCTTTCAATTGTCTGAGGTGACGCGCATAACACGACGTCTAGTCATCATCTTGCTGGTTGTGATAACCATCCTGATTGCAGGCTGCGGAGAGAAGATCTGCGAAGTCGATGATGACTGCAACGACGGCAAGGAATGCACACGTGACAGCTGTATCGACAAGGGCAAGGAATGCCAGAACCGCGTCATCCCCGGCTGCACATGCGGCGATAAACGATGCGATGAGAAGATAGGTGAGAACGAATGCACCTGCGAGAAGGATTGCGGCGCCTGCAAAGGAGCGATCGGAAAATTCATGGAGAAACAATGCATCGAGGATGAATGCCTCGCAGCCGCCAAAGAATCATTGACGTCGGACAGGGAACTCACTGACGTCATCGTCAAGAGCAAGTACCGGATCCTCTCCACCTATAGCTACGATTTCCCCTATGACGTCGACAAATCCATGTTCCATGTGGAGATGCGTCTTGACTCGATCTCGGATACCATCGAATGGGTGCGGGTAAAAGAGATCGAAGTCATCAGCAAACGCGATAGACGCGGACAGGAGATCACCGTTCTCGGACGGAAGTCGGTCGGCAAGACCCTCTGGTCGAGAGAGACCATAATCAACGAAGAGATCTTCCTCGACAATGTCCAGATCAATGACACGGATGCAGGTTATATCATCACCGTCAGGCTTACCTTCGACTATTCCACGTTGTCCCGTGGCGAAGAGAATATTGTGACTGAGACATACGAGAAGACGCTTACCGAAGAGATACCCTTCATCAGGACAGGAATCCCTCGCGTCTGCAAGACAGCTGATTGTGATGACAGAGATCCCTGCACTATCGATTCCTGCGACCCGGACAAGGACATCTGCGTCCATGAGCTTACTGAGAACAAGTGCTGCGGGAACAATGTCTGCGATTCGGGCGAGAACAGATGCAAATGCCCCTCAGACTGCGGATTATGCCATGAGTTCATCGGCACCTACATGGAATACTCATGCCAAGGGGATATCTGCGCATCAGAGATAAAGGACCTTGACGAAGTCGCGCCCAAGACCATCCTTGATGACAAGGGCGTCACCGATTTCACCTTCCAGACCAAGCTCACCTTCGATGAGCCCTTCGACACCAACACGTCTACGTTCTTGGTGGATCTCGAGATCACCTCCATCAAGGAAGGCGTCTCAGACATCCAGTTCACAGGTATGCAGCTCGTCGACAACAGCAAAGAGCTGCTCGGCGAGATCGAATTCGACCATCCGCTCATCACCATCGGCGATTCATTCACCGAGAGCGTGTCCACAAATTTCAATATGAAAGATATCGAGGAAGAACGGACGGTTCTCCTCAAGCTTGCCTACAACTACGTCAAGACGGTCAAAGAAGTCTCAACGCCCATGACGAACAAGGTGTATACCATCAGTCCGGGCCGGATCACCTTCCTCAAGCCCTACGTGGAAAGATGAAAAAGCGCGGAGTACAACTGTCCATCAATTTCATCGTCATCCTTATCCTCTCTCTCGCTGTGCTGAGCGCCGGCCTTCTCTTCGCCAATAAGCTTCTCGGCAGCGCCATGGACATCAAGACCGACCTGGATGCCAGCACGCGGTCGGAGATAGAATCCATGCTGGTCGAAGGCACCAGAGTCGGCATCCCCTTCAAGAGCCTCAAGGTGGCGAGAGGCAAATCCCAGATATTCGGATTAGGGATATTGAATGTGGAGACAGAGAACACCTTCAAGGTCACCGTGACCTTCGATTCAGGGTTCAAGCCCGACAATAGTCCTATATGCACCGCAGCCGGTCCCGGTTGTCCACCACTTGTTTTGCCTACAGATGGGAGCAGCGATTGGCAAGTGCTCTATTCCACGGATCATGAGGTCCCGACGAATGAGAAACGACCGATACCTCTGTATTTCAAGCCGCCGAAGAACGCCCCTCTCGGGACATACATATTCAACGTGAAAGTGGAGATTGAGGATCTTTCAGAAGCCTCAGGTTTCAGTAATTACGACCGCCCATCCAAGATCAATCTCGTCGTCGTCTAGAGCTCATAATTCCCTCTCCATCTCGTCCTTGAGGTCGTCGTACTCATTCTCTTTCTTCTGATAGGGATCGTCAGTGAACTTCTTGATGCGCAGGATGTAACGCCTAAGGATGAATATCACTCCGACAAGGATGAGCAGGACAGCCAGATAGATCATGCCGTTCGTGGTGTTCTCGAGGCTGAGGGCGGATACCACGGGCAGGAAGGAAAGAGCGGCAGCTGACAGGAACAGATATCGTCCAGGATGGTGTTCAGTTCTTTTTCGTGTGCGCTGATGCATGTTGGCAGATCTCCGAGAAATCTTGTGCTGACAGGCTGGCTCCACCGACAAGGAATCCGTCGATGTTCGGTTGCGAGATGAGTTCGGCCGCATTCGACGGTTTGACAGAACCGCCATAAATGATCAGGCACCCCACACCAGCGTCCACATACCGCCGCGTGATGAATGATCGGATATGCGCATGCATCTCCTTGGCCTGATCCGAGGTCGCGGTCTCACCGGTGCCGATGGCCCAGATAGGCTCGTATGCGATGACAATCTTTTTTGTCGAATCGATGATGATGTCAGCCGACGTGGGCAGTCCACGAGTGAGCTGCCCCTCTACCCAAGAGAAGGCCTTGCCTTCCTTCCGTATCTCCAAAGATTCACCGACACAGACGATAGGGATGATGTCATGCTTGAGTGCCGCGACAACTTTCTTCTTGACCAGCTCATCAGTCTCGCCGGACATGGCTCGTCGTTCGGAATGGCCGATGATGCAGTGAGAGACGCCCAGGTCCTTGAGGAGGATGGCTGATACCTCGCCGGTGTACGCACCTTTCTCCTCCCAGTGCATGTCCTGGGCACCGACACCGACGTCCTCTTGCAGACCAGATCGCAAGGTAGCGATGAGAGGGAAGGGAGGGCAGATAAGGATGTCCAGCTCCTCCCCGTCCTTCTGTCTAGGAACGTTGAACTTATCGCAGAAAGTCTGCGTCTCGGCAGAGGTCTTGTTCATCTTCCAATTCGCCGCGATAAGATATGATACCATGAAGAAGGACCAGTCGAAGCATGGTATAAATACTTTTCGCATCTGGGTCGTGAGGAAAATCCCTCGTCGATAAAACCAAAAAGTATAAATATGACGATGGTCACGGCCAAAGCAGGTTAGTATAAAGCTACACCAAAAATTAAAAAGGGGGTTGCATAACCATGGCAGAGAAAGTTAAAAAAGTAGGCGTTGAAAAAGAAGGTGGAAAACTCTATTTCGTTGACAAGGATGGAGACATCGCGGCAGCGACGATGGCCCGAGGCGGCGGCAAGGCCAAGAGAGGAGCGAAGAAAGTCGCGAAAGTCGGTGTGAAGAAGGAGAAAGGTTATCTCTATTTCGTCGACAAGAAAGGCGACATCTCCCGTGCCAAGATGGCAAGGGGAGGACGAAAGAAGAAAGTCGCTAAGAAGAAGAAGAAGAAATAAACCCTCTTCCCATTTTTTTCTTCCTTTTTTTCATATTTTATGTTCCCACCGTCCATACTTCTTAAAGGAAACATTTATTAATCGAACCAGATTCTGCACGACGTAGTTAGGGGTGCGAACCACCCCTATACTTCGATGGGCCTATAGTCTAGTGGCTATGACGTCGCCTCGACATGGCGGAGGTCCCCGGTTCGAGTCCGGGTGGGCCCATCCTTTTCATTTTACGATATGCTGCTTCGACGGCAATAACTGGGAAAAGGGGGTGAGGCATCTGAAGATTGAATCCTTTCGGATATCCCGGTGGATCCTTGTAGTGGGATTGTTCCTAGCCTGCTTCTTCATCCTAAAACCCTTCATCATCCCAATCCTATCAGGCATGGTCCTGGCGTTCGCCTTCTATCCGCTCTATGATAAGCTCCATAAGAAGTCCGGACACCCCAGACTGGCCGCGTTAGCCATCTCGGTCGGACTCGTCCTGGTCATCGCAATCATCGGCGTCTTCTTGATCAACTCTCTCTGGCACGAGGCATACGGCCTATACCTTTCCGGAAAGGTACAGACATCCATGGTGTCGGACCTCGTGGATGAGTGCACAGATGATACCTTGATGTGCACAATCATCAACAAGGGCATGGCGATCCTGTCAGGATCGGAGAGCGGAGGAGTGATTGAAGAGGGGCTCAAACGTGTGACTTCCACGATCGCCGAGTTCTCTTCAGATTTCATCCTCAGCCTACCACACCGTGCAATCGAACTATTCCTCATCATGTTCCTGATGTACTATCTCCTCATCGAAGGTCCAAATCTCATGCAACACCTGTGGCGCATCGCAGCGGTCAAGAAAAAACAGGTCGAGATACTCAAGAACAAGATCTCGGATGTCGTGTATGCCGTCCTCTACGGCACCCTGATGACCGCGCTCATCCAAGGATTCATCGCAGGTGTGGGCTATTGGATCTTCGGCGTCCGCAGTCCGATCTTCTGGGGCATGATCACCGCTTTTGCCGCATTGCTCCCGTTCATAGGCACCGGGCTGATATGGATTCCCATAGCGATCACGAAGACACTTGGCGGTATGCTCGCCAACAACACATCCGAGATCTGGATGGGTATAGGGCTCGCGATATACGGAGCTCTCCTCGTATCCACGATCGACAACCTGATCAAACCCTATATCATCGGAGGGAAAGGAAAGGTCCATCCCGCACTCGTTCTCCTCGGCGTCTTGGGAGGTCTCGCCATGTTCGGCATGCTCGGACTGATCCTAGGTCCTCTTATTGTTGTGCTCACCGCCGAAGTCCTCAAGCTATATCTGTTCTCAGGACACAGCGACAAGAAGAAATCGAAAAGTGATTGAACATGAGACTATCCATCAAACCCATCAAGATATCGACAGGAGGACCGCTCATCGCTCTGATGAACGATAAGGACGCGGAAATCCTCGACCTGCACAACGGCGATCGAATAGAGATTTTCCATAAGAAGAAGTCTCTGGTCATCAAGATCGACATCACCACGTCGAGCATCCTCGAGACCGGCAAGCTCGGGCTATTCGAAGAGGCCCATAAGAAGCTAGGAGGGAAGACAGGAGACCCTGTCCGGATTCAGCTGGCCGAGAAACCGAAATCCATAGCCTTCATCAGGGAAAAGATGAATGGCCACAAGCTCTCTTACAAGAAGATCAGGACCATCGTGCAGGAGATCACAGAGAACAAGATCGACGATGTCGAACTCACCTATTTCGTGGCCGCATGCCACACCAGGCTACTTGACAACGAAGAGACCGTCAACCTGACCAAGGCCATGATCGAGACCGGAGACAGGCTCCATTTCCCCAAGAATCGACCGGTCATCGACAAGCATTGCATCGGTGGAGTCGCAGGCAACCGCACCACCATGATCCTTGTCCCCATCGTCTCCGCAGCCGACCTCCTCATACCCAAGACATCTTCCCGGAGCATCACCAGTCCTGCCGGCACAGCCGACACCATGGAATGTATCGCAAATGTCTCATTCTCAATAGAACATATCCGAAAAGTCCTCAAGAGAGTAGGTGCATGCATCGTCTGGGGCGGAGCCATCAATCTCGCGCCGGCCGATGACCGCATCATAAGGGTGGAGCATCCGCTGAGCATCGATTCCCGTTCCCAGTTGATCGCGTCCATCCTAGCGAAGAAGGCATCGGTATCCTCCACCCACGTGCTCGTCGACATCCCTGTAGGGAAAGGAGCGAAGATCGAGGATATGAAGGACGCAAGATCCCTGGCAGCCCAGTTCAGGAGAATCGGACGCAGCATCGGGATGCGAGTAGAAGTCATCATCACCGACGGTTCCAGACCCATCGGCATGGGTTTTGGCCCTGCGCTCGAAGCGAGAGATGTGCTTAAGGTTCTCCGTAACGACCCGGATGCACCAGCAGACCTCCGGGAAAAGAGCCTTATGATGGCTGGCAAAATCTTCGAGATGACCAAGATCACAGCAAGGGGATCCGGAAAAAAGCTTGCCCGTAAGATCCTCGACAGCGGGAGGGCGATGGAGAAATTCACTCAGATGGTGGAAGCCCAAGGCATCAAGACCCTCGATCCAGAGAAGATCCCCATAGGAAAGTTCAAGCATGTCGTTAGGGCGCCAAAGAGAGGCATGGTCGCGCATATCGACAACCTATCCGTCTCAAAGATCGCACGTATCGCTGGAGCGCCCAAGGATGCAGGAGCAGGCTTGCAGCTTCATGTCAAGAAGAGCGAAACAGTTAAGAAAGGACAGCCACTCTTCTCCATCCATTCCAACAATAGACAGCGGCTTAAATTCGCGATCGACCTGGAAACCGAATTCCACGCGGTCTGCATCTCAAGAGGCTGATCATGGACAAAATAATCATACTTGACATGGGAGGGCAATACGCCCATCTCCTCGCCCGACGTATACGTCAGCTAGGTGTCTATTCAGAGATCAAGGCCTCCGACACCTCTGTGGATGATCTTAAGTCTGTCAAGGGCATCATCCTGTCCGGGGGCCCCAAGAGTGTCTATGACAAGGACGCGCCAACCTGCGATCCGGGCATCTTCTCCCTGAACATCCCGATCCTCGGCTTATGCTATGGCCATCAACTCATCGCACAGCACTACAAAGGGACGGTGCAAGGCGGTAAGGTCAAGGAATATGGTATCGCTAAAGTGAAGGTGACGGTCAAGGACGGCCTGTTCCATGACCTGTCTGATGAGGAGCAAGTGTGGATGAGCCATGGAGACGAGGTCACGGAACTCCCTGATGGATTCATCGCCACGGCCGCCACCGAGAGCTGCCAGATCGCCGCCATGGCCGACAAGGATCGACGTGTATACGGCATCCAGTTCCATCCTGAGGTGACCCACACCCCTCACGGGACGGACATCCTCAATAATTTCATCACGATCTGCGATGCGAAGCGCGATTTCTCTGTCAAGAGCTATTACAAGATCATCGAGTCCGACATCAAGACACATGCCAAGGGAAAGAAGGTCTTCTTGCTCGTCTCCGGCGGTGTCGACTCGACCACCTGCTACGCGCTTCTGGAGAAGGTGCTCGGCCCTGATAATGTACATGCCCTATTCATCGACAATGGCATGGTCCGCAAGGGCGAGGCCGACCGCGTCAGGGACAATATCGAGCGCGCAGGGTACACTCATCTGTATATAGAAGATGCCTCTGATGACTTCCTCTCCGCGCTCAAAGACGTCTACGAGCCTGAGAAGAAACGTAAGATCATAGGTGAGAAATTCATGGAGGTCCAACAGCGGGTCGAGAAACGATTGGGACTCAATCCTAATGAATGGATCATCGCGCAAGGGACCATCTATCCAGACACCATCGAGACCAAGGGCACCAAGCATGCCGACCTCATCAAGACCCATCACAACCGAGTCCCGCTCGTACAGGAGATGATTGAGAAAGGCTTGGTCATAGAGCCGCTGGCCGGACTGTACAAGGACGAGGTCCGTGAACTGGCCCGCGAGATCGGCGTCCCCGACAACATCGTCAACCGGCATCCATTCCCGGGGCCAGGTCTCGGCGTGCGTTGCCTCTGCAGCAAAGGGGATGAGACCATCGACAACCAGGCAGGGGCCACTGAAAGGATCAAGGCCCTGCTACCCCGCAACCTCTCAGTCAAAATCCTTCCTATCAGGAGCGTAGGTGTCCAGGGCGACTCACGTAGCTATCGGCATCCTGCGGTCTTATGGGGAACCTTCCCCGGCTGGGACATCCTCGAGGACCTGTCGACAAAGGTGACCAATGCAGTCCGAGACGTCAACCGGGTACTCTGGCTTCTCGAGCCGACCGGCGATTCACATTGCGTGGTCAAGTCAGGCTATCTGACGAAGGACAGGCTCGACCTGCTCAGGGAAGCCGACTCGATCATCATCGAGGAGATGAAAAGATGGGGCATCTACCACGACATCTGGCAATTCCCTGTCGTGCTGGTTCCTCTCGGCAAAGGCGATGGCGAGTCGATCATCCTTCGCCCGGTGACCTCGAGAGAGGCTATGACCGCACGCTTCGCACATCTCGGGGCCGACTTCCTGTCCTGTGTCACCAAACGCATCATCGCCCTGGAAGGCATCGATTGCGTGATGATCGACATCACCAACAAGCCGCCGGGCACCATCGAGTGGGAATAGATGGATACCCGAGTCGCTTCAGATTCTGATATGGATTTCTTATGCGAAGGCCTCAAAGGGATAAGGGAGGCTGAAGATAGGACGCGTGTTCCGGTGAATGAAGATGATAAGGCGCTCTTTTTGAGAGGGATTTCCCAGAAGGGCATCCTGATTGCGGAGATCGATAAGGAGCCCATAGGGTTCATCTTCTTCCTGCGCGACCACCCAATCATGATGGTACCGGGAAAGCATCTGTGGGTCGACCAGGTCTATGTCCGGGGAAAGCATCGCGGGAAGGGAGTTGCCAAGGAGCTATGGAAACAGGTCACGTCCATCGCGAAAGAAGAAGGTTTCGAGCGGATAGCCATCGACGTCTATACGGCCAATGAACGATCTGCGCGTTTCCACGAGAGCATCGGATTCTTGCCTTTGTATACCATCTACACGAAAGATATCTGATGTCTTTCTTAAATCATAGAGGCCCGATTCGAGCAGTCTCGTATAAAGAAAAATAAAGAAAGAAACGCCGAGAGAGGCAACAGAAACTCCGTTTCTGGGCCCCTCTCAGCTCCGCTTCTCTACGCCGAGAGAGGGATTTGAACCCCCATACCCCGAAGGGAACTGGCTCTCAAGGCCAGCGCAATACCGGATTATGCGATCTCGGCAATGAATCGTACTTCGATAAGTGGCACCACCCCCATTCAAAAACTTTGCGAAACGTTATTTAAATAGGCATCGACGGCAAGGAGCAGAAAGTATTATAAAACCATAGGGAAAAAACGAAAGATTTATATAGCCAATCAAGCTCCTCTTTATAAAATTATTGTCGTTATTCGCTCATCATACTAAAGGGGTGTGTTATCAGCGTTCACTCAATAGGTGATTTTATGCCAAACTACATAAAGAAATGCCCCGAATGCGGCGGCATCAATCTCTTCTGGAACAAAGAAAAGGGCGAAGTTATCTGCAGGGACTGCGGTCTGGTCATCGAAGACCGCATGGTCGATTTTGACCAGGAATGGCGCGAGTTCGATTCCAACCAGGAGTCGCAACGACGCCGTACCGGCGCTCCCATGACGTACACGCAGTATGACCAAGGCCTCGGCACTGAGATAGGTAGGAAGTCCGACATCTATCAGTTGGGCAACAAGGACCGTAACAAATTCTTCCGTCTCCGGAAATGGCAGTACCGTATCTCGACCGCTATCGAACGGAACCTCAAGCTGGCTCTCGCCGAGCTCAAGCGCGTTTCATCATATCTCAAACTTCCCAAATCCGTCGAGGAGGAAGCGGCTCGTATCTATACGCTGGCTGTCCAGAAAGGCCTCGTCAGAGGACGCTCCATGGAATCCGTCGTCGCAGGCGCGCTGTACGCAGCGTGCAGACGCCATGACGTCCCCAGGACCCTTGATGAGCTCTCCGAAGCCTCAGGCATCGAGAAGAAGGAGATCGGCAGGACGTATAGGTTCGTGACCAGGGAATTGGGCATCACGATTCTCCCGAGCAATCCTGCGGACTATATCGCGCGCTTCGCCTCTGCTCTCAAACTCTCTGCTGAGACCCAATCAAGATCGATCGAGATCCTCGACCTGGCGCAGAAGTCCGAACTGACCTCTGGGAGAGGCCCTACCGGCATCGCCGCAGCGGCACTCTATGTGTCAGCCCTGATTCATGGCGAGAAGAGGACGCAGCGAGAGGTCGCGGATGTCGCCGGCGTCACCGAAGTGACGATCAGGAACCGCTACAAGGAGCTGCTCGACGACCTGGATCTCGAGAAGGAGATCAAGAAGACGAAAAAGAAGAAGAAGGACTGAAATCCTCTTCGCTTTTATTCTTCATTTTTTTCTCATTCCATAATGGAAAACTATAAATAGAGCGATATCCCGAGAGATATGTATGGAATTGTTCGCGCAAGACCTTAAACTTGAGAAGGATCATGTCGAAGGTGTTGATAAAAATATCTATAATTTCATCATCGATGTGACGAAATTCTGCTATGATTGTTCGATCATGTACAGGAATGCCCACGGCCTCTTCACAGATATTAAAATAAAATCGCCAACGGACAAAATACTTCCCTGGACAGGAGATCGGATCCAGTTCAACCAACGAATCGGGACCGCGCTCAGCCGCATACGAACAAACCATGTGGATGGCTTAGAAAAATTCTTCATCAAACGAGATTATGTTCAATTCATAAATAGTGAAGCAAATATAATTCTCGCGAAAGAAAAGGAACAACTGTCCGATCATCAGAAAGTGACGTATAGATTGGGGTTCTCATTCCATCACCAAGCTGGAAAGATTGAGTTATTGCTAAACGCGCTTGGACAGACGAAGTCTGATATGGTTGGCGAAAAGTACTCAAGAGTGCAGGTCCTGAAGATGTTCAGGATCATTAACGGATTGAATGAGAAGACTGAGGAACTCTTGAAACACTGGCAGAACACGGATTCCCAACATCTTGTGTTCGGAGAAATGATGAGCATCAGCCCACAGATCAGAGAGGTTCATTCTCTCGAAGAATGGAGAGAATTCAACAAAGAGCATTTCGTGCATTTATAGATGAATTCTATCTCAGATCTTCCGAACCCTAATAACCCCGTCTATCGCCTCGAGCCCTTCTATCATCGGCAGCGTTATCTCACTGTCCAAATCTAAGATGTTGTAGGCGTAAGCTCCACGGCTCTTGTTGATCATACCTTCGATGTTCAATCCGATGTCAGCGATGACCATCGTATACCGCTCCATGAGACCCGGCATGTTCTTATTGATGATGGTCAGGCGTTGCCCACCATTCCGATCGAGAGAACAATTGGGGAAGTTGACTGAGTTCTTGATGTTGCCATGCTCCATGAAGGAGATGATCTGTTCAGCCACCATCTCTGCGCAATTGTCCTCTGCCTCAGCGGTCGACGCACCAAGATGAGGGATGTGGATGACCTTATCGACACCGATGAGCTCCGGGACAGGAAAATCGGTGACGTATGCACCGAGCCGTCCTGATGCCAACGCCGATAATAGATGGGGGATGTTGACGATGTCCGCTCGTGAGTAGTTGAGCAGTCTCGCACCGCTCTTCATCATCGAGAATTTCTCCGCGTTGATAGAGCCCCGAGTCTCCGGGATGGACGGGATATGGAGAGTCACGAAATCCGACAGACGCAACATTTCCTCCATGCTCGTGGCCTTGCGTACGTCGCTTGAGAGTTTCCATGCGTTGTCCACAGAGAGATATGGGTCGTAGCCGATCACATGCATGCCTAAGTTGAGCGCATCGTTTGCGATGAGCATGCCTATGGCACCCAAACCCACGACACCGAGCGTCTTGCCCCGGATCTCAGAGCCTTTGAACTGCTTCTTGTTCTTCTCGACGAGCTTTGCCACGTCCTCCTTGCCCTTCTGCGTCGTTGTCCAGTTGACACCGCCGACGATATCGCGGGACGAGAGGAATAGACCGCAGAGCACGAGCTCTTTGACGGCATTCGCATTGGCGCCAGGCGTGTTGAACACCACGACGCCCTCTTCTGAACAACGATCGAGAGGTATGTTGTTGGTGCCGGCGCCTGCCCTTCCGATGGCTTTGAGACTACCGCCGAATTTCAGCTCGTGGAGATCGTAGCTGCGGACGACTAGGGCGTCGGCTTCTTTTGAGAGCGTGTTGGTCTTGGAGATGTCAATCCCCGGCATCTGTGTGACGTTGTATTCATGTGTCTTAAAAATGCGGTGTGCCATAGGGCTCACCTTGTCTGGAATCACGATTCTGATGGTTTCCACCCCTTTACATCTGTCTCGCATAAGGCCAATCCCTTGTCGAGCAGAGCTCCATGCGATTCTTTTAGAGTTTGTTGTTCATCTTGTGTGAGCGCAATCGGGAGGAGAGGTGCTAGGCTCTCGCATTCGATGAACATGGACGCACGGTCCTTGACCGCCTGACGGACATTGACGCCCCCATAGCCGACGAAGAGTCCGACCTCATCCTTGGCCTCGAGGTCGGTGATGCCGTCGCCCACGAAAAGTTTCTTACCAGGTATGGTCTTGATCAGTTCGGGCTTGCCGTGGTTACGCACCAAAGGGAACTCAGGATCGAAGCCCTGGTACTTGCCAGCCTCATCGAAACGTAGATCGACTGCGAACACATCGTCAGAACCTAGACCTAGATATTCTCCGAACATCCGGACCGGTACGGTATACCCTCCACTGATGATGACGACGCGTTTCCCGACCGCTTTGAATGCCGTGATGACATCCTTGACGTCCTTCACCGCGCTATCGATATACATCCTGCCGACGGTCTCCAGCTGTTCAGGTTTCGGATCAATGATGTCGAGACGCTTCGAGAAGACGTCCTCGAATTCTATCTCTCCCTCCATGGCCTGGGTGGTCAACTCTTCGGTCTTGTCTAGACATCCATTGAGCCTTGCCAGCTCATCGACACCCTCAATGCGAGAGAGCGTGCTGTCACAGTCGAAGACGATGGTGTCAAAGACCATCAGATCACGCTCTCCAATGCATCGAGATATGTACGCAACCCTTCAAGAGTGAGATCCCCCATATGAGGGATCCTAAAAGTGGTGTTCTTGCCTTCCTTGTCGAGTTTCTCATTCAGCTTGCGATAACCGGTGTCGATAGCATAGCCTTTCTCTGCCATCTTCGTCTTGATCGCTGCGAAATCTACACCTTTGGTGTTCTCGATGCAGGATACAGTGTCTGAATGGAAACCTTCTTCGGAGAACAAGGAGAACCCTTGGACCTTAATCCATTCCCTTGTGGTCTTTGCCAACTCACGGTGCCTCGCATATCGGCGAGCAAGCCCTTCCTTGTCGATGCGTTCGAGCTGGCAACGTAAGGCGTAGAGATGAGGAATAGATGGTGTATAAGGCGTCTGATCCTTCTCGATCATCTTCTTCAGTTCTAGGATGTCGAAATAATACCCGCGGCCCTCGACAGTCTCGGCCTTCTCGAATGCCTTGCCGCTGACCGCTGCGACAGCAATGCCTGGGGGGAGCGCCAGCGCCTTCTGCGATGACGCCAGACAGAAATCGATGCCGAGATCTTTTGTCTCGATAGATATGCCCGCGAAGGATGAGACGGCATCGACGAACCAGAGCACGTCAGGATGTTTTGCCATGACCACCGAGATCGCAGCCAGGTCAGAGGCGACACCAGTAGAGGTCTCGTTGTGGACCATGCAGAATGCTTCGTATTTTCCCTCAGACAATGCCTTGTCGACATCCTCGGGTTTGACCGCTTTTCCCCAATCATATGTGATGCGCTCCACTTCTCTGCCACAACGTTCAGAGACATCAGCCCATTTCTTAGAGAACGCTCCGTTGATCGTATGGAGGACCCGCTTGTTGACGCAGCTTCGGATCGCGGCTTCCCAGAAACCTGAGCCAGATGACGTCGAAATGAGGACCTCATCGTCTGTTGAAAACAGCTTCTTCAGTCCTGGCCGGATCGCGGCGAGCAGCTCTTTGCAGCTTGCCGAACGATGCCCTATCTGTGGACGAGACATCTCGTGCAGTATCTCGTCGTCGACCTCGACAGGTCCTGGAATGAAAAGCGTCATAGCCATATAGTGTCCCTCCAATCCTTCCACTGGTCAAGCCCATTGGTTAAATACGTTTTGACACATTATCCAATTATTCGATATATTTGACAAATCAGACCAAAATCTTTATAATCTGACACATCACACCAGAGTCATGCGCAGCGCTCGCAAGCCAGAGAACATCCGTGAATTTGTCTGGAAGATCATCGATTCTGACATATCTCTCAAGAAAGATATCTCCCGTGACATCATCAATGTCCGGGCACTCGCCAAATTCATCATCGAAGAACATAAGCTCGACATCTCCGTGGATTCTGTGATCAGTGCGATCCGCAGATATCATGTGGTCCCTGCTAAACGTCAAGACTTAGGCCGAGGTTTTGTCCTGCTGAAAAAAGCGAAGATCAAGACCACGACCCGGATGGCCGCGATCTCGTTGAAGAAGAATGAAGATGTGACAAGGAAACTAGGCCTCATTCTCCCAAAGGTCAATTACGAGGCAGGTGAAGTGCTAAGAATCCTGGAAGGCGCAAAAATGTTTAGGCTCATCGTCGATCTCGACAGCTATCCCAAAATCAGAGAATCTTTCCGACAGGAAGACATCATAGAGACCAAGAAAAGCCTCGGCATGATCGAGATGACCTATCCTGACACGTTGCAGACGACCCCTGGCGTGTTCTCCATCATCACGACAGAATTGAGTGAACACGACATCTCCATCATCGACGCCCTTATCTGCTCCAACGAGCACATCCTCATCGTCGACGAACGCAAGCTTCTTGTGGCCTTCGAGATCCTCTACGGCCTCAGCGGATAGGATATGTCGGCAGAGCACAACGCTAAATCTTAAATATCTGTCAATCATCTCAGCCCTATGAAGAAAGAAGAGACTATGAAGGTCGCACTGATCAGCGGGGGGACATCTGGGATCGGGAAAGAGACAGTGTTCACATTGCTCGAGGAAGGGTACTGCGTCGCCACATTTTCCCGGGACAAGGAGAACGTTGACACCCTCAAAGAAGAGCTTGCCAAGAAGGTTTCCCCTGAGCGATTTCTTGCGGTGACAGGAGATGTGTCTTCTTCAGGATCCATCAATGATGTCGTGGGACAGACCATCGCTCGTTTCGGGAGGATCGACGTCCTTATCAACAATGCAGGATGGGGATATTTCACTGATGCTGATCATGTCGACATCGATCGATTCAAGAAGATGGTCGAGACCAACGTTATCGGGGTTGTCGATCTCACAGGAAAAGTCATCCCACATATGAAGAAACAACAATCCGGTCTCATCATCAACATATCATCGATCTCCGGCAAACGATCTTGGGCACAGAAAGGTCCTTACAGCGCGACCAAATGGGGAGTGATGGGATATTCCGAAGGTCTTCGGAACGAGATGGCCCCATACGGCATCAAAGTCTGCACGATCTGCCCAGGGATGGTCAACACCAAGTTCTTCTCCGAGGAAGAGCTGGCTAAGCGGACAAAAGCACGGGGCCAGCTCCCAGCAATGCTCGACCCAAAGGATATAGGACGCGTGGTCCGACTCATATGCGACCAGGATCCGCAATGCAGCATCTGGGACATCACCGTGATGCCGTTCCGCGGCCCAGAGGACATACCATGAGGAAGGAAAAGGACAGCCTCGGGGAGCTCATCGTTCCCGATGACGCGTTGTTCGGAGTGCACACCACCCGTTCTATGGGCAATTTTTCAGTCGCCGACGAACCATTCCCGCTTTTGGTCATCCATGCTATGGCCAGGCTCAAGAGCGCGTGCGCGTCAGCGAACGAGAAGCTCGACCTGCTCGACAAGAAGAAGGGCGATGCGATACGCGCGGCCTGTGCCGAGGTGGTCGAAGGCACCCATGATGATCAATTCCCCATCGACATGTTCCAGGCCGGTTCGGGGACGTCGTCTAACATGAACCTCAACGAGGTCGTGGCCAATCTTGCGGTGGAGTCGATGGGCGGCAAGCGAGGCGACCGTTCGCTCGTACATCCGAACGACGACGTCAATAAGGGACAATCGACCAATAATTTAGTGCCTTCCGGCATCAGGGTGGCGATCGTGTTGGAGACGCCTAAGATGTTGTCGACCATCAAGGCACTTTCTGATTCTCTTGCCGCAAAGGGAAAAGAATTCTCATCGATCATCAAGAGCGCCCGGACGCATCTGCAGGACGCGGTGCCGATCACACTTGGCCAGGAATTCGACTGCTATGCTCGCGCACTGGACAAAGCGGCGACGCGGATCGAGAAGGCCGGCGAAGAATTGTTGGAGCTCGGCGTCGGCGGCAATGCGGTGGGGACGGGGTTGAACACTAAGAAGGATTTCCGGTCCAACATCATCGAGGCGCTCAACAAAGACACGAAGAAGAAATTCACGGTTGCTGTTGACGGGATGGAAGCCACACAATTCCTCACCGACATCGGTGCTTACTCGGCGACGCTACGATCGCTCGCATCCGACATGCTCAAGATCGTCAATGACCTTCGCCTATTATCTTCCGGTCCCAACACCGGTCTCGGCGAGATCAGACTGCCAGCAGTGGAGCCAGGCAGCTCTATCATGCCTGGAAAGATCAACCCCAGCATCTGTGAGGCCGCCAACATGGCGTGCATGCAATCGATGGGACTGGACCATGCGGTTTCTCTCGCTTGTTCTGCCGGTCAGCTGGAATTGAATACCCATATGCCGCTCGTGGGCGGCAATGTGTTGAAACAGATGCGATTGTTGTCGCGGACTTGCCGCATTCTGGATAAGATGTGCGTACAGGGTATCGGAGCGAACAAAGAGGTATGCGCGGAAAACTTCTCCCGCAGCGCCGGTCTGGCCACCGTGCTGAATCCGAAGATCGGCTATGACAAAGTGGCGGAGCTGGTCAAGGAATCATTGGCTTCTGGGAAGACGCTCAAGGAATTGGTACTGGAGAAAAAAATACTCGATGAGAGGGCCTTCGATGATTTGGTCAAGAGTGCGACCGCACCGAACCTTTGAGCTGCGATGATGTCACAATGCAGTCCTTGAGATTCTCAATATGATTATCTTTGATATTGACACCCTCTTTCATGAGGAGGTCCGATTTTTTCTTGTTGTTCATCTTGCCTGCGTAGCCGCCGAGCCTGCTGTCTGATGCCACGACGCGATGGCAAGGGATGGCGAGGGGATGTTCGTTGTGCCGAAGCGCTTGCCCTACGGCGCGGTAGGAGCGGGAACCTAAGGCGTGAGCGATCTCACGGTAGGTCGTGACTTTTCCCCTGGGCACCTTGGAGCAGAGGGCGAGCACGCGTTCTGAGAAGGTCATAATGATTGAGAAGAGAAAGATGATTATTAATTCTTATGATTAATCCCTATGCGTCCCGGGTCATCTTCGCAGCCCACTTCAGGATACTTAGACTACCATATAATAGTGACAAAAACGTAACCTTTAAATAATCCGGAGCACCCATCAACCCCATCATGGCCGACGAGAACGGAGACAGCATCACTGAAGTTTCATATGCTGTGGATCGCGGACGATCGAACGATCAATCAGAAACAACGTTCGCTAGTTCAACCTCTGATTCGATCGAGACGCTGGTGGATGCGGTGAAGTCGACGAGCACCAACGAAGGACTGGGATCCACCGAGAGTGGAACATACATAGAATACACATCTAGCGACGGCATCATCACGAGAGTGTGAACAAGATGGCCTACTACAGCTCACTGGACAACCAATACGGAAGGGTCAGCATGACCGAGTACCAAGCAAGAGCCAGCGCCGTCGATCGTGTGTATCCGGGCACGTTTCAACACGATAAATATGTCCTGGATAAAGTCAAAGTCTACGATTTCTAGCTCCATTCCCCAAAAACCATAAAAAGGACGCTGCCAAGAGGCATCCCATGGACATCACCGAGGAGCAGCTGAAGGACCTGACACCGGAGCAGCTCAAGGAATTACAGAAACAGAACTGTATCTTCTGCCATATCTCCGCAGGACGGGTGGCCTCGAAGAAGATCTTCGAGGACGAGAAATGCCTGGCCATCCTCGACATCAATCCGGCCAATCCAGGACATGTCGTGCTCTTTCCTAAAGAGCATTACGCCATCCTGCCGCAGGTCCCTGAAGATCTCATCAGCCATCTGTTCAAGGTCGCCAAGGGCATCTGCAATGCTGCGCTCCGCACCATGGAATGCCAGGGCACCAACATCTTTCTCGCCAACGGCGTGGCCGCAGGCCAGAAGGCACCGCATGTCATGATCCACATCATCCCCCGCATGGAAGGGGACAATCTCAAGGCCTTTGACCTGGAAGGAAAGGTCGGTTTCGAACAGCGCCAGCAGGAGATCGCAAAAGCGCTAGCAAAACGGCTGAACCCGGGGGCTGCCCAGGAGACGGTTTCCATGGACGAGAAAACCGAGCAGACGGCGAAGCCAGATGAAAAACCTGTGGATGATGAACAAGAGCCCGAAGACAAGGAAGAATCCCAAGAACAGGACACCGCTGAAGAAATCGAGGACGAAGATTCTGACAAAGGTGAAGATGAGGGATCCGAAGAGGACGATGACACTGACGATGATCAACCAGAGGAAGAAGATGACAAAGAAGGCGATGAGGAAGATGAGAGCAAGAAGTCAGGCGGCCTTGATCTCGACGATATCGCGAAGGTGCTTGGACGATGACCGGGAAAGACTGCGAATACTGCCGGATCCTGGAAGATAGCAACACCCCCAAAATTTATGAAGACGAGCACGTCGTCGCGTTCGCCTCTGCCAAGCCTGTCGCAGAGGGACAGATCACCATCATCTCCAAGCGGCATCACCCCATCATCGAGCTCGTTCCTGATTACGTCGTCGCTGATATATTCTCTGTGGCGAACAAAGTCTCGATGGCGCTCTTCGACGAGCTGAAGGTGGAAGGAACCAACATCCTCGTACAGAACGGGGTCCCGGCAGGACAGCAGGTAGCGCATTTCTCAGCCCACGTCGTCCCCCGCCGCCAGAACGACGGCCTCAACTACCAGTGGGAACCAAAGAAGCTCACCGAAGAAGAGATGTCAACAATAGAGATCAAATACAAGGAAGAGACGACGACCATAGGCACCTTCGAGGACGAGAAGAAGGAAGAGGTCGTCCATCTCGACACCAGCGAAGAGGCCGACGAGGCAGAAGAGGACGGGACCGAGGACTTACGCATCCAGAAGGTCAACCGCGTCCCTAAATGGTGAGATCCTAGAAAGCGTCGAGACGCGCCTGTCGCTTATCGAATTTCTCATAGTATTTCGGCGGCGTCACTGCTTTGAACTCGAAACCCATCTCCATCAACAGATCCTTTGCATTTGACGAGATCGCGGGAGCGGCGATGATGCCACGCACCTTGCCGTCCTTGAGCCCCTTAGTCCTCTTCATGCGCTCCACATAGCGTGACAATTGCTCGACTGCCTTGAAATCCGCCAGTTGCCGTTTGCATTCCACGATGACGAGGCGATTTACCTTATCGTGGCCGAAGACGTCTATGAATCCGAACTTGGTGTGCTCCTCTCGGGAGAGCGGCTTGAAGCCCGCCTCGATGAGCTCAGGAGTCTCGTAGATCATGTCGCTCATGTCCTTCTCAGACCCCGAGACCACGATGCGCTCATCATCGAGCAGCTGTGAGCCGCCGATAAAACGAACCTTGTGGATCATGATCTCCATGAATTCCTTCCTGGAGAGATTCTCGCTCTTCAAGCAGAGCCCACCTTTGGATCGCTCCAATGTGTGTGTCGTGCCCTCCTTCATGTAATTGACAGGAGCGTTGCCGGTGGGCTGATGCACGATGAGGGTGCCGTCAGGCTTGATGATGACCAGACGGTCGCCTTTGTCGAGATAGCTTTCCACACGTCCGAGATACTTGACCGTGCAGTTGACCCCAAAAGAGAGCGTCTCACTCCGACGGAGGCTTTCATTGACCTTGAGCACGAAGTCTTCCATGGGCAGCTGAGCAGGTCGCCCAGTTTTTATATGTAACTATGAGATTGGTGCTTTGGACGCATGCAAAAGATTTATAAACAAGACGAAACTTGCTGAGTGGAAAGATGGGGCTATGGGGTAGTTTGGTATCCTTTCCGGTCTGGGGCCGGACGACCCCGGTTCAAATGCGTCCGTGCGCATCGTGCGGGCCCTGAAAGTCCGGGTAGCCCCATCATATTCGAGGAATTTCACAATGGCAAAGAGGCAAAGAAGCGGATCCACACGAAGATATGGCGCCCGATATGGTAGCAAAGTGCGCCATAAGGTTGAGGACATAGAAAATCTCAGACGTTCATCTGATCAAAAGTGCCCATATTGTATTGCGCCTAAACCAAAAAGGCTCGCTTTGGGCATCTGGCAATGCAGGAAATGCGACGCTAAATTCTCTGCGAGGGCATATTCTGTGCTGAAGGCCAAAGAGGTCTCAGCATCTGACAACCAGCAACGGATGAGTATAGAAGCTGCCGAAGCCGTCGACGAGGAGTAAAATGACCGAATACAAGTGCTTCGTCTGTGACAAGATGGTTGATGAGTCCTTCCTTCGTAAGAAGATACGCTGCCCGTACTGCGGCAGCAAGATAGTCTTCAAACAGAGGACGACGACGACCATCGTCAAGGCACGATGAGCGCTCCGTACCGGATCACGCTCACAATCAAATCGGATCGACATCTGTCGACAGCGCTAGGGCCTGAACTCGCGGGTATCCGCGAAGAAAGGGCGAAGACTAGGCTGACGGCGACAGACGACGGGGTAACGGTCACCATTGACGCAGTGGATGCGACTGCGCTCCAAGCAGCGATCAACGCGGTACTCAAGATGGTGCGGACCTACGAGAAAGCAAAAGAGGCGAGCGAATAATGAATTCTGAGCAGGATAAACAGATTGAGCAGCTCTCGATGATTGAACAGAGCACCAACACCCTGCTTGCACAACGACAAGAGTTCACCGCCCAGGCCAATGAGACCCAATCCGCAATGGACCAGCTCAGGGGCAAGACCTCGGCATACAAGATCATAGGTAATATCATGGTGGCGACGAGAGCCGAAGACCTGATCAAGGAATTGACCAGGAAGAAGGAACTCCTCGCCCTCCGGATCAAGACCCTGCAGAAACAGGAAGAGCAACTGAAAGCGAAGGCCAAGACCATCCAGGAATCGGTCATGAGCAAGATGAAAAAGTAGGGGTGTCAAAGATGACAGACGAGACAGTGAGACAGATCCTCGAGACTCTCGACGATCTCAATCAGGACAATATGGTCCCCAAGAACGTCAAGAGCAAGCTCGGCGTGGTCAAGGGAATCCTAGATAATGAGGAAGAGATGAGCATCAAGGCCAACAGAGCCCTGTCAGAGCTCGAGGAAGTCAACGACGACCCTAACCTCATGCCACACACCAGGACCGCACTCTATCACATCGCGAGCATGCTCGAGACCCTATAGAAGTCACTTCTTCTTTTTCCCTTTTATCTTCGTGAACTGCTCAGTCATGAGGAGATGGTTGGGCAGATAGATGAGATCCCCCTGTTTTGTCTCCAGACGCGTCTCTGTCAGGCTTATCGAAGCGATCTTGCCTCTGGTGTTCCTGAAGATGATGGTGTCACCTTCTTTGATGAGCTGTTTACGCCGTATCTGCATCCCAGCCATGAAGCTGGGGAAAAAATCCCGAATGGACAGGAAGAATGATATGATGACCACGGCGAGGAATGCTATGGAGAGCAGGTTGAGCACATAGGTCTGGATGCCTAGCTGGTCGAGCGCCATGACGATGGTGATGAAGTAGATGAAATAGCTGATGACATTTCCGATCACACGCTCGATGGCAAGCGACAATCCGATGGTGGACTGCACCATGTTGTCAAGCTCGATCTCGTGGAGCACACGCTCGATGAATTTGCCGGCGAGCTTGCCGAGCACGAAGCCGACGAAGAGGATGATGAGAGCCACGACGAAGGTGGAGAAGAGCGGGGCGAGGATATTGCCTAACGAGTTGAACAGGTCGGCGAATGCCATGGTGTAAAGGTGGCTGCCAGATATTTAAATGTACCGCCGCGATTATAAAGATTTTTAAACAAGAATCTAGTACGAAGGACAATGGTCTCTTATAATGAGGATATCAAACGGTTCGAGGATGAGCTGCGGACGACAAAATACAATAAGCGTACGCAGCACCATATCGGACTGGTCAAGGCCAAGATCGCACGCTTAAAGGACAAGCAGGAAGCGCGGAGCTCTAAGGGTAAAAAGGGCGAAGGTTATGCGGTCCGTAAATCAGGAGACGCCACCGTCATCCTCGTCGGTTATCCATCGGTCGGAAAGTCGACGCTTCTCAATGCCTTGACCAATGCGCAGTCCCGTGTCGGGGCCTATGCATTCACGACGCTCGACGTCATCCCAGGGCTCCTCAAGTACAAGGACGCCAAGATCCAGATCCTGGATGTGCCAGGCATTGTGCGCGGCGCCGCTGCCGGCACCGGTCGCGGAAAAGAAGTGCTCAGCGTCATAAGGAACGCCGACCTTGCGCTCATCATCGCCGATGCCCACCACGTCGACCAGATGCAATACCTTCTCAAGGAGATCGAGGACGCTAAGATCCGGCTTGACACCCGTTTTCCCGATGTCACCATCAAGAAGACGATGAAGGGCGGCATCGGCATCGGTACGACAGTCAACCTCAAGCAGCTCAATAACCTCACCATTGAAACGGTGTTGCGGGAGTTCAAGATCAACAATGCGGATGTGCTCATCCGCGAGGATATCGACGTCGACCAATTGATCGATGTCATAGAACGCAACAAGGTCTACCTGCCATCCATCCGCTTGGTCAACAAGACGGATCTCTTCCCGGCCAAGGAAGTTCCGGGACTGCTGAAGAAGGCCGGGGCAGAGATGGGCATCTCGGCAGAGGAGAGGACCAATATCAACAAGCTCAAGGACCTCATCTTCTCGAGGTTGCGTTTCATGCGGATATACATGAAAGAGCCCGGCAAGAAGGCAGACCTCGGGGAGCCGCTCATCGTGTTCGAGGGATGCACAGTCAGGGATGTGTGCGACAAGCTGCACCGCGGATTCGTGCAGCGATTCAGGTTCGTGCGTATATGGGGCAAGTCATCGAAATTCCCTGGGCAGAAATTGCTGCGGCTCAGCCACGTGCTGATGGATCAGGACATAATAGAACTGCATCTGAACTAAGAATTGATAGCCAGATCTTTCTCAACGAGCTTGATGAGATTAGGGAGCAGGTTCCTCTTGACACTTCCAGCAGCATAACCAGGATTAGTGCCACATTTCACGAAGTTTCCGTTCTTAGCGGGGTGTTTCTCATTCAAATGGATGGCGAGTCCCTCGATGCTCTTTTCAGATTGAAACGGCGTTAGCTTCGTTCTGCGTTTGCCAGTTTGAGTCGTCAACAATTTTTGAAGCCCTATCGGCACTGCATCTCCTTCATGGATATAGACACTGTGATAGTCTGAAGCCTTCTCAGCACCCGTCGGGAGAAGGTATTGAGGGCAAGCATGATATACCTGGATTTTGTAGTTATGCATGGGAAGAATAGAGAACCTCGAACTGACCTAGATTAACGTTGTTAATTGTTTATGAAAAAAGGTGTTCCATGTTAAAGGTTTGTTTGTCAAACCTTCGAGCATGGCTGGTGTTTTTCCTTTCTTTTTTTCTATGAAGTTGTGTTGTATGCTGAAGATTT
>JBDRHG010000018.1:0-16127 GCA_043817075.1 archaeon | reverse complement strand
CTACCAAGCGCTACATCAAAGAAGGACAGAAAAAACACTGGCAAGAACGAGAAGAAAAACAACAGCAAACGTTGGTCAGCTACTCAGGCTGAGCACACGACGCGGCGCGGTCGAGAGAAGCGAGACCCGCCGTAGTTCACTAATAATCGTTCAGAATTACTTCAACATATCCTTCTAATTCATCAAGTTTATTCCTTGACGGGTTCATTACCCTGGAGCTCTGCTCCGGTTAGTATTTAAATTGGGTTTTGTTTCTGTTTGGTTATGGAAGTTTGTTATGCTTCTCATTGTAGTTTTCGTATTCGTTATCATATGGTTTTTGTCGTGAAGTATCGTAAGGATTTGATTTCTGGTGAGCTTCGTTCTTTTCTTTTTGAGGTGTTTCGTGGTTTGGAGTTGCGCTATTATTTTATGTCTCATGCGATGGGTACTGACGAGGATCATGTGCATATTTTGGTTGAGGCTCGTCCTCGTTATTCTCCTTCTCAAATTATGCAGATTTGTAGGAGTATTACTGCGAAAGAGGTCTTCAAGAAGTTTCCGGAAGTCAAAGAGGAGTTATGGGGTGGTCATTTCTGGACCGAGGGTGGGCATATTGATACTGTTGGTGATGGGTATGGGGAATCTGAAATGAAGCAGTATATTCAGAATCAAGGAAGAAATCCTAATCAGCTTCAGCTAACTTTTTTCTAAGCGATACCTCGGAGCTCTGCTCCGGCGGGAGATTCATTTCCACAAAGATATCCTTGACAGATTTCATGCCCGCCATAAGCCCTTCCTCCATAAAAAAATAGGGGATAAACACGCCCCAACTATGTACTATTTTATAACAGCCTCCGCCGGGAGTTGAACCCGGGACCTGCGGATTTCTTTCGCGCCGAGACGCGATACAAGTCCGCCGCACTAGCCACTATGCTACGGAGGCATTCTGCCGGAGTAGCGCCCGGAAACGTGTGCGTTTCCCAGGATGCTACGGAGGCGACTGTGAGAGCCGCCGGAGCGCCAAGGAATGAGCAGGCATTTCTTAGGGTGCTATAAGCGACTGTAGAAGCCGTGTTCTCCTCTATTTTATATACATTTCGTAGCGGAAAGCATTTATATACAATCCAATCATCCAGAAATATGCGTACCAAGACCAAAGGCGTGCTCGCCATCATCGTATCAGCCTGCATCTGGTCGATACAGGCCGTATTCGCCAAGCACGCCTTGGAGACCCGCAGCGTCATCCATCTGCTCGCCGTATTGACCCTCATGGTCACGCTCGCCACCGGCATCTCCATCGTCGCATCCAAGAAACAATCCTTCCGAATCTCGAAGAAGCACTTGATCGTGACCGTACTGACCGGCCTCATCGCCGGCGTCTTCTCTGACGTGCTCTATTTCCACGCGCTCAAGACCGTGCCTGTGCTCAACGCCATGCTCATCGCCCATCTCCAGGTGGTCGTCATCCTCCTGCTGGGCTTCATCTTCCTCAAAGGCGACAGACTCACGAAATTCGACCTAGGCGGCATGGTGTTGCTCATGTTTTCCGCAGCGTTCGTCAGCTCCCGCTCGCTGGACAACCTCCTCGGCCTGCGGCTCGGCACACACGGCGACCTGCTCGTCTTCTTCGCCATGTTCGGCTGGGCGGTCTCGGCCACCTTCATCCGCCGCGACCTCACCACGGTACATGAGACCGTATCTTCATTCTACCGTTTCCTCGTGCTCTTCCCAATATTCATCGTCATCCTCCTCGTCAGGGAGTCCATCCTGCCGCCGACCGGCTGGGAGATCGCGGCTGGGTTGTGCAGCATCTCAGGATTCCTCCTCTATATGTACGGCATACGCCGGATCAAGGCAGCACAGGTCGCGTCGCTGGAGCTCACTGCGCCGCTTTTCGGATTGGCGATGGGCTTCCTCTTCCTCGGCGAGGGCGTGACGATGTTCCAGATGGTAGGGATCCTGTTTCTCATCCCTGGTATCCTCTTGCTCGCCCGCCACGAGGACCTGCCTCCAGTGCAGGAAGCTCCATAAAATTTATTAACGCCTCGGTGGTCCTACCTCTTGAGGTGATAGTATGGTACTTCTTGAATCAAACAACGAACTGCAGCCTGGCGACAAAGCCCCGGACTTCTCTCTTCCCGGCATCGATGATAAGACGCATTCGCTCTTCGACTTCGCTGGCAAGCCTGCGCTCATCATCTTCATGTGCAACCACTGTCCCTATGTCATCGACAAGTTCGAGACCATCAACGGATTGGCGAAACGTTTCCCCGACATCGCGGTCATCGGCATCAACCCAAACGACGCCCATATGTTCCCTGAGGATTCCTTCGAGAACATGAAGCGCATCGCCGACGAAGAAGGATTCGTCTTCACCTACCTCTTCGATGAGAACCAGGAGGTCGCCGAAGCATATGGCGCGGTGTGCACACCCGATCCTTTCCTCTTCGATAAAGACGGCAAGCTTTTCTTCCATGGCAGATTGAACGATTCAATGAGTCCTGGGGATACAGTCTCAGAAGAGACCATGGCAGACGCGATAGGTGCCTTGCTGGTCGGGAAAGAGATTGCGGCAGAGAGCAAGCCGTCGCGGGGTTGCTCCATCAAATGGAGGTGAATTAGGGTCCGACAGGCTCTTCCTCTTTCATACCGAGCTTGGGCATGAAGGGTCGGCTGGTGTCTTCCCAGTGCGCGCTGCCATAGAATTCCTTTATCTTCTTCTGGAGGTCGGCGACATGACCCAATAGGTGGGCTTTCTGTTTGTTGAGATCGTTCTTGATGATCCTGTTCTTGAACAGGTCGAGGAAGTAGCGCATGAAACCGCTCTTCTGCCACGCGTTCTTGTAGTCGGTCTCGAGCATGGCGGTGATGATGACCTTGTGCTCGCCCTTGTGGACCTTGATCTTACGATGCCCGCGGACGGCTTCTGATTCGTTCATGCGGAAGGAATGGAAGGTGATGCGTAGGACATATCGGTAGAACGGGTTGCTCTGCGGCGCATAGACCGGACGCCACCAGATCCACATCTCTTCGCCCCCCGGTTGGGACTTGGAGAGGCTGTACAGGTTCTCTGGGAAGTCGGGCCCCGACATATCGAGATATTCCATGTCGATGAGCCAGTCGTGTATCAGGACGTAGAGCGAGCGGAGGTGTATGGTGCCGGTGTACTTGACGTGGTAATTCCCCGCGAAGAGCGTCATGCCTATCGCTCTAGGAAACGCTACTTATAAAGGTTTCGCAGCGGTCCCAAGAAGGTGGAATACAAGGTGAATGCGATGACTTTGGCGAACTCCGTCGTCCGCAAAGGGCGGGAGCCTATCTGGAGATTGCCTCCTCGGAGCGCTTCGACCACTGAGTCCACATCCGGTTCTGCGTCGATGAAGGTGACGTTCTTGTTGGCCTGATGCAGCATGTGCAGGTCGCTGGTCGCGATCACAGGTTTGTGGTGGTGTTGCGCCACCGAGATGGCCTTACGGTTCGGATTGATATGACGGGTGTAGGCAGAGCTGTGTTCGATGACGTCGAACAGGCTGATGTTCTCGATCAATCTTTTACCCAGACAAGAACTGACTTTATAGAACGGATGGGGCGCGCCGACGAGCAGCGATGGATGGTCCTCTCGCAGCCTGGCGAGATCAGCGAAGGTGTGGACGCCTCTCATCTGTTCCTCATCGAGGTTGTAGAGCAGCACATGGGCTCCCTCGATGGTCCGCTCTGTCCCTGGGATGAGCAGTATCCCCTTCGATCCGGCATAGTCCGCCAGCTCTTCGGAGTATGTGACCACGTCATGGTCTGTGATGGCGAGCACGCGATAATGCAGTCGCGACAGGTGACGGATCAATCCTTTCGGAGAATGACGGATGCCATCGTTCCGGCTGCCCGAGGTATGTGCATGCAGTTCAGCCTTGAGCATCCATTGAGCACCCTGAAGGGTCCTATATAAATCTGATGGTTCCTTAAAAAGAAAGAGTTATAAGCCGCTTCCGTCCACCCGCAGCTATGCTTGTCGGAGTCGTAGGAAAGCCAAATTGCGGTAAGAGCACCTTCTTCAAGGCATTGACGCTCGCAGAGGTCGAGATCGCCAACTATCCGTTCGCGACCATCAAGCCTAACCATGGCATCGGCTATGTGAGAGTCGAGCGTGTGGACAAGGATTTCGGCGCCGAATCGAACCCTCGCGAAGGCTACACCCAAGGTGACTGGCGTTTCGTGCCTGTCCAGATGATCGACGTCGCAGGCCTGGTGCCTGGCGCTTACGAAGGCAAGGGCATGGGCAACCAATTCCTCGACGACCTAAGGCAGGCAGACGTGCTCATCCACGTCATCGACTGCGCAGGATCGACCAATGAGAAAGGCGAGTCCGTGGAGATCGGGACTTACGACCCTGCGGAGGACATCCGTTTCCTCGAGACCGAGCTGGATATGTGGTTCCTCGGCATACTCAAGAAACCCTGGGACCGTTTCGCGCGACAGGTGCAGATGGAGCACACACAGGTGCAGAAGGCGATCGCCAAGCAGTTCTCAGGTCTGGGTGTGTCAGAAGAGCTCGTGGCAAGGACCATCAACGAATTGTCGCTCGACCCCACGCACATCGCCGATTGGACGGCTGAGCATCTCAAAGGGATCGCTATCGCGTTCCGCAAGGCGACCAAACCCATCATCATCGCCGCCAACAAGATCGACATCCCTGGCGCACGCGAGAATCTGGAGCGTATCAAGAAGGATTTCTCCGACTACACGATCGTCGGCTGCAGCGCAGAGTCCGAGCTCGCGCTCAAGGAAGCCGCCAAGCATGACCTGATCGATTATGTCCCTGGCGGGGAATCGTTCGCATTCAAGGATGAGGCCTCACTCAACGACAGGCAGAAAGCGGGTCTCGGCTTCATCAAGGCAAACGTGCTGGAGAAAGGCGGCACCGGCGTGCAGGAGGTCATCGACGAAGCGGTTTTCGGCTTGCTCGGCTACGTCGCGATCGTCCCTGGCGGCGTCAACAAGCTCGCTGATTCGGACGGCAATGTGCTTCCGGATTGTTTTCTCATGCCGCCGGGCACGACGGCACTCGACTTCGCATTCCGCCTGCATACCGATTTCGGCAAGAACTTCATCAAGGCCATCAATGTCCGCACCAAGATGCCCATGGCAAAGGACCAGCCGCTAAAGCATCGCGACGTCGTCGAGATCATGAGCGGGAAATAGGAGGTGTACGGACGAGAATTCAAGCTGTATGCTCCCTGAAGCTCTCAGGGAGATCGATCATGTATTTCCCTTCCTCGAGCTTGTAGATGAGCGGCTTCTTCTTGAACAGCGATACGAGATCGATCTCATACTTGCCAGGGGCTGCGATCCGGATGGATTCGAGGTCGAGCACTATCGGTTCATCAGGCTTCTTGTCCAATCCGACGATCTCGAGCACATCAGATTCTATCTGGTCCTTGTCCTTCTTGGTCAGTTTCTTCTGGACCTGCTCTGCCTGCTCGAGCTTCTCTTTCCTGATGTAGAAAAACAGCCGCGCACCGCATGTGCAGCCGGAGAGGATCTCTTTCGACCCGTCTCCATACATCAATCCGCATCGGACGCATTGATGGGGCATGGATCACTTCCTCCGGGCGCGCTTCTTCGTCTTCTTGGTTGTCTGACTCTTGCGGCCTTCGGTCACATAGAGCTGGATCTTGTCCGGGTCGCGCCTGATCTCCTTGACCACGGAAGCCGGACCGATGATGGTGAACCCGATCCGGTCACCGAGAATCATGCTGGCAAAGCCCCGTTTGAGCTTGGCCATGATCTGATCGTCCTTCTGCTCAGGATACACAACGGTGAGCTCGATGCCTTTGAACTTGTCGTCGATCTCCTCCATGGTGATCTCGATGAGATCTTTTTCCTCCTCTTTCTTCAACCTGCCCTCGAGAAGCACGATCTTATTGGTCTTGACGATGTCCATGAGCTTCTTTATCCTCTTGGCAGAGGAGAGCTTCTCGATCTCATAGTAGGGGATGAATTGGAGCGTGAGCATTTTAACCGGTCAGCTCGAAGAGCGCCTCGTAAAAATTGTCGATATTGTTGCCGTATTTGGCAGAGATCCCCACCAGCTTGTACTGCGGGAACGCGGCTTCGACCTTCCTCATCTTGGCCTTCTTGAGGTCGACCTTGTTGGCCACGAGCAATACAGGGATGTTGCGGGCCTGGAGATTGCCGATGATGGTGATATTGACCTGGGAGTAGGGGTCTTCTGTCGCGTCGAGCACCACGATGACGACATCCATGTCGTCAAGCCACTTTATGGAGTCTATGACGCCCTTCGTCGCCTCTTTGGCGCGGATCTTGGCATCCTTCTCCTTCATGCCTGACTTCATGAAATCCTCATAATCGATCTTGGTCGCGATGCCGGGCGTATCGACGAGGTTGAAGGAGAGCTCCTTACCGTTGTTCTTTATCTTGATCTGCTCCTTGATCTGGATCTCGCGGGTCTCATGGGCCATGTTCGACACCGTGCCCATCTCCTCGCCGAGCCAGTCCTGGCAGATGCGGTTCGCAAGCGTCGTCTTGCCCGCGTTCGGCGGGCCGTAGAGACCTAGTTTCAGGTCCTTCTTCTTGCGGAAGATATCCTTTAAGAATTTGTTGAGAAACTTCTTGAAAGCCTTGATCATACTGCATTTCACTGCCGACGGCCATATATATAAATGTTACTATGGAAATTTAATCACGTGACCAAAAGCTTTATGTATCACCTGGTCGAAAGGAGGATATCATATGAATCTGTCTGATCTCGCGGCATTGACGGGTAAGCCCATCCACGAGGTCGAGGCCATGCTGCAGGGCAGCGATACGATTTCTCTCAATCTCACCGAGCGTCGGAGCAGGACTCAGCCTACGAGCGAAGGTAGCATAGTCCCCATCTGATCCAGAAATCCAGACAGGAATCATCCGATAGATAGTGATCCTAGAAGTATCTCTTCTGCCATGCTCAAGGCGTCTTCGTCGACCTTCTTCTTGCCCTCAAGCCGTGCCACCGCTTTGGCGAGGCGGATGACGCCGATGATGAGCCGGGGCGATACCTCGATGAGGTACTTGTCCTCGTGACGCTTGATGTCCTCGGCCAGCTCAGCGACCGAGTCCTTCAGCTTGGCAGGGAAGACGACTTCTTTACTCTTGATCTCGTTGATCCATCGCTTCAGCAGCTCTTTGTCCTTCTTCTTGAGCACCCGTTTCTTGCCCGTGGCGATCTGCGCGCTAATCTTCTTGAATTCGTCGATACCTGGGCGGCGCACGAGGAAGACGAGATGGAACCGGGACAGCAGGGCCGGGTCGAAGGGCAGCTGTTTGTGGAGCGTCTCGACCGTGTGGCCTGCGAAGCGGTCGCCTTTCGGGTTGGCCGTGGCAAGCACGGAGATGCGCGCGTCGAGGCGGACGCTCTTTCCCGCCTTGTCATAGGAGACGAATCCCTTCTCCATGGCATTGTAGAGCCCGGCCATGTCCTGCTCCTTCATCAGGTTGAGCTCGTCGATGCAGCAGAGTCCATTGTCAGCCTGGGGCAGCAGGCCCTTGATGAGCTTGTCGCCCTTGAACATGGCTGAGAGACCCACGCCGCTGGTGCCTGAACCTAATCCGAAAGACGAGATCGGCGATACCTCGGCGGCATCATGCAAGATATCCGTCTTGCCGACCCCCGGGTCGCCTAGGAGCAGTATGTGGAGCGGCTCGTCGGAGATGAGCTGGAGGAGCACGGCCTTCTTGATCATGTCGAAGCCCACGAGATTCGGTGCGATGAGAGGCGCTAGGTCCCATCCTCTCTTCCCTATGTGTCTGGTCGCGGTCTTCTCTTCGGCCGCGAGCACCCGTCGGTTGATGCGGTCGCAGACGGACTTGACTTCCTTGTCCATCACCGCAGGATCAAGTTGAGGATAGCTGGCGTCCTCGCCGACCTCTTTGGAGACCTCCATCTTGGAGAATGAGATGCCGGCCCGTTTGAGCTTGAGCATGGCCTTGACCGTCTTCTCCTCGTCGGGCTCAAGATGCTGCTGTAGCACGGCGTAATGCGCCGCGGCCTCTCCCCTCAAGGGCAAGAGACGTCTGATGAACTCGGAAAATGAGATCGCCATGATATGCTGGTTGGCCTATTGCCATTTATATCTTTGCCCGTCCGTTGGGAAACCTTTTTATACTCTCTTTACGGCAACACGCGCATGAACGAGGTCGTGCGAAAAGACATCCTGGCCATCATCAGCCAGCTGCTGCCGCTGCTCGAGAAGGGCAAGGCCCAGACTCCGGAAATCCGGACCCTGTCGAACCGCACCATACACAACGCTTCTATCTTCCAGGACCAGGACTCAGTATCCATCGCCGTGGTCACCTATGCGCTGTCCAAAATCATCGATAGGCAGGGCCATATCGACGCACGGATACTCAAGGCATTGCGGCGGGCCTATAATTATCTCCTCGACAAAGATGTCGGTCGGTACGAGCGGCGCATAAAAGACCTTCTTCGCTTCATCGCGGAGCAGGACAAGAATCTCAAGAGCTATATCACCCAAGTCATCGAGCAGGCCCAGGTCAAGAAAGGGTCGAAGATCTATGACCATGGTATCTCAATGGCACGTACGTCTGAGATCCTGGGCATCAGCCAATGGGAGCTCTCCAGCTATGTGGGCAGCACCACCATCAACGACATGGACGACGAGGGCGTGCCCATCGCCAAACGCATGAAGTTCGCCCGTTCGCTGTTCCCTAGAGGCGGCTCATCATGAAACGCAAGCTGCTCATCTTCGACGCTGGCCCCATCATCTCGATGGGGCTCAACGGCCTTCTCCCCGCATTGACCGGCCTGAAGGAGAATTTTGGAGGCGAATTCGCCATCCCTCATCAGGTGCGTAAAGAGCTCGTCGACACCCCGTTCCGCAAGCACCGTTTCCAGTTCGAAGCCCTACAGATCATGGAGCTGATCAGGAACAAGACGCTCAAAGTCTACAACCTGCCGAGCGTCCGGAAAGAATCCAACGAACTGCTCGATCTCGCGAACAACATCTATGCCGCCCGCGGCCAATCCATCCGCATCGTGCATGGCGGCGAGATCGAGGCCATCGCATTGGCCATGCATCTCAACGCCGAAGCGCTCATCATCGACGAGCGCACCACCAGATACCTTCTCGAGAAGCCCGCGGCCTTACGGAAGAGACTCGAACGCAAGCTTCATACCCACATCGAGGTCGATCGGCAAAAGCTCGACGACTTCCGTAAACGGGTCGGTAAACTGCCTGCTCTCCGGAGCACCGAACTCATCGCGGTGGGATTCGAGGACGGTGTGCTGGACCATTACCTACCGGGCATGAAGAACGGCAAACGAATCCTCATCTCATCGCTTCTCTGGGCGCTCAAGCTGAGGGGTTGTGCGATATCTGACGATGAGCTCCATCAGCTCATCAAGCTCGAGGCCGGCGAACGGATCTGAGACCGCATAACCGCATATCGAGGGAAATCCTTTTAAACACTGATTCTTCCTGCGTTATTGTCGGGGGTGGGTCTTATGAATGCCGAGAAAGAGATCGTGCTCTGGTGGCTCCAGCATCAGGGATATTTCTGTATCACCGGGATCAAGGCCGGGAGAAATCGGGACGTAGGCATATTAGGGGTCCACCACCAGAAGGGCTCGTATTCCGAGGTCGTCCATGTGGAGACTGCCGTGTCGGTCTCATCATCCGAGCCTGAATCGCTCGAAGAGTTCAAACGCAAGTTCTTCTCCCGTCCGGTGCAGCAGGCTGTCCAGAAGACGATCAAGAAGACATTGGGATCTGCCGCAGAGCCACGACGGCTGCTGATCACGACGTCGAACAAGGCCCAACAGCTCAAACAGGTCGACGTGATGCCATTCTCGCGCGTCATCGGTGAGGTGCTCCTTTCGTTGGACACCGGCAGCCATGACAATCCAGTCATCCGCACACTGCAGCTGCTCAAGTACTCCGGCATCACCGATCCGCAGACCCTGGCAGGACTCGTCTCCGATGCCGGGACGGACCATGCATTTACCCTGCGTGAACGGGAAGGACTGCTGGCTGCGCTGCTCGTCGAACCTGCTCACCAACGGATGTTGGGCAAGAGACAGCACGAGCCCCTGATCCTGGGTCTCCTCAAAGAATCCAGCCTCAACTCTCCTGAGCGCCTCGCCGCAGGTCTAGACACTGAGGTATTGGGCAAACGCAACAGGAAGCGTTTCATCGAACACATGCTCGCGCTAGAGCTCAAGGACCGAAAACCTATCAAGAAGGCACGGAAGAACCAACAGACCTTGAGCTCCTTCTGAGGAAGGTCGCTCTCCGATCACGCTTCTTCCCTTCACTCTTCCTCTCTCGAGTCAGGTTCGGTAATCTTACGAAGCTTGCGTTCCTCATCCTCGAAATCCCGCTCCTCCTCTTCTATCTCATCGTCTGAAGGGACATGCTCTTTTTCAAGCTCACGTGATTTTTCAAGGGCCTTTTCTCTCTCTTCTTTTGGATCCATATACTCTCTGTCGTCCGGGAGTTTTAAAAATCTTACTCTTTCGGCAGGAAACATTTATTAGGCGCGGCCCATCCTTGCCGACAATGGTTCTCGGACAGATTATAGGAGGAGAATATTCCAAAGTCCTGCTGAGACAGAAGGCCGATGCCGTCATCGAACTGGGCGAACTGCTCATCAGCGAGCATGGAGACCGCAAGATCCTGCTCACCTCATTCGATCTCGCTTATGGCAGCCAGATATCCCAACCGAACCTCGAGATGATATCAGGCATCCGCCTCGAGGAGGACGCCGATGTCCGCATCATGGATGAGGGTTTACGGACCTATACGACCGTGCTTCTCCGTCCCCTCCTTTCGATCGACGGCAGACATGCGGCATTGTGCAAGACCCTACCGCGTTTCTTCTCGACTGTCCGTGCGGTGGAGAGAGGCGACCTCTCATTCATCGACACCCCGCCTCATCCGTTGTATATAGGCAAATTGCGGAGCGGATCCAAAGTGCTGGACGTCGACATGCAGCTCGACGGCGAGAAGGCGATCTCTCATCACATACTCATCCCTGCGACCACAGGAAAGGGCAAGAGCAACCTCACATCGAGCATGCTCTGGAGCAGCATGGATGAGGACTATTGCGGCATGCTTGTGCTCGATCCCCATGATGAATACTTCGGCCGAACAGGTCCTGGTCTCAAAGACCATCCATCCGGCAGCGTTGTCTACTACACGCCGGAATCCCCTCCTCCAGGTGCGCGCACGCTGCGCATCAGCCTCTCATCAGTGCGGCCTGCCCACTTCAATGGTGTGTTGCCTTTGTCCGATCCGCAGCAACAGGCTGCGGCGGCCTATTCCAAGCAATACGGCAAGGACTGGGTGGCGGCTTGCGTGCTGGAGCAGCCGCTCTCCGAAGTGACGCGATTCCAGGAGGAATCGCTCTCGGTCCTGCGTCGGCGTCTCGTTTCGCTCTTCGACCTGTCGGTCAACGACGGAGCCATCCGTTGCCAGGGCGTGTTCCAAGAGCAGGCCGGCCAGACGACAGTAGCTGACATCGTGGGTGAGCTCGAGAAATCCAAGACCGTCATCATCGATACGAGCACGTCATCGGGCCGGGTGGAGATATTGATCGGTTCGCTCATCGCTTCAGAGATATTCCTCCGCCACAAACGGTCAAAAGTCGATGGCACTCTCGAAGGGAAGCCCACCGTGGGCATCGTGCTCGAGGAGGCGCCGCGTGTGCTGGGCAAAGAGGTGCTCGAACGCGGCTCCAACATCTTCTCCACCATCGCACGGGAAGGCCGAAAGTTCAAGGTCGGCCTGGTCGCGATCACCCAGCTCCCATCGCTCATCCCGCGTGAGATCCTGGCCAATATGAACACCAAGATCATCCTCGGTCTCGAGATGGCGCCCGAGCGGCAGGCCATCATCGAATCCGCGGCGCAGGACCTCTCCACCGACGGCCGCAACATCGCGAGCCTCGACAAGGGCGAGGCCATCGTCACCAGCAATTTCGCTCGCTTCGCGACGCCTGTCAAGATACCGCTCTTCGCCGATATCGTCAAGGCCGCCCAAGAAAAGGCCCCGAAAGATCCACCGTCCAGACCGGCGTTCTCTGGGATGGGTGACTGATCCAGCTGATTCCCTCCTTTCCTTTCCCATCTCCTTTCCCTTCCTTCACGATCATGCGATTCGCACACTTCGCCGACATCCATATCGGCTCATGGCGGGACGAACGTCTCGCAAAAGTATCTCTTGAGGCATTCCGCATCGCGGTACAGACCTCGATAGAACGCAAAGCAGACTTCGTGCTCGTCCCTGGCGACGTCTTCAACACATCGTTGCCGCCCATGGATCAGCTCAAGGAAGTGGTCAGAGGGCTGAAGAGACTGAGCGAGGCGGACATCCCGGTCTATTTCATCCCTGGCTCCCACGATTTCTCCCCCTCAGGCAAGACCATGCTCGACGTGCTCGAGGAGGCCGGGCTCTGGATCAAGGTCTCGCGCGGCAATGAGGTCGACGGGAAGCTGGTCCTGGAATACACCACTGATGAACGGACCGGTGCGAAAATCACCGGCATCCTGGGAAAGCGCGGCGCGCTGGACCGCACCTACTACGATCTCCTCGACCGGGAAGCGCTGGGGAAAGAGAAAGGCTTTCGAATATTCCTCTTCCACACCGCGATATCAGAGATGAAACCCGCAGAGCTCAAAGAGATGGAGGCGCCGCCGGTCTCGATACTGCCTGAAGGGTTCGACTACTACGCAGGCGGCCATGTGCATGTGGTCGATAACCAGAGCTTCTCCGGCAGGAAGAATGTCGTGTTCCCCGGACCGGTCTTCCCCAATAATTTCGCTGAGATCGAGAAGCTGCAGCAGGGCAGCATGGTCATCTATGAGGACGGCAAGATCGAGCACGTGGCCATCAAGGTCAAACCCATACGCAGCCTCACCATCGATTGCGCAGGCAAGACACCAGGCGAGGTGCAGGCCGGGCTCGAGGCATTGGCGACACCCGACATCAAGGACCATATCGTCACGCTCCGCCTCAAGGGTGAGCTCTCCGAAGGGCGGACAGTGGACATAGACTTCTCCGCGGTCTTCGATCTCTTCATGGATGCAGGGGCATACGTCGTGATGAAGAACACGGCGCAGCTGTCAGGAAAGGAATTCGAGCGCATCACCGTCAAGGAGGGCTCGGTCGAGTCGGTGGAGAGCCGCATCATCGATGAGCACCTCGGCCAGAAGGACATCGGCAAGGCCAAGGAAGATGAGCGATCATATATCGTCGATCTCATGCGGCAGCTCGACACCCAGAAGCAGGAAGGGGAGACGCAGGCGACCTATGAGGAGCGCATCTCTGGATTGCTGGAAAGTCTTCTTGAGAATTGAACTCTTCGCTCACGCTTTCTCGAGGATCACGTCGTCGCCGATGTTGATGCCATATGTCTTCTTGGCGTCACCCTGGTTGATCGCGATCTCGACACGGCCATAGTCGTCGGGGAAAAGGAGCGGATCGCCCACCGGCACCTGGCCGAAGGTGCGTAGCAACGGTATCTTGATCCTTTTATTGTTGATTGACAGGATGAGTTCGTCTCCTTGAGAGAACCCTGCCTTCTGCAATTGGTCGGCTTTGATGTTGAGGAACGACGAGCCGTAATTGTTGGCATAGATTATCATCGCGTCTATCCTGCCATCGGTGACTGTCGCTTCGCCATAGGGCGCCGGGACCAAATCGGTCACCTTCAGTTCCGGGCCGAAATCTTTGATAGGGACGCCGGTGGACAGCCATGCGGCAGCAGGCGTGAAGATGTCGCGTCCATGGAAGACATCGGACATCGGCGTCTTCATGTACTTCTCGTTCTCTGCCGATACGATCGTCTTGATACCGCCGAGGAAGCCCGTCGCAGGAATCAGCACACCGTTGTCAGGACCGACGAGGAAATCGCCTCGGCCGGTCTCGATGATGATGGCCTGTCTCTTCGTGCCCACTCCAGGGTCGACCACACAGACATGGAAGCCTACTTGGATGGTCGCGAGCCCCTCCATGACACGGGCGCCGGCGCGGATGTCGAAGGCAGGCACTTCCGGTGTGAAATGGACCACATTGGCGTCCGGATTGATGCCGTAGGCTACGGCCTGCATCACACCCACTCCCTGGCTGACTATGCCGAAGTCGCAGGTGATGGTGATCAACGGTCGTGTCGGTGAAGACGCCATGGTTATCCCTTGTCGATGATCGCCGCGATCATCTCCTTGACTGTCTTGGCGTCCGACTTCCCTCTCGTCGCCTTCATGACCTGGCCGACGAGGAAGTTGACGCTCTCTTTCTTGCCGCTCTTGTAGTCCTCGACCACTTTAGGGTTGGCTGCGATGGCGTCCTTGCATGCGCCTTCCAGCTCTCCCTGGTCAGAGATCGCGCCGAGGTCGTGCTTCTTGACGAACTCCTTGACGTCGAAAGGCTTCTCGAAGAGCTTTTCCAGGATATCTGACGCTATCTTGTCCGTGATCTTCTTCTCGGCCAGCAGAGAGACGATGTCGATGAGATGTGTGTGATCGATAGGGAGCTCGTCGAGTTCGACCTTGTTGTAATGGGCCACGCGGGGGATCTCCCTGCGCACGAAGGTGAGCGCGATGCGGGGATCGGCAGATCCTGCGACCTGTTGATAGAGCGTCGCCAGCACGATATCCCTGGAGAGCACCTCTGCGTCGCCCTCTGATAGCTTGAATCGCTTCTTGAGATCATCCTTCATCTCCACGGGTTTGGCAGGCAGCTCCTTGGTGACAGCGTCTATCCATTCGTCAGAGATCCCGATGATGGGAAGATCGGGTTCAGGGATGAACATGTAATCGATGGCATTCTCTTTCGACCGCATGAACGCAGTCTCCTTCTTGCCCCTATCGAAAGCACGGGTCTCCTGCTTGACTCTGGTGCCCTGCTCGACCAGCTTCTTCTGCCGGACGCTCTCGACCTCGATGGCCTCGACGATCGCTGAGAAAGAATTGACATTCTTGATCTCGACGCGCTGGAAATCCGGCTCGACCGAGATGTTGACATCGCTCTTGATGCCGCCCTTGCGGTCGACAGCCCTGATGTAAGACAGCGTGACCATGAGCTCGCGCAGCCATTCCTTGACCTGGTCGGGCGATGAGAAATCAGGTTCGGTGACGATCTCTGCCAATGGATATCCCGAACGGTTATAGTCCACCTGGCCGGTCTCCGGATTCCATGCCGCAGGGTCCTCCTCAAGATGCACTTCCCTGATGCGGATACCCAAGAATTCGCCGTCCTCACCCACCGGCACTGAATAGCTGCCAGACATCGTTCGTTGGTAGCCTGAAGGGAGGTCGGGCCAACTGTAGTGCTTGCGCTGGAACATGAGCTCCCGATTGATGCGGCATCCCAGCATGAGACCGACCCGTAGCATACGGTCGACGGCCTCGCGGTTCGGCACCATGGGTTTGCTACCGGGCTGAGCGGTGCATACCGGGCAGACGGTTGTGTTGGGCTCGGCGTCCCTGTCGACCTTGCAGCGGCAGAACAGCTTCTCGCCGCTCTCCTCCATGCGGAGGTAGCAATGGATCTCCAGGCCGATCTTCATGGTCATATCGGCCAGTAAGGTCGGTCATTTTAAAAAAGATTCGTTGATTGGGCGAAATTGATTGCGAGCGTAGCGAGCTTTGGGTTTTATACCCCGGCCTTTAGGCCGTTTAGTTCTTTTTCTGTAGAAAGTTTTTTGTGGGGGCAAAGCCCCCACTGCGTGGCGAGCGAATTTTTTTTTTGCCACGCATTCTACCGTTTCAAGATAGCGTGAGCGTTGCTCGCTGGAGGCGAGCAAGAATGTTGCGAAAATCGAGTCACAAAGTCGGGTTCAGCGTTTGGCATCTTGTGTGGGCGACGAAGTACCGTTATAAGATGATGCGTAAGCCGGAGAATAAAAGTCTTGTGGCTGCGGCGATCCGGAAAGCGGCGTTTGAGCATGGGATCAAGGTTTTAGTGTTGTCGGTGATGCCGGATCATGTGCATTGCATGGTGCAGTTACCGCGTGGCATGACCGACATCCGCGCATTCATGCTGCTTAAGGGACGATCAGCATACCTGATTTTTCGCAACAAGGAGAAGATACGGTTGCGTTATCCGCGTGGGCACTTCTGGAGTCCAGGGGGC